>JBAUZG010000190.1:0-5476 GCA_049585195.1 Bryobacteraceae bacterium | reverse complement strand
GAGTTTTTTCCAGCGGAAGAGCGCAGCCTGGCGGTTGCGATCTTTGACAGCGGCTCGAGTGTAGGCGGCGCGATAGCCGCCATCGCAATCCCCTGGATCGCCCTGGAATTCGGATGGCGTCGCGCTTTCGTGTTCTCCGGCGCGCTCGGCTTGTTTTGGCTCTTCTTATGGTTGCTGGTCTATCCTCGAGAGCGTTCCGCAACTGGGCCATCCGCGAGCAGCTCTCTCGATCTCCGAAACCTCAAAAGCTTGCTGCCGCTTCTGAAACGCCGGGAAACTTGGGGGATCGTCATAGGGCGATCGCTGACCGATCCGATCTGGTGGTTCTACGTCTTCTGGCTTCCGCAATATCTAAGCGACACCCGCGGCTTCAGCCTCAAGCAAATAGCAATGTTCGCGTGGATTCCTTTTATTGCAGCTGATATCGGAAATTTTGCCGGCGGCTTGAGTTCAGGAGCGCTGGTCAAACGAGGCACTCCGGTACTGCGCGCCCGTAAATGGATCTGCATAGTCAGTTGCATTCCGCTTCTGGCGGGCATTCCCGCTGTCTTTGTCGCGAGTCCCTTTTCATCATTGGCCCTCATTTGCTTCGCCTTGTTTGGATACGCCAGTTGGTCCACCATGGGCCTTACTTTCCCTTCTGATTTATTTCCGCCTGAGGTTGTTGGTTCAGTGACCGGGCTCAGCGGATTGGCGGCCGGCATGAGCGGGACTCTGTTTACCCTGCTTGTCGGAACTCTCGTAGATCATTTCTCGTATGCCCCCGCATTTGTTGTAGCAGGAACAGCACCGATTTTGGCTACCTTGAGCGTGGTGTTCCTGATTTCTCAATCGGCCGGAACTGCCCGGCAAACAACTTGAAAATGAGCAACGGAACGATGCACGGCTTCTCTAGACGCGAGTGGCTCTCTATTTCTGCCGGCCTTGCGATTCGGCTGAAAGTCAACGCTCGGGACCTCTCCGGCTTTTACTATCGCGATTACTCCAAGTGCTTGCCCGATTATCTTACCCAGCTTGCCCGGCAAGCTTATGAGAAACGCCTTGCCAATCTCGAGCTGCTGAACGATGCCGGTTCGGTTCGGCAGAGACAAACGTGGTGTCGCGAAACGTTCTGGAAGCTTATCGGCGGCAAACCGGAGCGCACGCCCCTTAATCCTCGGATAACAGGGCAATTCGATCGCCCCGGTTATCGCCTCCAAAAACTTGTTTACGAGAGTCAGCCGCAACTATTCGTCAGCGCCAATCTGTACATTCCCACAACCGGCAGAGCGCCTTATCCGGGCGTCCTCTTCCAAATGGGACACTACTATAGCGGCAAAGCCTACGCGAGTTATCAGAAGTGCTGCCAAGGGCTGGCCCGCCTCGGTCACATTGTGCTTGCGTTCGATCCGATGGGTCAAGGCGAGCGCATAGGCTATCCAGACCGCTCCGGCACGAACACCCGGCTCTCCTCGGTCGATGAGGAGCACAGCTTGCCCGGAAGACAATTACTTCTGCTGGGCGACTCCGCCTCGCGCTTCCAAGTTTGGGACGCCATTCGAAGTCTGGATTATCTTGCTTCGCATCCGATGGTCGATCCAACGCGGCTAGCTTCTACCGGCCAATCCGGCGGCGGCACGCTCACGATGCTCCTGGCCTGTGCTGACGAGCGTCTCAGCGCGGCCGCCGTTTCTTCTGGAAATACGGAGGACGTCGCTTGTGCCGCCTTCAACCCGCCTGGATCTACCGATGATGCAGAACAGAACTTTATCGGCTCCGGGTTAGTCGGCTTTGATCGATGGGACCTTCTCTATCCTATTGCTCCCAAACCCCTGTTGCTACAAGTCAGCGCTCATGATTTCTTTGGCACATATTCTCCGCGATATCTCGAAGACGGACGCGAGCAGTACGAACGCTTGGCCAAGGTTTATGGACTCCTGGGCCACCCCGATCATTTGGGCTGGAACAGTACGCCACTTCCGCACGCCCTCACCTACTCTCTCCGGTTGGGCATTTACAACTGGTTCGAACGCTGGCTCCTGCGATCCGATCGAACAATCACTGACGAACCACCCGTCGCACCGGAACCCGACGCTGTTCTTTGGGCTGGAGCGACAGGCAACGTGACCCGCGATTTCGCGAGCTTGCGAGTCTTCGATTTCGTAAAGCGCAAAGCAGCCTCGTTGCGGCCCGCCCCGCCACAAACCACGTGGATGAAGGCGCTGTCGATTCAACTTCCGAACCGGGACTATAGATTGCGAAGTCTCGCGGAAGTTGCTTTTCCTGGAGTTCGCGTCACAGCCGCCGAAGTCAACTCTGCCCCGGAAGTGTGGATCCCCGGCTGGTGGTTTGTTCCCGCTAAGACCAGCTCAGAGCGGCCTCCCCTGCTCGTTTTAGACGATCGCGGCCGAAATGCAGATGCGCACGAAGACGGTGTGCTTCACCGGACAACACGCTCGGGCCGTCGACTGCTTGCAGTTGACGTTCGTGGTATCGGAGATAATCGACCGGAAGTCGGCCGCGGCAATCCCGGTTATACGATCCCGCATGACTCGGAAGAGGACTTCGCCTGGGCATCGCTTATCCTGGGGCATTCCTTACTAGCCCAAAGGATCGACGACATTTTGGCCGCCACACGTGCTGTTCAGAACGAGCTTCCACCTGGTAACCGGCAGGTCGCTCTCGCTGCCCGAGGGCATCTCACTGTTCCGGCCTTATTTGCGTTTGCTGCCTGTCCGGACATCTCTTCCATTTATCTGAGCGGCGGTCTCGTCTCCTTCCAAAGTGTTCTGGAAACGGAGATCTACCGCCAACCGCTGGCGAACTTTGCCTGGCGACTCTTCGCAAACACCGATCTGCCGGTGCTCGCCTCACAGTCCGCTCCGAGAAGCGTTCATTTAGCCGGAAGCGTCGATGGATCAGACAATTTGATGCCTGTCAACGAAGTGCGAGGGGTCTATCCCGCCCGAAACGTGAGGATTTCGGCCGAGCCGATGTGGGATGAGACTGTTTTGGCCTCGGTATAAGGGAAGGATTCGGATGAAAGAACGACAATCCTCAATTGGTCAGCCACACCGAAGTCTATGCGAATCACAGCCTGTTTGAGACTGGACGCTAGAACCGCAGGTTCAAGCCAGCACCTCTTTAATCACGTGGTTTGCGACCAGATTGCTGTGCGCGTCCCATACGCTGGGCAATCTGGTCGAAGTGTTTGGAGATCTCAAGGCGGGCGACGAAATCGTAGAGCGGGCTAGGGATGAGCTCCGAGACGGCTCGGGGTTACGGCAAGGGCATGAGAAAGGAAAGTGATCTAATGGCCTTCCGTGAGACAAGACGACGGTTCTTGCACGCGGCAGGCGCTGCTGCTGGCCGCATCTTGCTAACTGGTCTGGTAGATACATCGGCGAATGCGCAAGAGCAAGTTGATTACACGCTGGTCATTGCCGTGAAACCCATCGAGATTGCGCCGCAACGCATCATATCCCTAACCACCTACAATGGCCAGTTTCCAGGGCCGCTGCTCCGCTTCAAGGAAGGCCGCGAGGTAACGATCAATATCCGCAATGAAACGGACACGCCGGAGCAGTTGCACTGGCATGGGCAGTCTGTTTCGACCGATATAGACGGAGCGGCCGAAGAAGGTACGCCGTTCATTCCTGCTCATGGCAGCCGCCGCATTTCCTTCGTTCCTAAGCCATCCGGAGTGCGCTTCTATCACACGCATGTGCGCGCGCGTGCAAACCTCAGCGCAGGGCAGTACAGCGGTGAAGTCGGACCCGTCTACATCGAACCGAATGAGAATCCGGGCAATTATGACCGCGAAGTGTTTCTCACTTTGAAAGAGTTTGAGCCGACTTTTAGCCGAGGTGGCGATATGGCCTCGGATTTTTTGTCGCCGGCTGCGGCAGTCGAAAGCCTCAAGGAGAAGGGCGAGAACTCGATGAAGGCCTCACTTGCCAAGGGCATGCCTCATGGCTTCGAAGTCGGCTACGGATCGTTTACCATCAACGGGCGAATGCTAGGCCACGGCGAGCCGGTCCGCGTAAAGCAAGGTGAGCGCGTTCTTTTTCATGTACTAAATGGCAGCGCCACGGAGATCCGCAGTTTGGCTCTGCCGGGGCACGAGTTCACCATCGTTGCGATGGACGGGAATCCGCTTCCGAAGCCGGTCCGTAGCCCAGGATTGTGGATCGGCACGGCGGAACGGATCTCGGCTTTTGTCGAGATGAATCATCCTGGCGTGTGGATCATGGGGGATCTCGCTGATGACGACCGCAATCATGGCATGGGAACTGTCGTTGAATACGCCGGATATAAGGGCAAGCCGCAGTGGATCCCGCCGAAGCCATTCCGGTGGAATTACACGCGTTTCGGCCATGCCGTTCCATCCGTCGCCGAGCCAGACCAAGTCTTCCACATGACGTTTGAAAAGGAGAATGCAGCCGACAATGGATTTAACCGGTGGACCATCAACGGCGTCGCTTACGCCAACATCCCGATGGAAATGAAACCGTCGTTTCATCTTCAGCAAGGCAAGCGGTATCGCATCCGCATGCGAAACGCGAGCGACGATATTCATCCCATCCACCTTCACCGCCACAGCTTCGAGCTAACGCGCTTCGCCGGTCAGCCTACCTCCGGCGTGATGAAGGACGTGGTGATGGTCGGAGGCTATCAAGAAGTGGAAGTCGATTTCGTCGCCGATAACCCAGGGCTTACTTTATTTCACTGCCATCAGCAGCTCCATATGGACTTTGGGTTCATGACGTTGCTCGAGTATGTATAGCCCGATCAATGGCCTCTAAAAAGCCAAAAGCCCCGGTTTTGATGCCGGGGCTTCGTGGTGTTTAATCGGGCGACGTCCTACTCTCCCACACACTTGCGCATGCAGTACCATCGGGGCTGAGAGGCTTAACGGCCGTGTTCGGGATGGGAACGGGTGGGACCCTCTCGCTTGGATCACCCGAAAGTCGAAAAACTTTTCGTGAGACCGCTCCCTTACGGTCGCGGCTCGGTTACGACTATCGGTTCAGGAAATAGAATTGACGGGCAACGAAAAGAAGCTATTAGAAAGAAATTACTCTGAAAATAGAGTTCATTTTATGGTCAAGCCGAACGAGCTATTAGTAACGGTCAGCTTAACGCATTACTGCGCTTACACATCCGTCCTATCAACGTGATCGTCTATCACGGCTCTTCAGGGAGATCTCATCTTAGGGAAGGTTTCGTACTTATATGCATTCAGCACTTATCCTGACCAGACTTCGCTACCCAGCTGTGCCACTGGCGTGACAACTGGATCACAAGAGGTCTGTTCATCCCGGTCCTCTCGTACTAAGGACAAGCCCCTGCAAATCTCCTGCGCCCACCACAGATAGGGACCGAACTGTCTCGCGACGTTCTGAACCCAGTTCACGTACCGCTTTAATAGGCGAACAGCCTAACCCTTGGGAGCTTCTACACCCCCAGGATGCGATGAACCGACATCGAGGTGCCA
>JBAUZG010000189.1:0-6009 GCA_049585195.1 Bryobacteraceae bacterium | reverse complement strand
ATAGGACGGATATCGTACGGAGTAATCTCAAGAGCGCGTTTGGCGGAATCGAAAAACTTTGGCTTATTTTGCTGTCGGAAATAGAAATTAGTGAGGGTCCACAGAGGGAGAAACATGTGGTTGACTCGAGCGGCCTCTAAATAGTAGTGCTCGGCGCGGGCTGTGTCGTGTTGCGTCAATTCAGCTCGAAGCCCCAATTGAATCCAGGCCTCGGCCTGAAACGGGTTCGATTCAAGCGAAGACTGGGGCGTTGATTTTGCCAGCATCGCGGAATAAACGCAAGCTCCGAAGGCAAGCAGGATGAGCGGGAAGCGAGCGGCGAGCGAGCGCCCACGCCACGAGTTAGTAGGCTCCATGGGCGGTGAAAACGACAACAATTGTTCGCGCGAGGATATAAAGGTCGAGCCAGACGGACCAGTTACGGATAGTGTAGGCATCGAGGCGGGCACGTTCGGCGAATGTCAGGTGATTACGTCCGGAAATTTGCCATAAGCCGGTAATTCCGGGGCGAACGCGCCGGTACGACTCGAAGGCGGGGCCGTAGAGGGCAACCTGCGATTCAAGCATAGGGCGAGGTCCGACAATGCTCATTTCCCCGATGAGCACGTTCCAGAGCTGAGGCAGCTCGTCGATGCTGGCTTTTCTGATAATTCGGCCAACACGCGTTACTCTGGGATCGTTTTTCAATTTCTGAGTGGCTTCCCATTGCGGAAGGTCTTCGGGATGCTTTTTGAAGTGCGCTTCGAGAACTTCATCGCCATTGACGAGCATGCTTCGCAATTTCCACGCTTTGAACTTCCGTCCGTACATGCCGATTCTTTCGTTGGCGAGCAAGACCGGGCCGTCGGATTCGAGTTTGATGAGGATGGCGAAGACGATAAATATGATGAAGACGAGCGGGGCGAGCGAAAGCGCAATAATCAGATCGAGAGTACGCTTGGCGAACTGGGCACTGGGAAGCAACAGTCTTTGAGTGACTTCGAGCCCGATGATTCCGCCGATTTCGCGCACACTAAGTCCCAGGCTGGTCATACCGATGAGGTCGGGGATCACCATCACGTGGCCGAAGCAATGGCCATACTTGTCGAGCAAACACAGGAGCTCTTTTCGGGACAAGCCAGGCATGCAGACGATGGCATACGAGATACGATGATCGCGGCTTATATCGAGCGAGAGGGAGAGCGGCCCGGTTATCAAGTGATCGCCCAGGTGCTGATACTGTTCGGGATTGTCGTCGAGTACAGCGACGGGCTTGAGACCGATTTTAGGATCGCTGGCAAGAGTGTCTAAGAGACGCTTTCCAGTTTGCCCGGCTCCAAGGATGACGACGGATGAGCCCCACCAGGGCTGCTGGGCAAAGAGCGCGCGCATCAACGAACGTCCGGAGGGGACAAGCATCGTAGTCAGCATCCAACCGAAGAGAAACGTGAGCCGCGACTGAGACATGTCGCGCAAGAAGAAACTCGAGGCACTCAGGCAGATGAAGGCGAGGCTGGTTGCGAAGAAAGAACGCCGCAGCTCTTCGACGGGATTGGCGCACACTCCCGGATAGAGGCCCGCGGCGACGAAACTGCATAAGGCTAATAGAAGAGCGGGAAGGATTGTGCTTACGGCAGGCGCTGTTTCAGTTGGAATGAAATAAGTCCTCAACTGCAGGGCGATTAGTAACGCAGTTAGAATCGCAAGCGTGTCGGAGATGAGCAGGCACAGAATGGTTCCGACCGGCCGTGAAACTCGCACTGGTACCGGAATGGCTTCTTGAGAGAGAGCTAGTGCGCTGGTCGTGAATTGAGATTCCATATCCGTAAGTAATTAAGTCGTTAGGTCGTTAGGTAGTTAGGTACAGGAGTTACGCCTACGGCTCCTTGGTGGATGGTGATGCCAGCGGATTGGAGGATCTGCAGGAAGCGAGTGGAGACGTTTTCGATCTTGAACGTTGCTTCGGCATAGGCGCGTGCGGCTCCCCCGAGGCGCTGTTGCCAGAGCGAGTCGCTTGCCAAGCTTTGAATCGCGCTAACAAATGCGCCAGTATCGCCGGGCTTCACAATGATGCCGGCTTTGGCGGCGGTAATCATTTGAGCGGCGGGATTCTCCCGATCGATGGCTAACACGCTGGGCCGGCCTGCGCACAAGTAGGAAAGGATCTTCGACGGCACGCAAAATGAGCCGGCGGACGGATCGAGAGGCGCGATCAGGATGGCGGCCGATGCCAACACGCTCGGGAGGTATTCGTAGGGCTGAAAGGGGAGAACAATGAGGTTTGCGAGGTTTGACCGTTTGGCTTCTCGAAGCAAATGATCGGCGGCCGCGCCACTGCTGACGACTACGATGCGGACATGCGGCTGATCGGAAAATGCGGCGGCAAGGGCTGGAAATACGGTCAAATCGTGTTTGAAGCCAAGCGTGCCGGAATAGACGATATTGACCGTGTTGTGGAGCCGGTGCTGCGCGGCCCAATCGTTCTCATGCGGCAGAAGCGGAATGTCTTCGATATTGGCCCAGTTTTCGAGCGTAGTGAATCGTTCTGCATCGCGGACTTGTGAAGGAAGGAACCGTTCGTGGGCGCGTGCGATGGCGATGACATGATCGCTTCTCTTGAGGAGTGTCAGTTCGAGATTCTTGGCGATCCATCCGAGAGCCGCACCGACGGCTCCAAGACGATTGCCAAGCAGCTCGGCGATGGCGATGCTTTGGAGATCCTGAAGCCAGTAGACGAAAGGGATGCGATGGCGCCGGGCCCATGACTGGATTTTGGATACGACGGGAAGTGGAAGGCAGGAACAGACGATAGAGCTGGGCGGCGACTGTTCGAGAGCTTTGACGCAGCGTGACGCCCAGTCGAGTTCGCCCATCAGGCGTTCGCGAAGGTTCATCTTGCCGTAGGGCTGGGCGGTTCGCACGATGCGGACCAGATCGGGGAAGTTCTTTTGCCAGGTTGGCAGCGATTGTAAGTTAGGGCTTTCGAGAGAGCCGTTGGCGTAGTAGTTAATCGAAATGCCATTGGTTTGTAAGTGCGCGGCCAGGCGGAAAGTAAAGGAGTGGCATCCGTAGTCGATTAGGGCGATTTTGGACATGGTGGAAGAAGCGGGGCTGAAGCCCCACGCGGGCTAAAGCCCACCCCCCGGGTGAGTTTCAGGCACACTTAGGGCTTGGGCATCCCGTAGCTTTGTATCTCTAGTTACATAGCTTGAGGTTCGAGGGGCTCCGGTTCGGGGTCGGGCTGGTAGTAGAGGCCATTCCGGTAGATGGAAAGCGGGATGCGCTCGACGTATTTCTCCTTGAGATTCTCGCCGTACGAAACAGTTCGAAGGACAAACTGGTTGTCCTTGGGCCCGAAGTTGAAGATGAGGTGGCGGACCTGAACCCGCTCGCGCCTTGGGGTGCCGTTCGATTTTTTCCATTCCCGTTGAAACTTTTGAAGGGTAGCGAGGGCGCGCTGGTAGGCACGTTCGGCGCCGTTGCGGTAACGGTTGAAGCGTTCGACAGATCGAAGATATTCATCGGTCCACTCCCAGACCTGAAGATTGGCCTGATGGGCGAGAAGCTCGGTTTCTTTGCGGCGGGCACGAAGCAGGAGCCAATAGGATTGAGCGAGCTGGTCGACCAGAATGCCCTCTTGAGGCGTGTCGGCTTTGAATTGATCGAGCAGATCGGCGCGCATGTCGTCGTAGTCGTCCTGAGATTCGCCAGGGACGATGATGGATTTGGCGCAAAGTCCATGTTTAAGGGCGTTGAGGCGGATGCGCTGCTTGCCGGTATCAGTTTTCGGTCCGGATCGGGCGCGGCGGGCATGTTCTTCGCTCGGGATCTGGGCCCATTCTTCCCAGACCTCGGCGTCGGCGTGGGAGGAAGCGTCTTTGAGGGAGTCGCCGCCCCAAAAGCCGGGGTCGAAACCGATCGTGAAATGGTCGGGGACATCGGCCTCGTGTCCGTCGAGCATCTCCGGCAAGCCTTTGATGAGCGATCCTGGCGGCAGCGGAAGAGTGAGACCGTCTGGAGTTTTAGGCTTATCGGGGTCGGGATAGGGGCGACCCTGATACATGGACTGTTTCTTAGGAATATGATTCGCCGAGGGCGTGTCATCATATGTTGAGTTTGCCGGCAAGAGTAAGTTCTCCTTCTTTTCGGGCGTAGTTTGCCCGAGAGAGAAAGAGTGGCAGGCGGGTATGAGCGGCGGAGGTAGCGCAAGACGTAACTATTTGAATGGAAGTGAGTTAGAAATTGGAAAAAGTTGGTACTGATGAAGTTAGGCAGTTAAGTCGTTAGGCGGTTAGGTGACTAGGTAGAGGTGAGTCACAACAATCGCTAAATTTGTCTGGCTGTGTTTTCAGTTGTTTAGAGAGAACCAATGAGACGGCGCCGATTCCAGGGGGTATCAGAGGAGCTGGGGGAGGAAGCATGTTGTCAAAGAAGGCAATACCAGAGAAGGTGGTCAAGGACACGGCGAATAAGTCAGCTGCGGAGCGAACGTTAGATGCGGAGCTGAAGGCGGTATTCCCGATGAGGCAATGGAGCTGGGAGCAGCGGCGGGCGTATGAGAGTAGATTGGATGCGGTGTTACAGGCGCATATTTTCGGGAAGACGCCTACCGAATGACTACTCCGTCTGATCTTTGTTGAATTTGGAGTGCATTGTTCGGGCTGGAGGCCGCATTTTTCTCCAATACCAGTCCGTGGATCGTGTCGCTGCGGTTGAGAATCCTGATTTGACCCTGATCGCTGAGATCGTTGCCTCGTACGACAACTCCAAGTGTTGCGGATGGCGCTGCGCAGTGGACCTGAACGAGCCCAGGGTCGCTAATATTCGGGTTATCGGGGCCGCCTTTGAAAGACCCGCGTTGAACAATGCGGTTATAGAGGACCTGAACGAAAAAGTTTGGCTGAATGCCGTCGCCATACCGCCCGGCATGCAGAAAGATTCCTCCTGAGCGGCTCACCGCATTCGCCGCCATCACGCTTTCAAACACTGTTCCATAAAATTGGAATCCGATGCCCGCGTCTGTGGCGCGGTTATTCACAATGATGTAGTGGCGCTGCGTGGGGATAATCGAGACGAGGGAGGTTTCATCGGGAGAAATATCGAAAGGCGATTCGATCTCGACATCTCGACTGGAAGCACTGGTGATGATTCGGTATTGACCGGCGCCGCGGCCGCCCAGGATTGCGACAGACGCTCCGCGCCAATTGCTATTTTTCCAGTTTGGATCGGAAGCAAGAGTAAGGCGGTTGGCAGCGACGCTAGACAGATGTCCAAAGTAAGCGCCGCCGGGGCCGTCGGTTGTCAGGGCTTCACCATTGTTTCCGGGTAAGTGCTCGTAGACGTTTGAAGCCGTATAGATGTTCTCGGAGATGCCGGGACCGGCGGAGTAGGAGCCACCTGACGCAAAGGGATCAGTGCCGGAAATTCGGCTGTTTTGAAAAATAACCCCGTCGCAGTTCTGAAGATTGTACCAGCCAACGTAGCCGCTCAAGAATGCGTCGCCATCCAGGTATACCGCAGAGGCTTTGTTCATAATTAGAGCCCGGCCGGTGCTCTTCACGGTGGTGCGCATAATACGAATGTCGTCACCTTGCAACTGCAAAGTATCTTTCAAACCATTCGTCAAGGCGGATGAGATGCGCAGCTGCACGTCGTGCGTACCCGGCCAGTCGGGGCGCCGGCCTACAGGATCGGTAACGTCGATGTTCACGTGATCGATGAGGATGTGGCCCAGGTCTGTGGCGGTAGATGAAAGATTCGAGAGAATCCGCTCGGAGTTTGACTGAATGGTGAGGTTCAGCAGCCCAAAATAGGAGCGGCCATTGATCCATCCCGAGGCGGCTAGCGACGATGTGGGGATATAGAGCGTTGTTTGCCCATGCTCATCTCCTGAAAGATAGACATGCGCAGGAACTAGCAGAGGCTTTACTATTGCGTATCGCTTCGCACCGAATTTGACGAGTGTTGCGTTATGGGCACCGCTTGCGATCGCGCCGGCTTGATTCAGGCAGGTTTGAATGGCTTGAGAGT
>JBAUZG010000188.1:0-6758 GCA_049585195.1 Bryobacteraceae bacterium | reverse complement strand
CTGTAATGGCTGGGCAGGTATGAAGGAGCGAGGAGAACGAATGAGCAAAAAGAAGAAGAAGACGCAGACTGTTGGCGAATTCCCCTCGAGCGAGGGGCAGCCCGAGTTCGGACAGCCTCGGCCGTCGCCCGATCCGACAGGCTTTGCCGTGCCGCATCCGTCGGATTCGGATCTATATAAAAAAGTAAATCCGAAACTTCTCGAACCCGTACCGGCGCCTCGCGATCCGTCCAATCTTGTTCTGACACTCGAATCGGTCCTTGGCGACCAGGGCGCGAGCAGGGTAAAACAGATAACGCAAAATGGCCAAATTGTCGTTCACTCGGTGGGAGATACGGGATCGGTAACAGGCCCCGAAACACAGTCTCTCGTTGCGGACAAGATGGTGGCCGATTTTCAGGATGAAGCGCCGGCAGATGTTCCTGCCTTCCTCTATCACTTGGGCGATGTGATTTACAGCTTCGGCGAAGGGAAATACTATTACGATCAGTTCTACGAGCCCTACCGGAACTACCCCGCTCCGATAGTCGCTATTCCAGGCAATCACGACGGCGTGGTCTATTCAGGCGACGCGGCGCCATCACTCGATGCCTTTCTTCGAAATTTCGTGAACAGCGAACCAGCGCACACGCCCGAAGCAGCTGGTCTTCTTCGAACTGCGATGACCGCGCCTGCTGTCTACTTCGCGTTCGATGCGCCGTTTGTGAGCATCGTTGGCCTTTATTCAAACGTGCTCGAAGATCCGGGCGTGATCTCGAGCGAGGGCAATCGGCGGTCGCCCGTTGACGACCAGCAGCTAACGTTCCTCGAAGCACAAATGAAGCGCCTGAAGAAAGCAGGAGTGGCCGTGATTGTCGCCGTGCATCATCCGCCGTATACAGGCGGATTGGATCACATCGGCAGCCCCCGCATGCTGAAGGACCTCGATCAATGTTTCCAATCGGCGAACTTCTGGCCCCACCTCGTGTTCTCTGGTCATGCTCATAACTACCAGCGCTATACGAGGGCAGTGGCTAAGCTCCAGACGCCTTACATTGTCTGCGGATCGGGCGGCCATGGGCTGGTGAAGATGAGAACAGCGCATGGAGGCGCCATCCGCACACCGCTCGCTCTCACCAAAGATGTAGTCCTCGACAACTACGACGATCAGAACTACGGATACTTGCGCGTGGTCGCCAACGACACGGAGATCCGTGTCGAGTTTCACGACGCCATTCCCGGCCAGATATTTAAGTCGCCGAGCGATCAGGTAACAGTGGACTTGAAAAGCCACACGATTGTGGGCTGAAGAGGCCGAAAAGAGGAGTTGTTCTATAGGAGGTGTTGGGGTGATTCGCTCTAAGGTTGTAACTCGCCGCTGAGCTTTGCCCCTCCCATGGAAGCGAGAGTGGCTTCATACTTTACCGGCTTTCGCTCATTTTTCGCAATCCACAACGTCAGCTTGTCGGCGCCGCCGTCCGTGGGCGTGACCTCCACCTTATAGGCTTCGAAGGTTCCTGCCGCCACCGTCACGGTCTCGCTGCCGGTGACAGCAAGCTGCATCAGCTTCGGCTGTAACTTCTGGACATCGAAGTTGCGAAAAGTCGTCTTGTATCCGTCGGACAATGGAAGGGCAGCTATGCTCTGCATCGCCGCCGAGCCTTCGGCAAACGCTGGTCCACCCAGATCGACATCGACCGGCTTATTCTGTCCATTCATCGCCATCGAGCCCGTAACCCTGTTGCCTGCGTAGATCAAATCGAACGCCACCGGGCCCTGTTTGATGTGGCGCTCCTTCGCAATCAGCGTTCCCTTTTCGAGAAGCATAGTATCGGTCGCGGCGCCCATCGGCGTATTCATCGTCTCCGCAATCGACCATTGGTTCGATTGATCCTTGACCTCGCTATTTGTATCGAGGCTCATTGTCTGCCCACCCGCCTGAAGGTTTGCCTTGAATTTTTCCGAGCCAGGCGTGAGATCGCGATCCGGCTTGGGCAGGCCCACCTTCGAAGGGTCGAGCCGCGGAGCCAAGGCCACACTCTTCGGATCGACCGTAATCTGTTTCAGCCGCTCCGCGACATCCGCCGGCATGGATTCCTGATAGCGCCCGTCGAGGTACTTCGCCAGAAATTTTTCCATCTCGGCCACCATGGCGAGATTATTGATGGGTCGTGCAAAACCGTGTCCCTCGTCGGGCGCAACCAGATACTCGACGGGAACGCCCTTGTCGCGAACTGCAATCACGATCTCATCGGAATTGCGTTTGTTCACGCGCGGATCGTTAGCGCCCTGCACGACCATCAATGGCGTTCTGATCTGCCCGGCGGCATTCACGGGCGACTCGGATTCCAGTAGTTTCTTCCCCTCCGGCGTATCTGGGTCCGCCATGCGGGCATACATGATTTTTCGCGCCGCTTCCCAATAAGGCGGAATCGAATGCAGCAGAAAGGTCAGGTCGGACGGCGCTACGATGGCGACCGCCGCAGCGTAAAGGTCCGGTGTGAACGCGACACCGGCGAGCGTTGCGTAGCCGCCGTACGAGCCGCCCGCAATGCCGACACGCGCCGGATTGACCGTGCCTTGCGCGACCAGATACTTTACGCCCCACGTCAGGTCGTCCTGCATCTTCCGTCCCCACTCGCCATTGCCCGCATTTAGGAACTTCTTTCCATAACCAGTCGAAGCGCGGAAATTCGGCTGCAGGACAGCGTAACCGCGGTTGGCGAAAAATTGAGCGAAGGTGTGATAACCCCATTGGTCGCGTCCCCAAGGTCCGCCGTGTGGAAAGACGACCAGGGGCAAACCTTTAGCAGGAATGCCTTTGGGAACGGTGAGATATGCCGGGATCTCAAGACCATCCGACGATTTGTAACGAATCGTTTCCATCCGCGCCAAGGAAGCGCGCGGTATCTCGTCGCGTACTCGGTACTGCAAAGCTAGCCTCTTGGTCTTGCGGTCAAACAGATAGGTTTCGCCCGGTTCAACATCGCTGTGCGCGGAGATGATCCACACGTTTTCGTCATTTGTATGCGAACTGAACTCGAACTCCATTCCGGGTAATTTGCTGCTCAGCCATTTGTAATCGGCTTCAAACGTGCGATCCTTCCAATAAATGCGTTCGCGGTCGTCGTAATAAAAAGTAGCGAGCAACCGGTCATCGACATCGGAGAACATAGCGTTCTCGAGGTCGACTCGCTTCTCTGGATCGTTCTCGACCGCTGTTGTGTCGCCCGTTTGCGGATCGAGGAGGGCCAGTTCGATCAGATTTGTATTCTGTCCCTTATTTGTGATCAGGTACACCTTTCGATTGGCTTGGTCGAAGTGAATGGGAGCGCATTGTTCGAAGACGTCGCAAGAGTACATGAGCGCCATCTTGTCCGAATCGACGCGAAGAATCTCCGTGTTCCCTTTATCGTCCGTTCGCAGCGCAAGCCGCAGCGCTCCGTTGTTATCGAATACCCAGTCGGCCACTCGATCCGTGTTTTTGCGCATTAACGTTCGCTCGCCGGTCGAGATCTTCAACTTGAAGAGATCGTGCCAGGCTTTGTCGCGATTATTGAGACCGATATACACTGTGTCCGGATCGTTTTTCGGCAGCGCATAAATGAGCGCCCTCGCGCCTTTCGCATCCGTAATGTTCCGCACGGGAGGCACACCAGTGGCCGTGTCGGGAGCGGCCGCGGGGTCGATGGCGTAAATGTTGAAATTCTCATCTCCGAGTTGATCCTGCGCGTATAGCAGAAATTTTCCGTCCCGGCTCCAGAAATACGCCGAGACAGGCCGCTTGGTTTCGGCGCTCATGGGCTTAGCGGCCGAGAACGGCTCGTCAGCCTTCTTGACCCAGATGTTGCGCGTGCCTTTGTATGGCTTCAAGAACGAAATGTACTTGCCATCGGGAGAGATCTTCGCCGCAATAATTTTTACTTCTCCGAAAAAGGCGTCCCGATCGATCATCGGCGGCAGGTCGGCGCGCAAGCAGGTGCAAACTCCAAGAGCCAGAAAAGGCAGTAGCCAGCGTAACATCAAACGATCCCTCCAGGCATGCCAATGGTAACGCGAAATACCCGAGGGTCGTTCCCGAATTTTAGCGGCCCACGCGGCCGAATGCTGCGCGCTAGAAACTAAATCGCAGACCGCCTACCGCCCAGCGCCCCGGCATCTGAAACCCGTCTTCAAAATAGGTTTGATTGAGCACATTCCAAACGCGCGTGTAGAGCCGCACGCTGTAACGGTCGCTCACGGGTATCGTATAGTTCGCCGAAAGCCCAAGTTGCCGCGGGCCATCGAAACGGTAGGCGAAGCCGTACAGAGGATACAGAAAATTGCTTCCACCCACAAAATCGGCAGCCACGTCCAGCCGCTTCGTTAACTGCTGTGAGGCGCGGAAAGTCACGGTATTGCGAAAGATGCGTGGGACCTGGAGCGGCTCGACGCCGGTCCCAGTGCTGAATTCCGAAAACTTGTCGAGTGCGTCGGTGTACGTGTATGCGGCCAAGATCACGGTCTTTCGCGCCGGCCGGAATTCTCCGCTGAGCTCCACGCCGTGAGACAGACCGCCGCCGGTATTGAAATAGCCGCCTAAGCGGCCGTAGGGATCGGTTGCGGGCGTGATGATCGATCCGTCGTCGAATGCAATCACCTGTTGGAGATGTGTGTAAAAGAACGTGCCGCTCAGGCGCAGCCGTTCATGCCACAGATACTGGTCGATGCCCCCGTCGGTCGAGATGGAACGCTCGGGACTCAAACGAGGATCGCCGTAAGGCGTGAACGTTCCTCCCAGGAAGTACGTCCCGAATCTCTCATAAAGGGACGGCTCGCGAAAAGCGTTGCCCACGTGCGCTCGGAACTTGGTCGAAGAGCGGTGTATGTAATACGCTAGCGACGCGTCCCCAGTGTAGGCGCTCGCCGGCAATGGCAGCGGGACGCCCGCGTAAGGTGAATTGCCTCCATAAAATTCGGGATTATTAAGCCGAAACGATTGAAATCGCCCAGAAAGCAGAATCAGAAGTTTTCCTCGGAATAGCTGTAACTGGTCCTGCACGAACGCGGCGTTGCTGCGCTGGTTGGCGAGAGTGAGCGAATAGGTTCTTTGCGCGACGTCCGGATTCTCGTCGGTGCCGAGGTTGGTGTAGGTTTCGCGTTCGAACTCGTAGCCCCCGGTGATGAGTTGCGACGGCGCGGCAATGTAATCGACGCGTGCTTGAGCCGTATCGATACCTCCGTTGTAGAGATCCGATGTGTTGAACAGCGGCTGGAACGGGCCAGGACCGCCGGGTCCGTCGAGGTTGTCGCGATGTGTCCCTGTGTGCTGATAGGAGAGTCGCCACGAGAACTTCGATGTCACCTGCTGATCGAGATGCAAAAGACTGCTGATGAAATGCGCGTTGCGGCGCGCATCGGGATCGTTCAATGCGGGCACGAAGGTAGCACCGGTTGTATCGAACGGAAGGCCCGCGTTGGCGAGGGCAAGCTGGGCAGACGATGGCGGAATAGCGGGAATAATCAGCGAAGTAGGCGGGCCAACCGGATAGGGGTCCACCTGCAGTTGCAGATAATCGGTATCCGCGAACAGCCGCGCGCCAAGCCTTATCGACGGAGTAATGGCAACCGTAGCGCTGCCTTGTCCCGACCAGTTTCGCGCTGCGCCGCCGTTGTTCACGCCATTTATCTCGTTGAGATACGCAATGCCCCCTGAATACGTCAGCCGGTTACTAAGCGCTCCGCCCGCTACCTGCGCTAAGCCGCGATTTAAACCTAGGCCGCCACCCTGGTAGTCCACATCGCCGTGCAGCGGACCTCCGCCATGATCGGTGATGATATTGACCGTGCCCGCCATTGAGTTGGTGCCATACAAAGACGAGCCGGAGCCCCGGAGAACCTCGATTCGTGAACTGTCCACCAGAAACAGGTCGCTGATGAACGAGCTTGCGTCCCCTTGCACCCCAGTATCGTCGCGGAAGCGAAATCCATCAATCAGGAACGCGGTATCGGTAGCGCGAAGACCGCGCGTCTGAATGGTTGTAAAACTTCCCGGACCGCCGCGAGTAGTCACTCGCAAACCTGGAACCTGCGCAAGCGCATCGGGAACGCTGAAAATTCCGCGGCTCTCCGCTTCAGCTACATCGACGACATCGAGGGCCTTTGAGACCAGATCAATCGATTGCGGCGCGTCAGCCGCTGTTACCGTCACCTGGCTCCGCTGAGCGGAGATAATCAGCTTAACGTTGATCGTTTGCGCCTCGTTCGTCTTCAAATGGAGGCTGATCGGTTGCTGAACCGATAGTCCTTCCGCCGTCGCGGTGAGCAAATAATCGCCGGGCGATACATTCGAAAAAGAGTACGCGCCTGAGCGGTCGCTGGAAGCGGCCAGTTGAGCCGCGCCGCTCGATTGATTTAACTGTACCGTTGCATTCGGAACCGGTTTATCCGATGGATCAAGAACAAGGCCCGAAACGCTGGCATCGTTTCCGGCATGCGCCGGCTTTGCGATGAAGCAGAAAGTTAGCAGAATGAGAACGGCAACCCGTTTCATTGTTCGCCCTCCCTCGAGGCAACAAGAAGTCCGGCACGTAGTTCGTGCGGGCCGCGGCAGGTCTTCGGACTTGCAGGCCTCACCGTTTTCAGGCGTGTACTAAGGACCCTTGCTTCCCGTCTGCAATCAGACAGTGCTTTCGAGCGGGCCTTCGTTCCTGCTTACCGCTGCGGGGCAGTCCTGGATTTCCACCAGATTCCCTGTTAGGCGCTTGCGCGCACCGCCAGCAGAATCAAGCCTAGCAGAT
>JBAUZG010000187.1:0-26788 GCA_049585195.1 Bryobacteraceae bacterium | reverse complement strand
GAAATCAACGCCTGGAATAAAAGGATGAATCGCGATCGAGTCAAGATTAAGTGGCAATTCACGCGCAAAAAAGCACGCCTCAAGTTTGGTTACAAAACAAACCGCTCTAAGCGGTCAGAGACCTAGTTGCTCAGGGGTGGGGAAAGAGTACTGGGTCTCATCGGGTCCTCGGAAGGGAAGCCCGCGAGCTTCCGCGAGGCGATTGAGTAGAGTGATCCCAACGGCCAAACTCAGTTGTTGGCAGGCAATTCCGTTGACAAGTGTCTCGAAAACGGTCGGGAAGCGTGAAGGTTTTAACCCGTAAAACCGTTGCGTTAGATCGAATAGGCGTGAATCTTGCTTTGCAAAACAATAGAATGGCCGCAAGTCGATGCGTCTGCCGAGTAGCCGGTTAAGCGCTGAGGTGATCTGCGCCTTTGTGGAAGAATCGAGATCGATACCCCGGATGTTGACGCGAAGGCGCGAACTCGTGAGCCCGGCGGTCTGCGTGGCGGATATTTTCACGGCCTTGCCCCGGAGCGTTAGAACGCGCTTGTAGGTTGTTCCGTCCCAAAGATCCATCCTGTTCTCGGGTCGGCGCCGTATTGCCCAGGCGGTCAAATCCAACCGAAAGGGCGGTACCGCGTTAAGGATAAAAGTTGCTTCGGGCATCGAAGCCAGCTCCCTTTCCATCTCAGGCCGCTCCCGCTAAGATGACGTGACGGCCGGTCATTTTCGCGGCAAATTCGTTTCATTACAGCACTCTTCAATTTCATTGGCAAACAGAAACTCATGCCACGTCAACCTCGGGAGCTACGGCAAAACCGCTCGCTAATATCCGACCCACCAACCGTCCGGCCTGGAAGTCGCCCGAGGCGCTCGGCAAGTTGGTCGCGCTGTACGAACATAGCGCCTTCACGCAGGGCGCTATCTGGACCATTGATTCATTCGACCAATGGGGTGTCGAACTTGGTAAAGTGCTTGCCCAGCGGATTATTCCAGAGCTGGAAAGCAAAGATCCGTCATCGCTGGCGCATGATAGCTCAACCAATGCATTAATCGGGCGTTATCGCGAAGCCAAGGACGAAGCTGTTTCAAAACCGCGCGACGAATAATCGCGCAGTAGATCGCAGAGCTAAGATAAGGCGCATTATGAGTTACCGCAAAACCTCAGATTCCAGTGCGCATTCCACAACCAACCGATTCAAGGTCGGTGACCATGTGACCTGGAGCTCGGAAGCCGGACGTGTCAGCGGAACAATCATCCGAGTGCACACCACGAATGTT
Organism: Bryobacteraceae bacterium; assembly: GCA_049585195.1. Taxonomy (GTDB): domain Bacteria; phylum Acidobacteriota; class Terriglobia; order Bryobacterales; family Bryobacteraceae; genus KBS-96. Next base: position 25,522 of record JBAUZG010000187.1, on the reverse strand, counting down.
GATTACAAAGGATATATTCATCACGCGAGCGCGCATGATCCGCAGTACGAAATCAAGAGCGATAAAAGTGATCACATCGCGATGCACAAAGGTACGGCATTGACGTTGGCCTGAGGACGGCCCGCTCGCAAGTCCGCGTTCGGTGTTCACAGGAGCGTCCGAAGAGCTTCTAAACGGCTGTCGCGGCGGCCTTTGCTTTTAGGTTGCGTGGCAGATGAATTTCCAGCCGGCGCATTCTATAAAAGAGCCTTGTGCGCGGAATGCGCAGTAACACCGCCGCGCGCGTTCAGCTTCCTTCCGCCAGTTCGGCCCGTACGGCCATACTCGCAGAACCGCGCGATAGCGTCTTCCGATTCATGATTGCCGGGAAGGACATACATGTGATTCGCCCGGCGACCCAGAATGGGACCTACGCGCTCGAGCTTCCGGTTCCAGTTGACGAGATCGCCTGCTGCAAAGTAAAGATCGGCTTCGATCTCCATCAGCCGCTCGAGAGCGGCGTAATCAGCGTGAATATCAGAAAAGATCAGCAGTTTCATTCACGCCCACTACCGTTTTCTCAAGTGACGATGGGTATTTGGATTTTTGGAGGGCGCGGACAACATTCGTGTCGACGGGGCGGTAGATCCACACCCGGTAAGGAAAGGGGGGCCCCAAAACAGGTTAGCCGCGTCTGCGCAACGCCTCATTCTCGAGCTGAACGGCCGTCAGTTTGTCGAGCAGGTCGAGAACCACCGAAATACCTGCGAGGTTTATGCCTAAAGACCGGCGAAGCCGAACGATGGTTCGCAAGCGAGGAGCAGCCGCAGGATCAAACAGCAATTCGTTTTCGTTTTGCGCTACTGGAGTTATCAATCCAATCTCCACGAACTGCGCAACCAACTGGGGATGGACATTCGCGTGGACAGCGAGATCATCGAGTGTCAATTGCTCGCGCTCATGCCGGCGAAGGATAATCGCGTATTGTTGCATCTTCACCATCCCTACTGCCTGTCCATCGATTTGCGAGGATCGAAACGAGACTCGGCAGCAAGCTGCTCAAAAAGCTCTCTTTGCTTGGCGCTCAAATCCGGTGGGTTAACGATTTTTAGCCTGACATATTGATCTCCTCGGCCCCCGCTTCGCCTATTTAAGCCTAACCCTCGTAACCGAAGCTTTTTACCTCCTTGGGTTGCAGGCGGAATTTTCATTTCAACCGTTCGGTCGAGCGTCGGCACGTTGATTGCGGCCCCGAGCGCAGCCTCCCAAGGAGCGACTGGGGTCTCCATTTCGATGTCGTCATCGCCGGTCATCTCAAATCGTGGATGAGGTTGAATGCGTACGTGCAGAAAGAGATCCCCGGCCGGAGCCCCATTTCCTGGTTCGCCTTGGCCTGCCAACCGAATCACGGAGCCCTGACGCACGCCCGCCGGAATCGTTACATCCAAGGACTTCGGGCGAACGACCACCCCCATCCCGTGACAAGTCGGACAAGTTTTGCGGTCTTGCGTCCCGCTACCGCCGCAGGTCGGGCATGTTTCCGTGGCTTCAAAGCTGATCTTGCGCTTTGTCCCGCGATGCGCTTCTTCGAGGCTGAGTGTAATTTCCGCGTCGACATCGTTACCGCGCATCCGAAATCCGGCGCTCGCGCGAGCACTGTGGCGCCTGCCAAAGAGGCTCTCGAAGAAGTCGCTAAAGTCGCCCGCCGAGCCCTGACCCGCTGCGGCGCTAAAGCCGTCAAATCCTGCGCCCCGAGGTTCCCAGCCGGGCGGCGGGGTAAAGTCAGATCCCGCTTTCCAGTTCGATCCGAGTTGATCGTATCGTTTGCGCTTATCCGAATCGGATAAGACCTCGTACGCCTCGTTAATTTCCTTGAATTTCTCGTCAGCGGATTTGTCTCCGGGATTTACGTCCGGATGATGCTTTCGCGCCAGCTTACGGTAAGCTTTACGGATTTCATCCTCCGTTGCCGTTTTGCTGACGCCAAGAACCTCATAGTAGTCTCTGAACTTTACAGCCATCGGAATTCACATGGATCAGAATGAGCCTCGGGGTGATTCGTCGAGGCGTGGCCAATGAAACATACCACTAGGCCGCAACCCGTACGCGCGCAGGTCTGAGCAGTTCATCCCCTAGTCGATAGCCGCGCTGGATCTCTTCTATCACGGTTCCCGGCTCATACTGGTCGCTCGGCGACGAATCGACAGCTTCGTGTATACGAGGATCAAAAGTCTCGCCGAGACTCCGAATCGGCTCGACCTTCTGTTGCTCCAGCAAGGTCAAAAACCTGCGATGAATTGCTCTAAGCCCTTCGGTCAAAGACGAAGACCCATCTCCTGCATGCTGAAGAGCCAGCTCGAAGCCGTCGAGCACTTCCAGCAGGGCGAGAATGATCTCACGCTTGCCGCTAGACGCGGTATTGGCTCGCTCACGGTCGATCCGCCGGCGGTAATTTTCAAAGTCCGCCAGAGCGCGCAAATACAATTCGTGCTCCTGGCGGACTTGTTCTTTGAGTTGTTTGATCTCGTCGTCTTGTGCCGTTTCCATATCAGCAGCGGTCATATTGGCCGAGAACACTCATTTGGTCTCTTTGAATTCGGCATCAATGACATCGCCAGTACCACGCGGCCCTGTACCACCTGACGATGACGGGCTGGCTCCCGAGGCACGGCCATCCGATGCAGTCGCTTGACTGTAATCGGCTGATGACAACGCATGAGCGATCTGCTGAAGATCACTGGTAAGCTGGCGCAGCTTAGCAAGATCGGACGAGGTATCTTTTACCAGTTGATGAACGGAACTGATCGCCTGCTCCGCGCGGACGCGCTCGTTCTGGGGTACACGATCCCCAAGTTCGCGCATCTGCCTCTCCAGTTGGTAGGCCGTCGAATCGGCTGTGTTCCGCACTTCAACTTCTTCGCGATGCCGTTTATCCTCATCCGAATGTCGCTGAGCGTCCGACACCATTCGGTCAATCTCTTCCTTGCTGAGTTGAGTAGACCCAGTAATAGTGACCTTCTGCTCCTTGCCGGTTTCTTTATCTTTTGCCGTGACTGTCAAGATGCCATTGGCATCAATGTCGAAGCTAACTTCTACCTGAGGGGTGCCCCGCGGAGCAGGGCGAATACCTTCAAGCCGGAAGTTTCCGAGCGTGCGGTTGTCGCGCGCGAGCTCCCGCTCGCCTTGAAGCACGTGAACATCTACGGCCGTCTGATTGTCTTCAGCCGTAGAGAAAGTCTCGGTCTTCCGAGCCGGTATCGTCGTATTGCGGTCGATGAGTTTCGTCATTACGCCGCCGAGCGTCTCGAGTCCCAATGAGAGCGGAGTTACATCGAGCAACACCACACCCTTCACCTCTCCAGCCAGAACGCCGGCCTGAATGGCGGCTCCCACCGCAACTACTTCATCTGGGTTGACCGACTGGTTTGGCTCTTTCCCGCCCGTCAAGCGGCGGACCAACGTTTGCACTGCGGGAGTACGCGTGGCGCCACCCACAAGAATTACCTCGTCAACATCCTTCTCGGTAATCTTTGCATCCGCGAGTGCCTGCTTCACCGGCCCAATGCATCTTTCTACAAGGTCAGCAGTCAATTGATCGAACTTGGCTCGCGTAAGCTTGATTTCCAGGTGCTTCGGTCCGGAAGCGTCAGCCGTAACAAAAGGCAGGCTAATCGTTGTCTCAAGCGCGGTCGACAGTTCGATTTTCGCCTTCTCCGCCGCTTCGGTCAGCCGCTGCAACGCCTGGCGGTCCTTTCGTAAATCGATCCCCCGATCGCGCTGGAACTCCTCAGCCAGCCAGTCCACTACCCGTTTATCGAAATCATCTCCGCCCAGGTGCGTGTCGCCCGCGGTCGAACGGACCTCGAATACTCCATCTCCGACGTCTAGGATGGAAACGTCGAAGGTTCCGCCGCCGAGATCGAAGACTAGAATCGTCTCGTTCGTCTTCTTTTCGAGTCCATAGGCGAGCGCGGCCGCCGTCGGCTCGTTGATAATTCTGAGTACATTCAGCCCGGCGATTTTACCTGCGTCCTTTGTCGCCTGCCTCTGGGCATCGTTAAAGTATGCGGGGACAGTGATCACCGCTTCCGTAACTTTTTCGCCCAGGTATTTGGCCGCGTCTTCGGCCAGCTTTCGCAGGACGAGAGCCGAAATTTCTTCCGGTGAATAGTCTTTACCCATGATCGAGAACCGAACCGCATCGTTCGGGCCGGCCACAACTTTGTACGGGACATTCTTAATCTCGGACTGAACCTCAGAGTAGCGGCGCCCTATGAACCTTTTTGCCGAATAAATTGTATTTTCCGGATTCAGCACGGCTTGGCGCTTCGCTATCTGGCCAACGAGGCGCTCGCCCGCTTTGGTAAACGCGACAACCGAAGGCGTTAACCGGCTTCCCTCGCTGTTGATGATGACCGTTGGCTTCCCGCCTTCCATGACTGAGACGACAGAGTTTGTTGTTCCTAGATCTATGCCTACTGCTTTTGCCATGACACCTTACCTCGTATCTTTACCTAACGAATCAATCCAATTAACGAAGCGGTCTATTCAACCCGCTCCGGAACGACAACCGTGGCGTGCCTGCCCTCTGCGAGCTTCAAACTGCTTCCGCGGGAAGACTTCGCGCACCGAAGGCTAGCATCACCTGTGTCCATCCCGCAAAAATCAGGTGGATGCCGATAAACAAACCAATGATCCACAAGCCAGATACCGGCCACTGCGCCCAGACCAGGATTCCGAGTATCAGGGTGATAATACCGCTCGTCACGGCCCAGCCCCAGTGTGGGGGACGTAGACTCACGGCTGCGATGATGCGGAAGATGCCCGCCACCGTGAAATACGCAGCTAGAAGCAGCGTCATTACCAATGCTCCCGCCAGAGGGTGCCCCAGCAGCATGAGACCGACAACCAGCGAGAGCACTGCATTCAGCGAGTGGAGGAATACATGGCCACTTCGCCAATGCCGGAACGTATGTACAGCTTCGACAATCCCCGCGATCAATAAAACCCATCCAAAGAAGATCATGGAGACAATGGTTGCCGCGATTGAGTCCACCAGCGCGATCACGCCCAGAATAATCGAGATGATGCCCAGTGCGAGAAACCAGCCCCAATTTCGGCGGTACTCATGCCAACCACTGAGGAAAACAGGCCACGCTGTGTGAGCTGTTGGCTCCATGCTTGAAACCCTCCTTCACAGAGCAAAGTCCAGTCGGGTGTCAGGAAAATTGTATACGGAAATTACAAGGAGCCGTTTCAGTTCCCCGCCGCGGTCGACTTAGGTCCTGACTCCCAAGTGGCTTCTTTGGCCCATTTGTCGATTTCTTTACGTATCTGATCTTTCTCATGGCCATAGAGGCTCTGGAGCTTTCCTTCCGTTCCCGTGCTGCGATATGACGTCAAACCGTGAAGGGATGTTTCACTCTGAATCTGCATCTAGAGACTACTGTGTCATAAGACTTACTACTGTGTCAAAACCTTACTTGGAACGATTCTGAATGAATCGGACAGAATGGACAATCCGGAAGGCAACCGAGCAATTAGCGGGCGATAACTGTCCTTAAGGTTACGATCGAATCGGATTATGTCGCTCGGCGCGCACGCGGCGAGCCGCGCGGCCGGAACCAATTCGGCAATTTGGGAAGGCTTAATTTGAGATGGCCGGCACGGGTTGAGGGAGAAAAACGGCTTCGCTCCGAAACTAAGAAGCCATAAGCTGCTATACACAGAGTGGCGTGATGATGAAATCCACGCCAGCCGCGACCTTCAAAGTGTCCCAGGCCCAGTTCGTGTTTGAGTTCCTGGTAATCCCGTTCGATTATCCAGCGATGTTTGGCGAAATAGACCAACTCAGCAAGCGATGTGTCGGCGGGCAGAGTAGAAAGCCAGTACTTCGTGGGTTCGCTCTCATCCTTGGGCCATTCGATCAAAAGCCATTCTTCCGCGTGTGGTTCCGCGCGCCCGTAATCGCGATGCGCTGGACAAACGCGCACAGCAGCAAACCGAGACTTGGGTTTCTGAGCGACTCCCTCACGCCAAGAAATGTTCTTCCAGGCATCGGCCCGCAGCGCTAGGGCCAGCTCTTTCACCGTAAGTGACAGTTGTCCCGAATCCCGTTGGAAGAGTTTGGGTGGACGGCTCAGGCCTTTGCTTGGCCGGGCGGGTCTGGGCTGCTCACCAGGCTTCCACACCTTGACTACGCTCTGGATGCCGGCGAAATAGAGTAAGTCGCCTTCGGTAAGCCGGTTCCGGAACTGCGTGTCGTTGCCGTAACCGGCATGCGCCAGCACCACACCTCTGGGCAAACCGCGCTGTCTCGCTCGCTCGATCTGCCCCAGTGCAATCTCGGGCTTCGTTTGAAAGCCAACCTCTTTGGGCACGCCTGCCTTCTTCCGTCTTTGTTCATCCTCGGCCCAAACTTCCGGAAGGTACAACTGGAAGGCAATCGGCATGCTGGCCTCCTCAGTGGTCAACGAAAGAGTCACTGCTACCTGGCAGTTGTCCTCCTTGCCCACGTGACGGCAATATTGCCGCGTGACGCCCACCGAGTGTTGCCCCTTTTTGAGAAACTCGGTGTCGTCCGCCACCCAGGCCACTATCGGAGCCTGTTGCAACATCGCCGGCAGCACCGTATCCAGTGCCCGATCCAACAATATTTCGTGCTCCCAGGGAGCTTCCGCTATCAAATGATGTAGTGATTGATGCATGCGGCCCACATGATCGGGATCCAGCCGAGCTGCCATCGGCTCGATACTCTTACGCTCCCCAGGCAACAAGAGCCCTGTACAATATGCTTTAAAAGGAACAATCCTATCGGCGTGTCCGACCGCTTGCGCCAAGCTGTCCAGGTACCGAACAAACCTTTTGTGTTGCGCGCTTGGCGCCCTCGATGCTTTCGCGCTCACAACAAAAACAATCTATCATGTTTTATGACACAGTATTACCGGGAGTTTGTAAATTTCGTATCGGATCCGCGTACTGCGACGTTCCCGGATCTTGCCGCGCCGCAGCCTCCCGGATTCAGCTGCAATGTCACGCCGGGGTCTGTTTCGAGGGTGAAAGAGCGACGGACGCCTCGCTGGTCAGGACACGGAAAGTAAATGTCTCCTGCAGGTAGAGCCGAACGGCAGAGTCCGTATGGCTAAGATAGCCGATGGAAACATCCTGCCCGATGTTGAGCTCGAAATCGCCGCCTCGCGTGGTCAGCAGAAAGGCGCCAGCAATGGCAGGCGCCCAGATGATATCGCCATCGACAATACGTTTGACGTGCTCCAAGACTGGATATCCGTGGTCGCGAGTCTCCGCAAGTTCTGTATACTCACCCGCTCCCAGCACGACGGAGTAGGGGCCGTTGACACCGACGCGCCATAACTGGTCTAAGGCCTGGGCAACCGCATCCGGATAATCGCGCACGTCGGCCGGCAGAGGCTTGACTGGATTGTTGGTGCCCTCTCGAATACCCTGAATGTTCGCTTCACGATAGCCATCGAAGATGGCCCTGTCTTCTGCGAATGCGAATTTCTTGGCGGCATCTTTAGCAGGTTGCCAGTTGGAATCCTCCGAACCGCGCTCCACATCATCAATCGTTTGGCGGGAAAGCTCAAAAGGCGCTCGCAGTTCCACGAGGGCCTTGACCTCACGCTGACTTGCAATAATACCTTCGGCTGGAGGGGTAATCGTCAGCAAGTGGCCGGTTGCAACTCCGGGTATGGCGACGCCTCCGGGAGACGGAACATCAACGACGCGTCTGCCGGCGAGATATCGCTTGAGCGTTCTCGTCGTCTCCTCCTCGATCTGCACCCACGCGGCTTCTGAGATCGGCGCCAATTCCCGATAAAGGTTATTCATTTCGTAGCTCCTTTGAGCGATCCGATGCCAAGTGATGTATCCCGCACCGGCGAGGACGATGACGCATCAGGTTCTGCCGGCAGTTGGCTGCTTGCAGATGTTGAAGGTTCTTGGTCGCCAAGATTTTCAAGAAAAGTTGCTGAGGGCGCGAAAAACAGGCTACCAGTGACGGGCCGGCTAAAATCCAAAAGCCGGTCATAGTTGCCCGGCGGTCGCCCGGCAAACATGTTCTCGAGCATCTGTTCAATTGTCCGTGGAGATCGACTGTACCCAATAAAGTAGGTTCCGAATTCTCCATGACCGGGTTTACCAAAGGGCATGTTGTCCCGCAGAATCTTAACCTCTTCTCCGTTCTCGACGACAGTCGTCAGAGCATTGTGGGCGAAAGTTGGTTTCACCGCATCGCTCAGCTCAATATCGGAAAGTTTTTTGCGTCCAATGATCCGCTCTTGGTCCTCTGTTGAAAGGGCGTTCCACTTACTCATGTCGTGCAGGTACTTCTGAATAATGACGTAGCTTCCGCCTGCAAACTGAGCGTCTTCTCCAGCAATGAGCGCGGCATAGAGAGCGGCCTCACCACGGGGATTCTCTGTTCCGTCAACGAATCCAAGAAGGTCACGATCGTCGAAATAGCGGAAGCCGTGCGTCTCGTCAACAACAGAAACTGCCCCTCCAATCCGCTCCATGATTTGGGTAACCAGCTCGAAACACATATCCATCCGCTTGGCGCGGATGTGAAACAACACATCAGCAGGAGTAGAGACCGCATGGCGTTCCCCCGATCGTATCTCGCGAAACGGATGGAGTTCGGGAGGCAGAGGTTTTCCGAAGAGCTTGTCCCAGACATCGGATCCGAATCCCGCGACACACGAGAGCCCTCCCTCTATGCGACGAAAATCGACCGCGCGGAAAATTCCCGGAAGATCAGCGCACAGCGCGCGCACGGCTGTGTAGCTCTCGCGGTCCGGCTTAATACAGACAACCAGGAATATCGCTGCGCTGGTGAGAGGCGCGAGAACGGGCTGAGGAAGCGGAGCATTGGGCATGCTCATCTGATCTTCGCATTGCTGCTCGTTGCGCACCGCGGTCGTGGTTCAAATGTGATTGAGGCCGGGTGAGCTTGAACATTGATGAGCGTAGCGAGCTACTTCCCGGTGCAAAACAGACAGAAACGCTAGACGAAGGGTAACACGCCGGAACTCGACTAAGTCGAGGTCGGCGCGTAAGAGCAATAATTGAGAGGGAGCGAGCTATGCAGCCGAAACAACCATGGCGGGACGGAGGATGCTGGCTGATTGGCGCGCCTCCGGAATACGTTGGCTACGACGAAGGCGTCTTCCATGCTTTGAGCGAAGAGCAGCTAAACAGATTGTCGAGATTCAGTTGGCGGGCTTGCGGAAGCGGCTGGCTGAGCGGAATATTTCGGTCGATCTGACGGATGCGGCGCGGACGCGGCTAGTGCGTGAGGGTTATGACCCGGTCTATGGCGCGCAGCCGTTGAAGCGGGCGATTCAGCGGGAGGTGGCAACGCCGCTCGCGAAACGGATTCTGTCGGGTGACGTATGGGACGGGTATAACGTCTGGCTCGATGCGGACCGGGAGGGTTCGGGTTTGAAGTTTGAGGTTTCGGCCGATAAGAAGCGGGCGGCGGCGGGAGTGTAAGATGGCCCTTCTGTGTAGCACCCGAGCCTCTTCCCGATGATGTGTAGAGGAATGGATGTCGGCAAAAATCGATCGGGGCTCCCAGTCGGCCGCAAACCGGTGCAGCAACCGATGGCGACGGCTCCAGGGCCGTTTAGGATCTTCGAGGAATGAAACCGGAACTTCGAGTCGCCTTGCTCGGGCAGGGCTTTATGGGCAAGGCTCACTCAAACGCCTGGTCCCAGGTAGAGCACTTCTACGATCTGCGGTATCGAATTCAACGAAAAATATTGTGCGGGCGCAATCAAGCCGGTCTGGCGAGCATGGCGGCTCGCTGGGGTTGGCAAGAGACTGTAACAGACTGGCGCACGGTCGTCGGCCGGCCGGATATTGACGCGATCGATATCGCTCTTCCGAATTACCTCCACGCGACTGTCGCAATTGCGGCAGCCGAAACGGGAAAGATGGTTCTTTGCGAGAAACCGCTCGCGATGAATGTTCGTGAAGCCAAGGCGATGGCGGAGGCAGCGAAGAATGTGCCCAATATGGTCTGGTACAACTATCGTTATGTTCCCGCCATTGCGCTGGCCCGCAAGTTTATCGATCAAGGGCGCCTGGGCGAAATCTTTCACTATCGCGCCGCTTATATGCAGCAGTCCGGGCCCGATCGTTCTCGAGCCGGTACGTGGCGCATGGACCCGAAGCAAGGTGGTTCGGGCGTTGCAGACGATCTGCTCGCTCATTTGATTGATACTGCGACGTATTTAAATGGCTTGATTTGTGAGACGACCGCCGCGACGCGAACCTTCGTTCCCGATCGATCGGTCGACGATGCTGTTCTTGTAATTGCGCAATTCCGGAACGGCAGCCTGGGGAATTTCGAAGCCTCCCGCTTTGGCATTGGTTATCGAAACTCAAACCAATTTGAGATTCATGGTTCTGGAGGCATGCTTCGCTTCGACCTCGAACGCCTCAATCATCTTGAATTCTTTGACGCGAAACAGCCACCTGAGGAGCAGGGGCTTCGCGACATTATGGTGACCCAGCCGTCGCATCCGATTTTTGGGAATTTCTGGAGACCGGGCCACATTGTCGGCTACGAACATACGTTCATTGCGGCTCTTGCAGAGTTTCTCGATTGCGTTTCGCTCGGTCGAGAATTTCATCCTGACTTCCGCGACGGCGTGATCGTGCAGCAGGTGCTCGAGGCCGTGCAAAGCTCTGCCAGTTCTCTCCAATGGACCAGAGTGCAAAACGACTGAGTCAGAAAGACAAAAATCAAGACTTGTCAGGTTTCAATATCCTGCAGAAATCAGATCCGCCTGCGAGAAAAATACTTGACGGCGGACAACATGGTGCGGTTCAGTCTGTCTATCCTTGGATAGGCTATCGTTTAAAGCTCAATCCATGTTGCGAAAGGCGTGACCGTTAGTTTCGATCCTCTTCACAAGGTCTGGCGGCAATTCGACTTGTGTCGCAGTGCCATCGAATAGCCATTCCTTAGGATCGGCCAAGTCGGGAAGACCCGCCCCTGTAGGCACGTAGAGGCCCACTGTCGGTTTTTGCGGATTAATATAAAGATCGTATTCCTGCATTTGAGATGTTTCCTCTTGCGATTCGATCTTAAACGAAATACGCGCCCTAGCGGCGCTGGCAGGTTGGTCTGCTTGAGGCCGATGCACGCTCAGCGCACGACAGCGGAAGCCGCCTGGACGAACTGATCTTGACCGATTTAGTGCTGAAGTAGGGGCATGAGGTACTTACTGTTCTCGGTAAGCGAGAGCAATATCGGTGAGCAAACCCTCCGATCTTGTGCAAGGCACACTCGATCTGCGTCTTCTAAGAATCCGCGCCGTGGAGCCGCTTGCATGGCTGGGCAATTAGCCAGTGGTTACTTCGCTCTGCTGGCTCACAAAGACCGCTTCGAGCAGGAAAATCCATTTCGCTGAAGCAGCTCTTCGGGCGACCGTTTGCCTCCGCTTACCAGCCGGCCTCCTTGCCTGCCGCCCCACCCGCAATTAGTCCGCCGCTTATTGCGGTGCCAACAAGCGCCGACACCGAAGCAAGTATAGTGCCGATGAGATCCGTCCCGCCCGCGACCTTTTCCAAATCACGCGCTGTTACATTGAGATCACCGCTGGTGATCCGATGATTCACAAGAGTGTAGCGCGGGCAGTGAACGGTCTGCGGGAGTTTCTGGAAGTGGAACGAAAGCGAATCCCTGGAGATATCTTGTTTGAGTTGGACAGACTGGAGTGCCAGCTTTTCGCCGGCTATGATCCAACCTTCAATGGCGATGAGCCTCCCGGCATATGAGCTATCCGCCCACCCGACGACAAGCTACTCGAATTTCTCGCACCCCATGGAAATCCGGCACCTTGCGCTACGAACTCGCGAGGTAATCCTTAAGCAGAATCCGGACGAAGGCCGTTGCACATTTTGGAAGCAGGGGCAACGAGTGTGTAAACTGAGAGCATTCTTGGAGTCAAAAAGGAGATTCCAGGTACTTTCCCGATTCGCTGCGCAGGAAGGGAGTGCCTTATTTGCTCAGCTTTCTGCCACGCATCCGGATGATTTTCTCTCTGGCGGGCGTGCGCTTCGCCCGTGCGTACAGACGAAGAGCACGGGTTCATGGGTGGTCCCAACCATCACTCTCGGCAAGTTGAAACTGGATCCGATCAGCGGAAGTGAAGATGAGCAGGCTCGTCATGAAGCAACCAATCATCGAAATGTCGCCGAAGCTCAAGGCCCGGATCGCCGGCCTCCTCTACCTGACCGTCATTGTCTTCGGCGCATTCGCGGAGTTGGGCGTGCGTGCCCGGCTAGTCGCGCCTGGCGACCCCGCAGTTACCGCGCAGAACATTATGGCGCACCAGACCCTTTACCGGCTGGGCTTCGCGGCCGAGGTCTTCTCTCTCGCCTGCAATGTGCCGCTGACGGTCATCTTCTACGGCTTGTTCAAGGTGGTGAACCAGAAAGTTGCGTTGCTAGAAGCGATCTTCGGTCTTGTATCAACCGCGGTAGAGGCTGTCAGCTTACTCGCTCACTATGCGCCGATCGTCATTTTGGGCGGTGTGAGTTACCTGAGCGCGTTTACTCCCACGCAATTGCAGGAAGCCTCCTACGTATCTCTCCAGTTGTTTGAAGGCGGCTTCGCCATTTGCCTGGTGTTTTTCGCCTTCGATTGCTTTGCGATGGCCTACTTGATCGTGAACTCGACCTTTTTTCCCCGGATCATCGGCGTCGCGCTGGCCATCGAGGGCGTGGGCTACTTCATCAACAGCTTTACACTCTTTCTTGCACCTGTATTGCAAACCCGGATCTTCCCGTACTTCACAGTGACTGCATTGGCAGAGGTCTCCCTGGCTCTGTGGCTCCTCGTGATGGGTGTCAACGAACCACGATGGAGGGAACAGGCCCGCGCCGCAGGGCTTTCCGCATGAAAGTCAACCTTTGTCGCAAAGGCGAAATCCGTGCCATTTTCCGAGTAGCTCCCGGACAACGCGCAACCCGGAGATTATGGCAAACCCTGCATTCGCGGGATGCGCGTCACAGTCGGCACTATCGTCGCGCTGTCGCCCAAGCCGACGGAGCGGAAGCTTACCTCTTCGAAGTCACGCTGCCCGCCAATGCCACTCGGACGTTGAAAGTGGAAGAAGAGCGTACCTATCTGAAGGGCGAAAGCAGTTGAAAGCGATTGCAGATCTCAAATTCACGCTTGCGGAAACAGAAAACTCACTCGGCTTGGCGAAGATGCAGGCCAGTGATCTGACCCAGGACCAAACCCGCTTGCGAGCCGACATAGACAGCCTTAACAGAGTCAAGGGTCAGGAAGACCAGGTGCGCAAATATTCGGCTCAACTCGCCGACAACGAAGTCGAACTGGCGAAAAATCCGCGACCACCGCCACGATCTCGAACTTCGCAAGACAGACTTGGAAGCTGGGGTGCGGAAAGCGGTTGATGCGCTGAATTTCTGACGACGGCAAGCTGACAAATACGGTGTTAATTCAACCGGACATTTACCGTGCTAACGACACGCCTGAAGCTAGGCATTGACGGCTTCGCCCAGCTGACATACTCTATATCCACTAACGAATCGGCCATGCCAACGGTGGACATAGAACAATTGAGGTCTTTTTTGAAGCAGCAGGACGGTAGTTTTGCCTCTCATGCCGCTGAGCCTCCCCGCAAATCCGGAGGTCCGCGTTCTGAAGTCACTCGTGAAATCGAGGACGGAATCAAAGCACTTTAAGTCGATTGTACGCTTGTCGCCGGCGGGGCGCATCCCTCATGCCCGCGCCTGGCTTCGGACGTCTCCTCGGTGGGCAGCCCTTCAATGCCGATCGTCTGGCGAAACTGCGCGAACTCAATCATCTCGCGCAAGTTGCACGAGCAAGCCAGCCTTCCGTTCAGCTCGTTCGATCACCGAAGATCAGCGCAGCCGCTTTCAAGCGCCAGCGCGAAGAAAGACGCCAGGCGCTCTCTCTGTTCAGCCGCATCCTGCCGCCTTTTGTGCCCGTTGAGGTTGTTCTGGAGGAGCCGTTCTTGATCTGGCAGTTGCCGAACCCGCAGTCGAATATTTGGATAAGCGAGCAATACGCTCCCTCAGACAGCTTCGTCAAGTTCTTGGTTGATACCAGTGAAGGGTCCGACAGTACGCAATTCGTCTTCTATTTCTGGTGGGAGAACGAACAGTCGAGTTTTGCGCTGGTCAACGTAAACACCTCGCTCATCCTCAACGGCACTTGCGGGGTGAGTGCCGCTCCGTCCGTGCTCTTCGGAAACTCCGCGTCTATAAGTTTGTCAGCAAATCTGACATTGCTGCAGTGGTGGGAACAGCCGCCAACCCAACCTCTGTACCAAGACTCTCAAATGCAGTTCATTGTCGGCCTCCTCGCCTACACTGGTGCCTCACTGGATTTCGGTTCTCCCGATGTCAAAAAGAAGGATTTCAATTTCTCCCCCTTCAACCTCAGCTACAGCATGCTCGCCGTTCCGCCGCAATCCGGCGTCTTGATCGAGGTCGCTTTGCAGATGGACTATTCTTTCGACGGCGGTGAACTGGATATCAGCGAATATGCGATGGCGAACTTCAACTCGGGCGACAATTTTGTGATGTGCCCCTTTGTCCAGCTCGAAATTTTGACTGCCAGCTCAGTTGCGGCCCCCCAAGCGCGTGTCTCGAAACAATCCTGAAACGCTCAACGCATCTTTCAGGCGCCACCAGGCGATTGGCCTCCAACCGTGCCAGACTTGAAGTGTGGAAAGTGTAGCTCTAGCTGATCGCGCCGTCGCAGTCGCAAATAACGGAGCTTTGTCTCACGAAGAGCGCGCTTAGACCGCCCAGGGCTGACTTGGATTGTTCGAGGTCCGGCAGCTTGAGTATTGACTTGGGAGTGCGTTTGCGTTTTTCTGCCATCCCAGCAGTCTTTCGCCCTGCGAAGCGCTTTGGGTTCTGGCTTTGGCCGCACGCTGCGCCGTTTATCGGTCCTAATCCGCCTACATCGCAAGAACCGGCATCATATCAGTGGTTTGCGCGTTGCACGGCAAACTGGATAGTTTCCGGATGGCGCTCTGTCGTTATCCGCCCTCAACTGGAGTCTGTCAATGCCTTCTCGGTATGGCAGCCAGGCCGGTCTTCGGGCCGTCTCATTCGCCGTTGTAGTTTTCCCGCAATTCTCTGTCGCCCCACAGCAGCCTCGCGGGTGAGCAAGCCAGGTTGTCGCGCGGGACTGACATCTCGAACTTGACTCGCGCAATCTCGTCGGCGTAAGCTAAGAATTCTTAGTATGGGGCGCAAGGCGCAAAAGAACGATTCGTTGCCCGGTTCACTGGACATGTTGATTCTGCGGACGCTGTCGCTGCGCGACCTCCATGGGTACGGCATAGTCCAGTTCATTCAACAATCGTCCGGCAACGAGCTCCTCGTCGAGGAGGGCTCGCTGTACCCCGCTCTCCAGCGTCTGGAGCTAAACGGCTGGATCGAGGGTGTCTGGGGCGTGACGTCGAATAATCGGCGGGCGAGAATCTACAAGATCACTGCGACCGGCCGCAAACAGCTGGCGTTTGAAACCCGGAAGTACGCGAAACTCACGCTGGCGATCGCCCGTGTGATGGGAGCCGAGTGACGAACATGTTGATGCGACGGCTGAGGTATTGGATGGAGAGCGCCAGGCGCAGCGAGGCGCTGCGCGAGGAAATGGAACTCCACCTTGCGGAGAAAGCTGCGGAACTGCAAGGAGACGGTATGACGCCAGAGTACGCCCGGGCCGAAGCGCGCCGGCGATTTGGCAACGTCGGACAGAAGCAGGAAGAATCACGAGAGATTTGGATCAAGCGGTTTTGGTCGGAACTTGGACAGGATGTCCGCTATGGCTGTCGCACCATGGCCGCCAACAAGGCATTGAGTGCCCTGGCGGTCTTGTTGCTGGCGCTCGGCATCGGGGCGAATACTGCGGTCTACAGCTTGATGGAGTCGATTCTGCTGCGCTCACTGCCGGTGGCTGATCCCGAGTCGCTGGTGGTCCTGAATTGGCATAGCCCGCCTCCCTACAACGCCAGCAAGCAATGGGTCCACGTCATACACGGGGTACAAGGCATTCTCTGGCCGGGCGACAAAGGCAACATGGTCAGCGGAATGTTCCCGTACGGCGCGTTCGAGACGCTTCGCGAGGAGAATCCCGTCTTTTCCACGCTTTTCGGATACTTTAACGGACTAAAGCGTAACCTGGCCGTCCGCGGGCAGGCCGCCACGAGCGCCAGCCTGGAGTACGTCACCGGCGAGTATTTTCGCGGCCTCGCAGTGTCGCCCGCCGCGGGACGTCTGATCGACTCTGAAGACGACCGTCCAGGCGCAGCGCCGGTCGCCGTAATCAGTTTTGCGACAAGCCAAAATCGCTTTGGAGGACCGCCGAATGCGATTGGCCAGGCGATTCTCGTCGATAACACTCCCTTCACGGTGATCGGCGTCGCGCCGCCGGAATTCTTCGGAGTCGACCCAGAGGCGGCGCCGGAGCTCTATCTTCCGTTGCACACGAATCTGCTCCTGGACGGTGCCGCAGCGGCTCGTATGTATAGCGACGGAAACTTTTATTGGATCGAAATGATGGGGCGCCTGCGTCCCGGCGTAAGCATGGCCCAGGCGCAGGCAGCGCTGGCGCCTCGTTTCCATCAATGGGTTGCCACCACCGCGACGACCGACGGTGAGCGCGCCAAACTGCCCGCGCTGACGCTGAATCCCGGCGCGGCCGGTCTGGGTAGCTTGCGCCGCAGGTATTCCAAGCCTCTGTACGTGCTCCTCATGATGGTGGCATTGATCCTGGCGATCGTGTGCGCGAACATTGCCAATCTGCAGCTGGCAAGGGCCGCCGCGCGACGCGGCGAAATGGCTGTCCGGCTCAGCCTGGGAGCGGGACGGTTCCGCGTCGTGCGCCAGTTGCTTACCGAGAGTGTGATGCTGGCGTCGCTCGGCGGAGCATTCGGGGTCTTGTTTGCGATCTGGGGCGTGCGAACACTGACGTTGCTGCTCTCCAGAGGGCGGGAGAACTTTACGCTGCACGCGGAATTGAACTGGCACGTGCTGGGCGTGACGGCAGCGCTCTCAGTGGTTTGCGGCCTGTTATTTGGCCTCGCTCCAGCGATTCAGTCGACGCGTCCGGACGTCATGCCCACGCTAAAGAATGGCTGCGGGGGCGGACCGCGCCGCCGCGCGCAGCACGTTCTGGTGGTCGCCCAAATCGCGTTCTCTTTTCTCCTCCTGGTCGCCGCGGGTCTGTTTGTCCGAACACTCAACAAGCTGCACTCCGTGCAACTGGGATACGCCCGCGAGAACATTCTTCTGTTCTCGTTGAATGCGCGTCAAGCGGGGCATCGCGACCCGGAGATCACCACTTTTTACACGGACCTGCGCAAGCGCTTCGAATCGATCCCCGGAGTGCACAGCGCGTCGCTTTCGCACTCCTCGATCATCAACGCCGACCGTGCGGGCGCGACATACAGGGGGACAATAAAGATCGGCGCTGTTACCGTCGAAGGCGGAGGCGTCATGGTCGTCGGACCGCGTTTCCTCACGACGATGCAGATTCCGATCCTGGTGGGGCGTGAGATTGACGACCACGACCAAGCGGGCTCCACGCCGGTTGCAGTCATCAGCGAGCGGCTGGCGCGGACTTACTTCGGGAACGAGAATCCGGTGGGCCGACGCATCACGTTCGTGGACGAGAACCGCGATCTCGAAATCGTCGGCGTGTCGGCTAACGTGCGGTACGGGGGTCTGAAAGAGGACGAGAGTCCAATGACTGTGTTCGTAGCGGTCAGCCAGTTTTCTCCCGACGGTATGACCTACGCGCTGCGCACTGTGGGTGATCCGCTCAGCTACGTCAAGAGTGTTTATGAGATCGTGCACAAGGCAGATTCACGCATACCCGTCACAAACGTGGTCACGCAGGCTGCGGAAATCGATCGGACGATCAGGCAAGAAGTCACGTTCGCGAAATTGTGTACGGGTTTCGCGGTTCTCGCTCTCCTGATCGCGTGCGTGGGGCTCTACGGAACGATGTCGTACAACGTCGCGCGCCAGGTCGGCGAGATCGGAATCCGTATGGCTCTGGGCGCGCAACGCGGCGCCGTGGTGTGGATGGTTCTACGCCGCGTTCTACTACTGGCGGCAGTGGGACTCGCGATCAGCGTGCCTGCCGCGTTAAGCGCGTCCCGGCTTGTCAAATCGTTTCTGTTCGAAACCCAGCCCAACGATCCGGGAACCCTGGCGCTGGCTGGTGTCGTTCTCCTGAGCGCCGCGATTCTTGCTGGCTATGCGCCAGCAAGGCGAGCGTCCCGAATTGATCCGCTGGCGGCTCTGCGGCAGGAATAGCCTTCTCCCGAGTTGGAGAAGCGTATACCCAACATGCAGAAGCTGCACGCGCTGGTCGAGGCCGGAGCAGTTCCGCGCATGCAATTGCAGAAGGCGGGAGACGAACAGACGAACTGCCGACGCCCCGGACGCCGCGCTGATCCGTCGCCCTCCGTACGGCCAGGACTGACTGTCAACCTCTCGGACGGATCTGCGGGCGCCCTTGGGCCCGCAATACAGGAAGAACGGCGGCAGCTCAGAGCGGATCGATGCGCAGGGATGTAGGGGCATCCGATCCCGCACATCGAGCACTCAAGTGGAGCGTTCTTCTGGCCTTCTGGTTGGATCGTCGGCCATCCGGACAGAGAATCCATGTCTGCCCCAACATTAGTCTCGGCAAGCCGGCCAATGTCATGTCATTCGAGAGAAAACGCCCAGCAGCCTGTTTCCAGTGCTTTATCTCGGACCAAACGCCATGTTTCAAAATCGCTATTTAACGTCGAGCCGGGAGAAAGGCGATCGGCCGTCTGATGCGAAAGAAACCGCGTGCCCCTGGTGAAGGCACGCGGCTCATAGGAGGTTACGAATTGGTTGACTTAATGGAAACGGACGTCAATGCATCCTCAATGAAAGTGCCGCGCGCCTGCCCGCCGTCTCAAACGGACTAGCGGCGCCGCGGCGAGATTGACTCCTGGATGGAGCGCAGCGTATCGTTCACGTCGCGCAGCTCGTCCTTGGTCGCCATGCGCTCAAGCGCGCGCTGGATCTCGCGATCGCGGCGCAGGTACTCTTCGCGGTCGACGGAATGCTCAACTTGCTTATCGAGCTGCGCCGGCGTCCGCGCTACCGAATCGGTGATTTTGCGACGCGCGTAGAGGTTGAAGATGGCTGCTCTTACCTTGCGACACGATTGCCACGGATTCAGATGTCGCAGCGTTTTTCGCGACCAATCTCCGATGAATCTCTGAAGTTCAACTTCCTCAGAGCGGGCTTCGGGACAACAGCGGAATTCACATCTACGAGTCGCGCGTTACTCGTCAACTGACTGGGTTCGGCCCAGTGTCCGGCCCGGTGGACGACGGAGAGGAAATAGAAAACGCGTTACTGTTGCCAGTTTTACGCGAACCCGCGAAGTACCGTCGAAGGTTCCTCTTTCATGCCCTGCAGCTGTCGATTATCCCAGGCACGAACATCGTTGTCTCGATGTGGTAAAAATAGCCGTTCAGGAGAAGCTTCGATGAAAGCAACTGTGCTCTACAGAATTGCCGGCTCTTTGCTCATTGCGTTTTTCGCAGGTAACAGCTACTTTTTTGTGAGAGTTCGGCAGACTTCGGAGTCGATGAACGTTATGCATTTCGGCCACCGAGCCTTAACTTACGCCCAGGTCTTTCTTGGTCTTGGACTATTCTGTTCTTTATGTGCTCTGTTTGGGGCATATCTGGCGTGGCATCTAGGCGCCTTGGCTCGAACAACTCCACAAGCCATAGGCGCATTGGGATGGGTCCTCTTCTCGTATCAAGTCATTGCGGTCTTTGTGACTTGGATTATCTTCTCTGGTCTCGTGGTGATTCTTTCGGCTGCTATTGCTATCTGCACAGCCTGGGCTACTTGGCTAGTGGACAGCGCGCCTCCAGCGGTAGCGGGGGCAAAATGAACATACGCTCAACGCCGCCTCTCAGTGCGGGCGGACAGCACGCCGCTCGTCCTCCCCGCGCGGGTGTGGTTGGTGTGCGGCCTTGTTCAAGATCACCGCTGACGCGATAGCATTTCACTTTGACGGATTGTCATCGAATCGGAGAAGTGGCTCTCCAAACGATCACTCCCGACAAAGTCGGCCTAGATGACGTAATCCTCGACGATGCCCGAGGCGAATCGGTCCTCTAACTTCAGACGTTTGTTCTCTCGTGCAGGGATCCCGCGGCTACAATTAAGGCGAACATGAGATTGCTCTGCCGCGCGGCATTGGCTCTACTGCTTGGTCTACCCGTTCGTGCTGCATCGCCCAGCGTCCAATTCGCTCCCTGGCAGCAATGGCGAGCAGCCGTAGGGGACGGCGATGAAGCGGCCCTCGAGAGGCTCTACAGCGCAAATCCGTCGTCTCGCTTCATTGTGGGTAAGGACCAGGTCATCACCGAAGCCGATGAGATCCAGTTCTGGTCCGGTCTGAAAACTCTGGGGGCAACCAGCATCAACCCCAAAATGCTGAGCTTCGAAACCAAGGGCGATCTAGCACGGATCGTCATCCGTGTTGAACTCACCAGACCTGCCGGCGATTTGGTCGCAGGCGGCGTGCAACTCTGGCTGCACGAAGGCGACACATGGCGCATCGCCGCCTCGCAGCACGGGAAATTCTCGCCGGACCCAGGAACCCGTCTGTCTCGGCCCACCACTCCCAACCCACAGCTCTATCCCGCCCCGGCTCAAGCGCGATCGGAACTGAAGTTGGCCGAACAGCGCGCCCGCGGCGCTCACAAACGAGTGCTGGTGATCTTCGGCGCCAACTGGTGCTATGACTGCCACGTCCTCGACGCCACTCTCCGCTCGCCGTCCTTCGCACCGCTCGTCAAGGCAAACTACGTCGTCGTCCACATCAACATCGGCGATGAAGGCAGGGACAACAACGATCTTGCAGCCAGCATGGGGGTAAACCTTGACAAAGGAGTTCCGAGCCTCGCTGTTCTCGACAGCAGCGGAAAGGTCATCGTTGCCCAGCAGAATGGAGAATTCGAATCAACGTTCCGCATCGGTCCGGACGACGTGCGCGGCTTCCTGCAAAAGTGGAAGCCAGCCGCCTGATCAAATTTGGAAGCGCACAGAGGTCCGGCTGTCCTCCGATCAGCCAAACGTATCTTTGCTCACTCATTAATTTTCCAAACCACATGAATCACCCGGTGAAAGCAGCCATAACATTGTGAGCACGACTTGAGACAGACATCACACTCGTGCACATCTCGAAGTTAGTCTGCTTGGAACCGGATTAAGTACCGGCAACTCGGCCTCAGTTCGCCGATGTATGTTGCAGGTTAACTTGGGTGCTGAAGGCTTCACACATGTCGTCAATCCAGAACTCGGAGGTGGTGTTCGACTACGCGGAACCTCCCGAGGCATTCTCAGAAGAGCTAAGGCAATTAGAAAAGGACCGGACTGAACAGCTTAAGAAAATTGACGAACGTTCGGTCAGCCGTTTCGAGCCGGCTGGCATTGCCGCGATTCTTCGCTCGCACGGATTTTGTGCCATCGAAGACATCAATTTCCAGGAGATCGCGTCCAGGTTCGGCCGCGCCGTTCAAGGACTCGCGCCAGGACACGCTGGTGTTCATGTCGTCCACGCTAAGTACTAATTGAACGTGGTGATTGTACCGCATTCAACTTGCGCCTCGACGCCCGAATACACCAGTCGGATTGTATTTCCTCACCGTTGTGGTCGTGTTCACCGCCCACCCGGCAATTACTACTTGATCAATAGCTTACGGGCGGAAATGCAAGATTGCTCCCCTTAAGTCGGCTTCGGTCCGCCCAAGTTCCGGATGGCCCGTCATGCAGGATCAATCCGGAAACAATCGCACAAGACTATTGCTACACGCTTCACGACCAGGCGGGAACCATAGCCGGCACAGGTGAGCCCGCGGTTTCAGATCCAACTTTCCAAAAATGAAACTCCCAGGCCGGAACGCCTTGGCCCAGGCTGAAGTCCGGCAAAGCGCGTCACCAGTTCGCAGTAATAGACGCCGGGCGAACAATCAGGATCTATCCAAGATCAGCTTCCATGATGCCGGTCGGTTGGTTACTCAGAGGATGCCTTGCGCAAAGAGAGTTTACTGTGATCGTCTACAATTGTTGGTAATCTAGGCGTATGGCAAAGCCAACCGATCTTGTCCAAGGCACTCTTGATCTGTTGATCCTCAAGACCATCTCGCTCGAGCCCAAACACGGCTGGGCGATCGCCAAGCGCATCCAACAGGTTTCAGAAGAAGCTCTCCAAATCCAGCAGGGATCCCTGTACCCGGCGCTACACCGTCTGGAGCAGCAGGCCTGGATCAAGGCCGAGTGGCGCCCGACCGAGACTGGGCGAATGGCAAAGTTCTACTCCCTTACGCGTTCCGGACGGAAGCAACTGGAAAGGGAATTGGCGAACTGGGTTCGTCGGTCGACGGCCATCAACATAGTGGTCCAGGAGGCTTAGCAATGCGGATTCTAGACAAAGCCCGTTTGCGGCTTCGATCGCTGTGCCGCCGTCCGAATGTCGACTTCGAGCTCGAAGCCGAACTTCGTTTCCACCTGGATCAGCTCGTTGAAGAGAAGATTTCGTCCGGTATGCCGCCCGAGGAGGCCCGCAGGGCCGCGCAGCGCATGATCGGAGGCATCGCGCAGTACAAGGAGGAGTGCCGGGATTTGCGCCGCGTAAATTTTGTCGAGGATCTTGTACAAGACGTACGTTACGCGATTCGATCTCTAGCGAAGAGTCCAGGGTTTACAGGAGTTGTCGCCGCCACGCTGGCGCTTGGGATTGGAGCAAACATTGCCATCTTTACGATCGTGCATGGAGTGCTGCTGCGGCCACTCGACAATCCAAAACCCGATCAGCTGATGTATCTGACGGCAGAAGCCCCGGCCATTGGGAGCACCCGAGGTGCGCTCTCTGCGCCAGAGTACATCGAGTTCCGCCAGATGAACCGGTCGTTCGCGGAGGTTGGCGCTTATTCGACCGGCGGCGCGGCGTACACAACCGGCGAGGTCAACCTCACGGACGGGGATCGACCTCTGCGGGTGCGCTCGATCTCCGTCGATGCACATTTGCTCAAGGCGCTCAGTATTCAGCCGGAGCAGGGACGCTTCTTTAGTGACGAAGAAACCGCGCATTGGACCGGGACGCTACCGCCGCCGATCGCAATTCTCTCACACGAACTATGGCGAACAGCGTTTGGAGGACGACCGCTCGTTGGACAAAAAGTGGAAATCGAGGGCCGTCCTCACGAAATCGTTGGCATTATGCCACCCGGGGCCGATGTCATGGATCACCACACCCAGGTTTGGTTGCCCCTCTGGCTACACCCGAATATCGCCCGGCAACGCGAGGCCCATGTCCTCTACGTCATTGCGCGACTGAAAGACGGCGTCACCGCTAAAGTGGCGCAGACAGAGCTGAGCTCATTTCTCGAAAACTGGGGCGATCGTGTCGGCACGACAGACCATGTGCCCACGAACCGTCCCCTGCGCTCCGTAGACCACACCCTGCAGTTGCGGTCGTTACAGGATGCGATCGTTGGGAATGCCAGCCGCCCGATCTGGGTTCTGCAGGCCGCCGTGGGATTCGTGCTGCTCATCGTCTGCGCGAATCTTGCGAACCTGGTAATGGCTCGCGCCGGTTCACGTAGACGTGAGTTTGTACTGCGCACTGCTCTCGGCGCTAGCCGCGGCCGGCTGCTCCGGCAGTCGTTAACCGAAGGTGCGGTGATGTCCGGAGCCGGTGGCATTCTGGGTCTGTGGCTAGCCAGCGCTGGCGTGCGGGCGCTGATCCGTGCTTACCCGACTAGCATCCCACGGACGAGTGACCTTACGATTGATTTGCCCGTTCTGCTGGTTGCGCTCGGCCTCTCGACTGGGACTGCCCTGCTTTTCGGGTTCGTGTCGCTCGGGCGACGGAGAACGAGTAGCATGATGACTGCACTCAAGGAGGGCGCAAGGGCTGCCAGCGGCGCCTGGCGTCATTACGCCCGTCGTGGACTTGTGATAGCCCAAGTCGCTTTCGCGGTGATGCTGGTTATCGGAGCGGGTTTG
Organism: Bryobacteraceae bacterium; assembly: GCA_049585195.1. Taxonomy (GTDB): domain Bacteria; phylum Acidobacteriota; class Terriglobia; order Bryobacterales; family Bryobacteraceae; genus KBS-96. The sequence goes on along the minus strand of JBAUZG010000187.1, from coordinate 1,426 downwards.
CTAGTTCAGACAGTCTACAACCTCACGAGGATCGATGCAGGATTTGACCGGTCGCGGCTGGTGACGTTCTCGATGACGTTGCCAATGGCGAATTCGGAGCCCGATACACGCGCGCAGGCATATCAACGCATCCTCGACAGGCTTCGCTCCGTACCGGGCATATTGGGAGCGGCTGCCATGTCGGGTCTGCCGCCGGATCAAACTCCAGATGCGATCGCTACTCCTATCGAGAACTACACCTCCGACGATGGAAAGCCCTTTGCAATCATCGACTACTACCAATTCGTCATGGGCGACTATTTCGGGACGATGGGCATCCCGATCGTCGCCGGCCGCGGCTTCGAGCGAACCGACAACGCGTCGCAAGGCAAGGTAGCCATCGTCAATGAGATTTTGGCGAAACGGATCTGGAAGGGGCAGAACCCGATTGGCCATCGTCTGCGGCCTGCGGGTGGCTCGTTTGGCGCTAGCGATGATGTCTGGCATACGGTGATCGGAGTAGCCAAGGACGTCAGGCAGCGCGGGGTGGAGCGCCCGGCAGGAACTGAACTTTACGTATCCCTTGACCAGCATGGCGTCGCTCCGCCGAGTATGAACATGGTGATGCGGACGACGCTGCCACCGGCCGCGCTGTCAGGGACAATCGAGCGAGTGGTGCGGGACGTGGACCCCGCAGTTCCCGTCGTGCGGCTTCGCGACATGGATTCGGTATTCGCCGAATCGATTCGTCGGCCCAGACTCTTGGCGCAGCTATTGGGCGCTTTTGCCGGACTGGCGCTGCTATTGGCAGCCATCGGCACTTACGGTGTGCTCTCCTACATGGTTACCGAGCGGCGGCGCGAGATCGGCATTCGGGTCGCCCTCGGTGCAACTCGCTCCCACGTGCTCACACAGATTATGAAGCAAGGGCTTCAGGTGACGGCGTTGGGTGTCATCATTGGCCTTGCAGGCGCACTTGCCGTAAATCGACTGATTGCGTCCCTGCTGTTTGGTGTGCAGCCGACAGATACCGTGACGATCGCCTTTGTGATCGCGACGATTACGGTCGTGGCGGTCGTCGCCAGTTGGCTGCCGGCGTGGCGGGCATCGCGGCTAGACCCGAACGTCGTGCTCAGAGATGAGTAACAGCTGAGACGCTCTCTTACGCATACGCTATCTTCCTGGGTGGATCGCCTATAGGGAAGTTGAGGCCTGTGAAACCACGCGTCCGAAAGCTGGCGTTGAAGAGGGGACCGATTACCCGCGATCGACGGCGAAGTGGTTACGAATTGTGTCCGAGCCGTCGGCTACCTGGAAACTGGTCATCGTCGTTGGCGGCTGCGCCTGAAAGCTCGTGAGTTCGTGCACCCAGTATGGTCAGTAGGACTGAGAATCGAAACGGTGTGCCAATCAGATGGTGGTAGGAAATACAAGGAAGGGACAGGGA
>JBAUZG010000186.1:0-2136 GCA_049585195.1 Bryobacteraceae bacterium | reverse complement strand
GTCATATCCTTCTGCAATGCCATCGAACAGATCTCGGACTTCCGGAAGCAAATGTTGAAAATCACAGTCCAACGTGAGCACGTATTCTCCTGTGGCTGCCCGCAATCCATCGGCTATGGCGCGGCCTACACCGTTGGGGGGCGTCCGATGGATCGGTTTGATACGAGAATCTTTGCGTGCCAACTCGTCGATGACTTCACCCGTTTTATCACTGCTGTTGTCGTTTACGAGGATGATTTCGTGGATGTAGTCGTCAAACAGGTCAATTAGCTGTGAAACTAGTGGACTTACGTTCATTTCTTCGTTATGACATGGCACAACCATGGAAACTGCCCGCTGAAACATGTCGTCGACCGTCAGCCTCACCCGCGGATAAGTGGAAAAAGCTGGAGGCTTTTGTCCGTGCAGAAGGATTGTGCCGGCTAGCGTCCGCAAACCCGGCGTATTCTCAAAAATTATCGAAAGGTTTCGAAGCAGCCATATGAGTTTTGGTGTCAGCGGCCCGTATACGAAATCGTTAAAGGCAGCGAATATTCGGATGAAGCCTAAATCGGAAAGCAATTCATACATCTCGGGTCGATTGAGGAGCAAGCGCGGGTCCGGGCGGCCCAAAACATACCCGATGCCTTGCCGAAAACGACGAATGATGTTCCATGGATTGCTCTCGTAAAATAGGGTACGGCCACCCGGGGCCAGCAGTGCAAAAACATGTCCGAGGAACAGAGCGGCATTGCGTCTGTCCAGCATATCGTGGGCAATGATGAAATCGAAATGGCGTCCCTCGAGAACTCCCGGAAGTGACTGACAGGGAAGAAATTCGACGACTGAAGGAAGTCCGACAGGCCGTCGTGCATGGGTGTCGAAAGTGATCGCCGTCACGGGGCACTCATACCTTGTTACCATTGCGACCTGTCGGGTGAAGGCGCCCTCGCCACAGCCTATTTCGAGAATGCTCTGTCCGGGCAGCACATGCATGATGTGGCGAAATGTTTGTGCCCGCCACAGCATACGGTCCTCTATAATAGGGTCGCGCTGCTTCCAATACGCCTCCCGCGCCCGTTCTCGTATAGCCGCGATACCGCTCGAAGAATTCATAGACGAGGGCATAATTTCGCTCACTCTTTTCCTCTGTGCACGTGTCTCGTGTTACCGCGAATCGGTCCCAGCGGCCGCATGTTCCCGGGATTGCGGGCGAGGCTCTATCCCGGACTTTGCACCGGGTGAGGCAATCCGATCTTAGCTAAATTCCCACTTGAGACCAAGTGTCGGGCGACGAGCGGATGTCTGGCGGCGTGAACTTGCCGCAGGATGTCTTTCGCCATTGATGTTTACACCTGACGTCGTCCGTGTCACTGATGAGCGGCGTTGACACCCGATGCGTGAAGGACCTGCAACCGCTCATCTCCGAGCACAAGGAATAGACCGCTCGTAACCATTTTTGCCGCGGTATCTCTCGCGAAGCTTAAAGCGGATCTCAACCGAACTCGCCAGGCCTGTCGTCTTCCGGATTCGCATGGAGCCAGCCTCAGCCGCCGCGCGATGGCCTTTCACGGAAATGAAATCTGCGTGCTGCTAAGAAGTGCTTCCCGAGCGCGTGGTTGGGCGCTCTCATCGTAACTCGAGAAGCGGATCGCAACATGGGTCGTAGATGGATAATATGCTGGCTTTAAAGGCGAATCTACGAAAGGTTGGCTTATCCATCCTGTTATTGAGTGCCGTAACCTCATTTCTTGCTGGGTTCTTGTTGGGAGAGGACAGTATCGGTGGCGCGCGATTTGATTTCTACCATTTCCACTGGCCAGGGGTAGAGCGTTTTTCAGCAATGTCATGGGGTGCAGCTATTGCAGACCCCGGCGGGATGGCGAACAATCCATTGCTTTACATGATCACCAGTTTATTGCCGCTTCACGGAGATCAGAAGCTTTATCATCTAATAACTTTCTTAGTTGCCTTGCTAATTTGGCCCCTTCTGTCATGCGCATACTATCGGCGCTATTGCCATTACGGGATTGATTGGTTATGGGCGTCATTTGGGGCAAGCGCAATTCTGCTTTCACCGGGTTTCCGTTCGTCAGCATTCTGGGGAACTACAGACTACCTCCCCTTTGTGTTCTGCGCTGGCACGTCCCTTCTATT
>JBAUZG010000185.1:0-8766 GCA_049585195.1 Bryobacteraceae bacterium | reverse complement strand
CTGCTAGCATCGGGCCGCACGTTGAAACCCATGTGCGTGTCTGGCGGAGGCAATGATGTACAACAAAAGCGTACAACTCTGCTATGCTACCAACATGCAAGTCACTTCCGCATACGCCAAAGCGAACCTTCCGGCGTTGCTCAAAGCCGTCGAGAACGGCGCCACGGTTCAGATCACCCGTTACAAGAAACCGATCGCCAGTCTCGTTCCGTACACGGCTTCGCAGAGCATGGCGCCGAAATTGGGGACTGCTCCGAGTTCGGTCAAGATCCTCGATCCAAACTGGGCCAAGGCGCTTACGCGGCGAGAAATGAACGATCTCCTCGAAAAGGGCTCGTACTAACGTACTAACGTACTAACTCTGTGAGCTCGTATTTAGTGGACACTCAAACTTTGATCTTGTCGTTTTTGTCTCCCGCCAGGCTCCCGAAGAAGGCCCGGAGCATCATGGAGGACGGCACCGCGGATCGCGTTCTAAGTTCGGTGTCGGTCGTCGAGGTCGGTATCAAGAGCGGGCTAGGCAAGCTACAAATTACCGAGGCTGAATTGCAGATGGCTATCAGCGACCTTCGCCTTAGGGTCATCCCGTTTGCGGCAGCGCATGCCTTCGGGCTATTTCGACTTCCGCAACGGACCGACATCTTCGACAGGATGCTGGTTGCAACTGCTCTTGCACTGAATATGCCGATCATAAGCGGAGACCGAGAGTTCTCGCGGTATGAAGGCCTAAAAGTGATCTGGAGGTAATGCCGGATTCCCGTGCAGCGTTCAGGCGATATGTCGATTGACAGCCGCCGATGTTCAACAAGGAGCACGGATGGCTCTCGGGTGGGCAGCGTGAAGGTGTCACTCGGCGATGACACTACTTCACGAGCATCGAGAGAGTGCGGCGGTTCAGGATAGCTTCCGGTTAAGCGCGTGATCCGACAACAACCAACTGCTTTGCTCAGAGGAGCCTAAAATAGAGCCATTCTATGCCCGTTGTACCTCATTACGCTTGCGTTGAACCACCCGATGACCCCGTCATCTGTCGATTCATGGATTTCGCAAAATTCCGGGACTTCTTCGCGAATGAGGAGCTCTATTTTCGACGAACAGATCTGTTTAAGGAGACCGATCCCCAGGAAGCGTTGCCTTCCGATGAGTACGCGAGGGCAGCGCTCGGGCTTAAGAGATACGTCCTGAGCGATGAACTGGAGCTGAACGACAGCCAGGCGTTCAACCGTCAGAACAGCGAGGCCTATTTCATTAGCTGTTGGCAGTTATTCGAAGGCGAGACTCTCGATATGTGGAAGACATACGGAAAAGGCGTCGCTATCTTTTCCCGGTTCGATTTGCTGAAAACCGCCGTTAATGCCTTTCTCGATACCGTCTATCTGGGCGTCGTTCGCTATGGCGAGAAGGACATGACGGCGTACAACCTCATACAGTTTCTCTTCACAAAAAGGAAGCTCTATGACAAGGAGCGGGAGCTTCGAGTCGTCATACAGTCCTATAATCCGATGGGCGGAGCCAATCGGCATCTTGGGCCAGAAAACTTTCCAAATCGAGAGCCGCTGGATGATTTGTACCCGCTACACAAGTGGGTTCATGAATGCAAAAGGCGGCGCATCGATTTGCGGGCTCTTGCGATGGAAATCAGACTGTCACCTTGGGCAACAGAAGAAGAACGCGATGAAATGGGCTGGTGGGTAAAGAATAAGAACTTGTCTTGTTCAGTGACTGCCTCGCAATTGACAAGCTCCTATAGCCCGACACCTGAAGAGTTGAGCAAACTTGGCTTTTAAATACTTGTGAATGTAACGTTGGCGACCCGAAAAGTATGCTACCCGGCCTTGTACCCGGAAGACGGGATTACCTTCGCACGAAGCTAACTAAAACGGCCACACCCGCTCGACGGTTTTGCTGAGCATCCAGCGCTTGTCTTCGGCGTTCAAGAAGCTCATCTCGTCCCGAACCACGGTGAGGCGTTGCGCGTAAGTGGCGCGATCCTTGGCAATGGGCCAATCGGTCGCCCACATCAGACGGTGGGGGCCGAAGGTGTCGTAGAGGCGCTTTACCAGGCGCTGAGAATCGAGCCATGGGTAGCTTTGCTTCGAAAGCGACCAGGTGTGAGAAATTTTCACAAAAACTTTTGGATAGCGTTTGAGAGCGACGAGCTTTTCCAGTTCCTCAGGATGATCGACGGGACAATCGGCCATGTGGTCAATCACCACGATGAGGTTTGGAAAGCGTTCCACCAGTTTTCCGATCTCCGGAATGCGGCTAATGGGTGCGAGCAGCGTCATGGGCACGCCTAAGTCTTCGCATCGTTTCCATAGGGGCGGCATAAGAGGGCCGGAGATCCAGTTGCCGCTCGCATCCGCCGCCGGGCTCAATCGCACGCCGTGGAAGCCCGGCAGGGCGCTGATTTCGGAAAGGTGGTCCGGAGCGGCCGGATCGAGCGGATCGACGCGGCACACGCCTTTGAAATATTGCGGATATTGCTTCAGAACTGCGGCGAGATAACTATTGTCATAGCGATAATGAATGACCTGGATGATGACTGTTTTCGAGATACCGTTCGCTTTCATCAGGCCTAGCAGCATCTCAGGCGTCGCGTCGTAGTCCGGCACGTTAGCTCCTGCCGCAAATGGAAATCGCGCATCGTGTTTCCATACATGAACATGAGGGTCCAGTATGGAATAGCCGGGCAAGGCGGCGGCGAGTGCCATTTCGAAGATCTCCCTGCGAGTTGAATTGAGCCGAATTGGATCAGGCATAGATGGGCTCCAGACGCTGAACCACGTAGTCTCCGCACCGGATGTAACTCGCGCGGGGTCCGCGGCGCGCAATGTCCAGATCGACGCACAGCCATCCCTGAAAGTGGATGCTCTTGAGCACTCGATGGCAGGCTGGGAAATCGATTTCGCCGTCACCGAGGTCAAACGTGTTTTCAATAAATTTCGGGCCTAAGCCGGCCCGCTTCGCGTCTTTATAATCGGCCATCATTAGACGTTCGCGATATTTTTGCATGATTGCGGGTGGGTCGCCGCCCGCGAGATAGACGTGCGCGGTATCGGGTGAAAGGTAAAACAGACGAGCGTCGGTGAGTTCCATGCAGCGATCGATTTCATCAGGATTCTGCACCATTTGGCCCAGATGGCTGTGGAGACCGGCCCGGAACCCCATTTCGCGCGCAGTTTCTCCGAGCTGGTTGTAGAAGGCGCACATGGTTCGGAAGGCTTGGGCGCCTGGGCCGCGATGCGGTGAAAACACGACCAGATGAGTCGCGCCGAAGCGGCTGAGAAAGCGCATTGCGTCCTTAGCTCGAGCCAGAATAGTGGCGTGTTGAGCGGGATCGTCGGCCTGTCCGTTGAACGAGATTGTCACGATCGAGAGACCGCGTTTAGAAATTTCGCGCTCAATCTGCTCCGCTGTGATTTCGTACTGCGTCAGAATATGGGGGTATTGGGTAAGGCGCAGGCCGATGAATCCGGTGTCTTGCATCACATCGAGAATGTCGGCAAAACGGGTTCCCGGATACGAATTCCAGAGATTCGATCCAAGCGCCCACTTGACGTTCCGGTTCGAGGGCAAGCTCCTCGCTGCTTCGCGCAAGGCGGCGGCGATCGAAAAAAGAGAAGTGCGGCGAGTCATGGAGCACAGCATATCTCGCGAGGGCAGGACTGCAGATTATAATCCCGCGCCGCGAATTGATTAACATCCTATATGGCCTCCTCGACCCGCACGTATCAGCCTTTCGTTCCCGAACACGTCACGATGCGCGAACTGACGCTTCGCGCCGTCTTGCTCGGTTTGGTGATGACTGTTGTGCTGGGCGCGGCAAATGCCTACCTCGGACTTCGCGCCGGAGTGACCATCGCGGCAACGTATCCCGCGGCGGTAATTAGCCTGGCGGTTCTGCGCGGCGTGAAGGGTTCACTACTCGAGGAGAATATCGCGCGAACCGCCGGTTCGATCGGCGAGGCGGTAGCCGCCGGCGCCGTGTTTACAATTCCCGCGTTCCTGATATCGCATTCCTGGCCGTCTTTCAATCCGAAAGATGCGTATTGGAAATCGACCGTGCTCATGGTCGTCGGCAGTGTTTTGGGCGTGTTGTTTGTTTCTCTCGTGCGTCGCGTCATGGTCGAGGATCCGGAGCTGCCGTTCCCCGAATCGATTGCCGCTTCGCAGATCCACAAGGCCGGTCAACAAGGCGCGGAGGCGGCCCGCTATCTTTTCTGGAATATGGGCTTGGGCGGAATCATCTTTCTACTCGGCCGTTTCGGACTGTTCGCTGCCGACAAAGACATTCTCGTTGCGGTAGGGCAAGGTAACGCAGGACGTCTTCGACTGGGCAGCGCTGGAAGCACGCAGTTGCTCAGCGTTGGAGGCACCACGAGCTTTGCCGCGCCCAGTGTGAGCCCGGCTTACCTCGGTGTCGGCTATATAATTGGCCCGCGGCTCGCCGCTCTTCAGTTCGCGGGTGGAGTTCTCGCCTGGGGGCTTCTAGTTCCACTCCTGATTTATGTGCTTGGCCCGCAGTTGCGTGCGTTTCTGCCTGCCGGCGCTAATGACGAGTCGTGGATTGGGCTGGCTGCGGCAACCGGAAGGTACATCATACGGCCCATCGCTGTCGGCGGCATGATGGTGGGCGCCGTCTATACTCTGTGGCGGATGCGAACCAGCATCCTGGGCGGTTTAGCTCGGGCCATCAAGGATCTAAGGGTGTCTTCGGCGCAGGCCCTTCAACTCTCGCGCACAGAACGGTATATGAGTTCGAAAACCGTGTTCATGCTGATTGGCCTCGTATTTCTGGCAATGATTGCACTCTATGTGTACTTTTCGCGCAATGTCGTGGGCGGCCTGGTGGCTGCGGTGGTGATGTTGATTCTCGGCTTCTTTTTCGCTACTGTTTCGGGCTATCTGGTCGGCATCATCGGCTCCTCGAATAACCCGATATCAGGACTGACGCTTTGTACTCTGATCGTCGCCGCGCTGCTGATGGTGGCCCTCGGCGTCTCCGGTGGCAGCGGTGTGGCCGCCGTACTGGGCGTAGCGGCCGTGGTTTGCGTTTCCTCGGCGGTAGCGGGCGAGCTGCTGCAGGATTTCAAAGTCGGCTACATCCTCGGTGGCACGCCGCGCAGCATTCAGATTGTCGAGCTCATCGCCGTTGTGGTTGCGAGCTCGGTGATGTATTTCCCGCTGCTGCTCTTGCAACGGGGAGATATTAACGCCGGCGGTACCGGGTTCGGGGGCCGCGCCCTTCCAGCGCCTCAAGCCGGTCTTATGGCTCTGCTTGCGCAAGGGATCGTGGGTGGCGAGATGCCTTGGTCTCTCGTGCTATTCGGCATTTTGCTCGGGGCCGCGCTCATCATGTTTAACGTAAAGAGCCCGATGCTTGTGGCGGTCGGAATGTATTTGCCGTTCGAGACCACTTCGGCCATTTTTGTTGGTGGCGTCATCCGCGCGATTGCGGATTGGGTCGCCAAAGGCCGAGGGTTCAATGAGGCGCAGCGAATCCGCGTCGAAAATTCCGGCGTGCTCACGGCGTCGGGGTTGATCGCGGGCGAGGCATTGCTGGGTTTGGTATGGGCGGCCTTGCAATTCGATTTCGCCAGGCGAATTCGTAACGCTCTCGTCCTCTCGACCCACCCGCTCTATTCAATCGGTTTGATTGTAATGATTGGTCTCGCGATTGTGATGATTGTCATCCCACTGTTAGGTGCGGGAAGACCGGAGGATCCGGCGCCTCCTGTGGCGATGATGTAAGGACTGGAACCATGCCGGAGGCTGACGGCCGGTGAAGAGCCGCTAGGAAACAGGGTTAGAGCGGCGGCGCGTGGAAACCCAATAGGCTGAAAATGCCATTAAGGCGTAGGCTAGGCCCAACAGGCGGGTGGTCGAGTTAAAGTCGAATTCGTAAAGGGGCTCGACGAAAAAGTAGTCCGTTGCCGCGGTGCCCATTGCGAGCGCCAAAATTCCGGGACCGAATCCCCATTGAACAAAAACGAACCCGATAACTCCCGACAGCAGCCAGAAAATGGGAACCGGCGTGAGCGACTGAAGTAGAAAGAGCAATCCGGTTGCAACCAAGACAGTCACAGCCGATAGTGCATAGCGCAACCAATTGGGCTTAGGTATCTCGAATGCAGTAAGCCAAGTGGTGGACGGACCAAGCTTGGGAAGTTGTGGCGCGGGCCTAGGCGATGCCATCGGACGGTTTAAAGACCCCGTCGGCCGTCCCATCAAAGTGGCTTCCCCGTATGCGCCCCGGAGACGGGCCAAATCCATCACGTCGTCGGCCAGTTGGGGATGGTGAACATTGACGCGGAACAACACCGGAGCGAGAAGAAATCTCGCCAGCTCGGAAGCGGACATTAGGACGCCGCGATAGCAGAGCCGCACCTCGTTCACTTCATCGAGCACCAGCATGATTACACCGTTGGTTTCGAACGGATCGAGCGTGGAGAAATAGATCGCTGGCAGGTCTGTATCAAAACGAACTTCTAACAGCAGGCGATCGGGTGTTCCTTTTTCGAGGAGGGAAGCTTTGTAGATCGTTGCCTCCCGCCGTTCTTCTTCATTGCCTCTAGCGGCAGGTCCCACGGACCAGTAGACTCGCCGAAGATATTCCTGCTCGTAACTTTCGGCAATCTGCTGGCAAGCGAATGTAAATTCATCCCAGAGCCTCTTCCGTGCAACTGCAATGATGCAGCCGAGATCGCCGTTCTGAAAGGCAGACCAGTCTTGACGGGCCAGCTTTTCCACCCAGTCCACACTGTCTTGTCGTAACCGCAACTCTTTACTCACAAGCGCCTCAACCTTCCAGTCACTCGAACGTTAGCTATCCGCCGCCGTTTTCGAAGACGGCCAGGCCAGCATCAGGTTTACTTATCACCTGGCCGATACGGCAGTAACTTGGCTCTTGGAGGGACACACACGGGCTATGGTACTTGGCTTGGCCCGGAATGTTCTGTCCCCTTCCATTACGATAGTATTTGTCGCCGGTAGATTCTCTCAGACAAGAACGGACGAGCCGCCAACAACGTAGCTGGCCGCAGATTTATTTCGGCGTGGCTGTGACGACGCTCGCCTCTCTATTATTAGAGCTTTCGCTCACGCGGATTTTCTCGGTTGTATTCTACTACCATTTCGCCTTTCTTGCCATCTCTATCGCGCTCTTCGGTCTTGGCGCCGGCGGCGTCTTCTCGTATGTTGTCGCGGGTTGGCCACGAAGCCTGTACTTTAAGCTGGGGGCCTTGGCGATTGCCGACGCGCTTGCCGTTGTTTTCGCCCTGGAATTTTTACTTACCCGCCCCGCGGAACTGACGACATTCGATATCGCGCTAGTGTATTCCGCCTGCGCTTTGCCGTTTCTACTCTCTGGAACGGTTGTAGCGTCGGCCATTTCGGACACGATAGACCGCGTAGACCGGGTGTATTTTTTCGATCTGATGGGCGCGGCGGGCGGATGCGCCTTGCTGGTACCCTTTCTGAACTGGATCGGCGGCCCCAACACGCTGCTGGTTTCCGCCGCGCTCTTCGCGCTTTCCGCCGCCATTTGGTTCAATGTGGCGCAACTGCCCCGAGGCCGCATGACCGGCGTGTCGTTAGCCCTGGCGCTGGTTGCGCTCATCACCTATAACTCGAAGACATCGTTGATCGATCTCAGGTACGCCAAAGGCCGTGAACTGAAAAACGAAGAGTTCTACAAATGGAACAGCTTCTCACGAGTCGCCTTAACGAAGGAGCCCGGTTCCGATACCCGAAACATCATCATCGATGGAGATGCCGAAACGGGCGTCGCCAACTTCAATTTTTCGCGCCTGACTGCCCGCGAACGTGAGTACCTGGCGTACCAAGGCCCGGGCTTTCCGTATCTTTTGAGACCTGGCGCCAAAACGTTGGTTATTGGACCCGGCGGGGGGTGGGACATCGCGCGAGCGCTCGCCTCGGGAAGCAAAGATATCACCGGTGTCGAGATCAATAAGATCATCGCCGACTTGATCATGCGACAGAAGTTTCCGCAGTACAGCCAGTATTTGTACTACCGGCCCGATGTGCACCTCGTGATTGAGGATGGCCGGTCGTACGTTCGCAGAACGTCGCAACGGTTTCAAGTCTTGCAGGCTACGCTCGTTGACACGTGGGCCTCGACGGCCGCCGGCGCATTCGCCCTTTCTGAAAACAATCTCTACACGACAAATGCCTTCCGCGATTACCTCAATCACTTGACCAGCGACGGAATCATGGCCTTTACACGTTGGGGATTCAAACCGCCGCGGGAGTCTCTTCGCATCGTCGCGCTCGCCCGCGAGGCGTTGAAGCAAATCGGCGAACCAGACGCCGCCGGAAGCGTCATCGTTGTACGGGAAGGTCTCCAGAAGCTGAATACGTGGGGTGCGCAGGATACCATTTTGGTCTCCCGCCATCCGTTCAGTTCGTCAGATATTGAGCGTGTGAAACAGGCTTTGGTCCGGGCCGGAATGGACGGTGTTTATCTGCCGGGTACCGATCGGCCCAGCGCGTTTCGGGACCTACTTCTCGCCCGCGATCCGCGCCAGTTCTATGCCACTTATCCATTTGACGTCCGGCCCGTCACCGACAACCGCCCCTTCTTCTTCTATACGGTTCAGCCGCGGGATGTGTGGCATTTCCTGACGAGCGCGTCGAGCGAAAGCGAGGACTACAAGATCAACACGGCCGTTCCGCTGCTTTTCGGCCTAGTATTTGTGAGCTTTGTTGCGACGCTCATCGTACTGGCGCTTCCGCCAGTCGTTC
>JBAUZG010000184.1:0-28712 GCA_049585195.1 Bryobacteraceae bacterium | reverse complement strand
CGACAGTATCGAACGGCTGAATCAGGCATTTGAGGCAGTTCGAACGTTCAAACCCCTAACTTCAACGCAAATGACCGCGTTACTAGAAAAGACCAAAGCGGCCGCGCTATCCGGCAAATACGAGCGGTTCAAAACAAGCACCGAGTTTGATGGCACCGCGGCCAATCCTCAGTGGATGGGTTAGAGGACGCGAAACGAAAAGGAGCCGGACGCGTGAGCGACCGGCCTTGGTTTAACCGAGCGGTTTATTTCCTGGCAAGGTAATAGTGAACTGTTGGCGTCACGATTAACGACAGGAACATCGACGCGATGATGCCGCCGATCACTGCTATGGCGAGCGGTTGCAACATTTGCGAGCCAGCGCCGATGGCGAGCGAGAGCGGAATCATGCCGGCAATCGTCGCTAGCGCGGTCATCAGAATGGGGCGAAGACGTCGTTCGCCGGCCTCGATCATGGCGTCTCGTGGACTCGATCCCGCAGCCCGGAACTTCTGGTCGGCGTCGAGCAGCAGAATGCCATTTTTGGCAACGATGCCGACCACCATGATGAGGCCCATGAACGAAGAGATGTTGAACGTCGTGTTCGTCACAAGCAAAGCCAAAACGACGCCGGAAGTTGAAAGCAGCGCGGACGAGAGGATCGCTATGGGCGCAGCGAATCCGTTGAACTCGACCAGCAAAACGATGAATACGAGAACGACGGCCGCGGCAAGAACAAAAAGCAGATCGTGAAACGATTGTTGCTGTTGTTGATACAGGCCGCCATACTGGACGCGAATGGAAGAGGGCAGATGCAACGCGGCGACTTTCTTCTGAACCAAAGCGATGCCGGTTCCGAGGCTCATACCCTCAAGGCGCCCGACCACGGCCACGTCGCGCTGCAGGTTTTCGCGCCTGATCTCGATCTGTCCGGGATCGTTCTCGATCTTAGCCAGCGTGCCGAGTGTCGCTACCTTTCCGGTGGAGCTTACCAGAAGCGTGTTTTGGATTGATTGGAGTGATGCCCTGGTCTCGGGTGGGAAGGTCACGCGTAGTGTGTAAGGGCGATCGTTAACGACAACTGGAACCGGCGCTGGTTCCCCCTGAAATATTGCGCTTGCGTCAAGCTCCGCTTCCTGCGGAGTGAACCCGGCCCGCGCAGCGACGCCCTGATCGACAACGAACGTGATTGCGGGACCGCTGATCGTGTCTTCGATCCCGTTCTTCACATCCTTGACGCTCGGGATGGTTTTAATCGCATCGCCGACTTTGGGCGCCCACATCTTTAGCAGGTCGAGGTTTTCCGAAAAGAGCTTGATCTCGATCGGGTCGGGCGAACTGGTCAGATCGCCAATCATGTCCTCGAGCATCTGGTGAAAATCGGTGTCCAACTGAGGGAATTGCTTGTTTACCTTGTCCCTCGCGTCGGCGATGATTTCGTCTACCCCCCGGCTACGATCGTTTTTGAGCATCACCGATATATCGCCAGTGTTCGCTTCCGTAACAGCGGCCAATCCAAGCTGAAGGCCGGTTCGGCGCGACGTGCCTTGCACTTCCGGTATCGAGTGGAGTATCTTCTCGACACCGATCAGAACTCGATTTGTATCGGCAAGTGAGGCTCCTGCTGGCATCAGATAGTCCAACACGAATCCGCCTTCATCCATGGCCGGCAACAGATCCGAACCAAGAGCCTGATAGCAGACGAACGAAACCGCGATGACCACTATGCAAAATCCGATCAACAGAAGCGGGCGTGCGAGCACGAGTTTTATACCGCGGTCGTACAAACGTGTGAGCCACCCCATAACCCCGGTCGTCGCGATTTCGCTGTGTGTCGATCGGGACATGCCAGGCGTTTGGGTAGCATCGCCGGGCGAGCGCAACAGAATATGGCTTAACGTCGGCGTCCACGTCAGAGCCAGGACCAAAGATGTTAAGAGAGCCACAGCCACAGTGATGGCAAGAGCACGGAAGAACGTGCCCGTAACTCCTGTAACGGTGATGAGCGGCAGAAAGACAACGATCGGCGTGATAGTAGAGCCCAAAAGCGGCACACGTATCTCGCGAATTGCGCTCCGTATCGCGTTTGCCCGGCTTTGGCCGGCATCGCGGTGCAAAACGATGTTTTCAACCACGACGATGGCGTCGTCGATCACCAGACCTACAGCCGCAGCAAGCCCGCCCAGCGTCATCAGGTTGAAGCTTTGGCCGATAGCCCGTAGAACAATGAATGTGACCGCAACCGTCACGGGAATCACCAGGCCCGCAACGATTGAAGTGCCCCAATCCCGAAGGAAGAATACCAGGATGATAGCCGCGAGAACAACACCGATCAGAATTGCATCGCGCACGCTCTTGATTGACTCACTCACCAGCTCCGATTGGTCGTAGAAGGGTTGCAGAGAGATTCCAGCGGGCAGCGATTTTTGGAAATCAGCTATTTTTCGGTGCACTTCATCCGCTACCGAGACGGTGTTGCTATCCGGTTGCCGGTAAATGTTGAGCAAAACAGCCGGCTTCCCATTGGCGGTTACGATTGTGTAAACAGGTTTCACTGACGGGCTTACTGACGCAACGTCTTGGATTTTAATCGGAGTGCCGGACGCCGTAGTCTTCACGACGATGCCGCCGATCTCAGCCGGATTGTGCACTTGCCCGCTCACCAGGCCAAGAACCAACTGATGATTTTGTTCAAGGAGACCAGGCGAGTCGATCAGGTTGCTTTTGGAAATAGCGTCCAAAAGGTTTGGAACTGTGATCTGCGATTCGACAAGCTTTCCCGGATCGGGCTGAATTTGAAACTCAGGTTCCTGGCCACCCTGTACGACGACTGTGGATAGACCATTCAGACGATTCAATTGCGGTTTCACCGTATATGTCGCCAGTTGCCACAGAACGGTCTGCGGTATTGTCTCCGATGTCATGCTGTAGCCCATGATGGGGAAAGCGGCAAAAGTCAGGCGATTGGTGGTAATGGTTGCAGTCGTTGGAAGGCTGGTCTGCACGCGCGCAATGGCAGCGTTCACATATTGCAAAGTCTGGAACATGTCAACGTTCCAGTTGAAGAAGAGATCGATTTCGGCAGAGCCGCGGCTGGTGATCGACAAGATACGATCGAGGCCGGGAACTGAATTGACCACCTCTTCAATCGGCCGGGTGATGGTCACCTGCATCTGGTCAATCGGCATCACGCCGTTGTCCACTCCGACGACGATTCGCGGGAAATTTGTCGAAGGGAACACAGCAATCGGAATATTCAGCGCGAGGTAGACGCCGAATATCGCGAGAGCGACGATGATGAAAATGATCGACTTCAGGAACCGAGCAGTCCAGTGATCGGACTGCTCCGTGGTCTCCGGGCGCGTTTGGACGGGAGACAGAGTGCTCATTTCTTGTCGTCCGTATCCTTCTGGCCGGTCTCCTCCCCCGCGCCCGGCTTTTCGACTTGAATTTTAGCCTTGTCGTCGAGACCGAGCCCGCCCTCGATGATGACTTCGTCGCCTTCTTTCACCCCATTCAAAATTTGAACGTCGTCTCCCGACCGAATTCCAACCTTCACCGGATGTTCGTGCGCCAGGCCGTCGGCGCCTGCCACCATCACCTTTTCGCCTCCCTCGTCGGAGGCGAGCAGCGCGCTGGCAGGAACAACGATGGTATCCGCTACTTCGCCCGCGTCGATTGAAATCTGAACGGTCGAGCCTAGTTTCAGGCGCTCACCGGGATTGGGGGCTTCTACCCAAATCTGAACCGTTGTAGTGCTGGGGTCCACCGCCGGGCTTACCACGATAACTTTGCCCTTCAGTTCGACAGCTCCGCCCGAGATCGTGGCTGGCCTGCCTACGCGGATCAAGGCTGCTTGTTGCACCGGTACACTTGCCCGGGCGACGACTCGCGACAGGTCGACGATTGAGAACAGCGCTGAGCCGGCGCTGGCCATTTCCCCCACGTTCAAAGGACGGTCCGAAATGACGCCCGTCATCGGACTCCGCACTTCGGCGTAGGAAGCCTGTGCGGCGGCGCCGTCATAATGAGCTTTCGCCGCCTCCATCTGTGCCTGCGCGTTCTTCAACTGTTCAGCCTGTCCGACACGCTCGAGCGACTTCAGGTTTTGCTGCGCTGTCAAGAACTGGCTCTGTGCCTGCACCAGAGCCACTTTTGCATCATCCACCAGTTTCTGCGCCAACGCCCCCTGCGCCAGCAGTGCTTTGCGGTTTTCGTACACACGCTGCGCAGCATCTAACGCTTGACGGGCAGATTCAACATCGGTCCTCGCTTTGGTCAAGTCGTTAGGCATCGTGGCTGCCGTCGTCGTTTTATAGGCCGCCTGCGCCTGCTCGTACAACTGTTTGCTCTCGTTGGCGGCCGCCACCAGATCGCGATCTTCGAGTATCGCCAATAACTGGCCTTCCCGAACATGGTCGCCGCGCTGTACCAAAAAACGGGCGACCGGAGCGCTGATTTTCGGTACCACGTTAGCTTGCTTCAGCGGATAGAGGACCGCTTCCGCAGTGATATAGGAATGAATGGCCGTGCGCTCCGCCACGGCGACCTGCACGGGAGCCGCAGGCGCATTTTCATCGCTTGCGGCGCCCTCGGCATCTTTCGACTTCGAACACGCGACGGCAAACAACAAGACTGGGAGCGAGAGACACGCAAGAACCTTCATAACTAAAAATTCCCCGCGAGGGTTTGCAAATTAGTCAGCGCGACGCGGTACCGGAGCAGGCCATCGTCATAAGCGCCTCTGGCCTGGCTTGCGGTCGTTTGCGCGTCCACCACCTCCAACGCAGTCGCTTCTCCCGCTTTATATCGCAATATTGTGAGCCGAAGACTTTCCGCCGAAAGATCGGAAGAGGAGCGGAGCGAAGCAACTTGGGAAAACGCCGTTTGCGCTTCCTGATACGAGGAGGCGAGATCGGCTTGTAACTGCTTCTGTGCAAGTGTAAGATCTAATTCCGCTTGACGCTCCCGTAGCGCCGCTTGTTTGACTCTGCTGTGAATAGCGCCCCAATTCCATAGGGGCACATTCATGGTTGCTTGCGCCACGTAGCCCAGGTTCTGCCGGTTAGACACCTGGTAGTCGGGCAGCGTGCTTCGGCCGCTCTCGTTGGTTAGGCCGCTTGTCTGGGCTGCAAATTGGTTTGCGTCGATGCCGTAAAACACGTCGAGCCCGAACGAGGGCAAATAGGCATATCTCGCTACAGTCACGCCCAGGCGGGCTTCGCTCACGTTGGCCTGGGCGGAACGGACATCCGGACTGCCGATGTTCGCTTGCGCCGTCAATTCCTGTAATGGCGGAAGAATAGCCACCCGCGAAAGGTCGTCCTTAATTGCGTAATTCAATTGAAGGCTCGGAAATATCAAAACGGCCAGGGTGATTTTTGCTTTTTGAACGGCAAGCTGCGCGTCCTGAACGTCTCTTTCCCGTTGCTGTACCTGCAATTGCGCTTTGATTACGTCTGAGTGGGCCGCTTCACCGCCGTGCTCCTGTTTCTGACTGATGTCCAGGAAGTCTTGAGCTTCCTTGAGACTTCGCGCCGCATTCGTGGCTTTGCGTTGCGCCGCCGCAATCGCGTAGTAGTCCTGCGTCACGGTGACCCTGAGCCCGCGAGCAGCAACGTCGGCTTTGGCCCGCGCTACCGCTTCAGCGGCAGCGGCCATTCGCACTTCGCCGCGTCTGACAAGCGACAGAAGTTCCTCGTGAACTTGAAGTTGCTCGTTATAGACGTGCACACCGTCGTTAGCGACGAATACGCCCGAGGGCGTGCCGTTGCCCTCCGTATAAATGAATTGGTTGAAGGCGCTTGCTATAGGGAGCGTGGCGGCCGTTGCCTGTTTCTTATCCTCATGCGCGAGTTGCGCCAGAATATTGGCCGACTGAATTTGGGTTCCGTATTTCGCGGCGCGAGACAGCGCGTCTTCTATATTAATCGTGATAGATTCAGCGCCATCGGTCCTGGCCGGGTTTGTGGTTGACTGCGCCGGAAGATGCGGCGTCCACCAAGCAGCCAAGGCAAGTAAGGTGAATTCAACCCTTTTGCACAACACCTGTATTCCGCTCACCGTTCTATTTCATTGAAGCAGTGGAACCTGAAAAAAAGGTGAAAGCAGAGAAGGGAATCGTGCGGCTAAGAATGCCCTTGGAGCGTTTATACGCCCCAGCTATAATCTTCAATCAGCTCATTCGGCGCCTCGCTTTTCTCGTGCAGCCGGAATACTTCGAGCCGAAGTGCATCAACGAGAGCATGCCAGCTCGCCGCGATCACGTTATCCGAGATACCCACCGTAGCCCAGCTTCGCTTATGGTCGGACCACTCGACCAGTACGCGAACCTTGGACTCGGTTCCACCCTTTACGCCCAGCACCCGTACTTTGTAGTCGACCAGGCGCACGTCGGAAATGGCGGGGTACCGCGAAGCCAGGCATTGCCGGAGGCACACATCGAGAGCGTGTACAGGACCTTGCCCGATTGCAGTAGCCGATTGAGGATCGCCTTCAACCCTCAGCACAACGCTTGCAGTTGTGACCGTTTCATTGCCCGACGCGTACTTTGTGTTTACTTCGTAGCTGACAACATCGAAAGGATGAAATGCCGGATTCGCCGCTTCACGAACTAATAGCTCGAACGTTCCTTCGGCTGCTTCAAAATCGTAGCCTTGATACTCCATCTGCTTAATCCGGCTCAGGAGTTCGCCTCTCGCTTCCGGATCTAACCGGTCGGCCAACCCATGTTGTTTCAGTTTGTAAGTGACGTTGCCGCGCCCCGAGAGGTCGCTCAATAGAACACGTTGCCGGTTGCCTACCATTTCTGGACGAATGTGCTCATAAGTAGAGGAATCTTTCAGTACTGCGCTCACATGAATTCCACCCTTGTGAGCAAATGCGCTTTGGCCGACAAACGGTTGATCGCGGCGGAGGGGCAGGTTGGCGAGCTCGGCGACGTAACGGGCCAGGCCCGTTAGATTCTCGAGATTCTCCCGGCCCACCGTCGTATGGCCTAGTTTCAATTCGAGGTTCGCCAGGATCGAGCACATATTGGCATTGCCGCAGCGTTCACCGTATCCGTTCACGCAGCCCTGCACATGCGTTGCGCCGGCTTCGACAGCGACGAGCGTGTTCGCTACCGCAACGCCCGAATCGTTGTGTGTGTGAATGCCGAGAATTCCATCAAAGCGCTTCCGAACCTCGAAAATTGCTTCCTGGAGACGGGTGGGTAACGTACCTCCATTGGTGTCGCACAAACACAAAACATCAGCTCCGGCGCGCTTGGCCGCTTCCAAGGTTCGCAACGCAAAATCGGGATTCGCAGCGTAGCCGTCGAAAAAGTGCTCCGCGTCGTAGATCACTTCGCGACCGTGCGCTTTTAAGTAGCCCACAGTATCGGAAATCAGCGTCAGATTTTCCTCTTCGGTGATTCCCAACGCGCGATGAACGTGAAAGTCCCACGTTTTTCCAAAGATCGATACCGCCGGAGTTTCGGAGGCAATGAGGGCGGCTATATTAGCATCCAACTCCACGGCATTCTTGGCGGAACGCGTCGCGCCGAACGCAGTTAGCCTGGCATGTTTGAACTTCAAGCTCTTGGCGCGCGAAAAGAACTCCTTGTCTTTAGGATTCGACCCCGGCCAACCGCCTTCGATGTAGTCGATTCCAAATTCGTCAAGTTTCGCCGCAATGAGAAGCTTGTCGTCAACTGAGAAAGAAACGGCCTCGCCCTGCGTGCCGTCCCGAAGCGTTGTATCGAAGGTGAAAATCTTCATAGAAATCCAATTGTGTCTAACTCAGACAGCTATCACTCAACGAAAAAGCCATCAACAGGATCTATGGCCCCGCTGATGGCTTTTGTCTAGAAACGATAATCCAAAAGCTCTCAAGCGGGGCTTCGAATACCCGCTCGAATAATGCCGCCGATAAGAAGGAGAGCTGGCATGAGGGCGAAATGGAACTGCTATAAGTATAAGCTACCGAATCGGCTCACGCCAAGGGCCAGTTGGGTTTTTGTAGTTCGGCTACAAGCTATCTGGATGTTAGGCTAAGCCAAGAATAATCGATATCAAGGAGTCGAAATGCGCGTGTTGTGCCTGAGCCTTTTCGCGTTGTGCGTTCCCGTCGCGGCTGTCGCGCAAACGATACCGGGCGGCGCAGCCATCGACGCCGAAGTGAATAAGATCATGACGGCAACCCGCGCCAAAGGCATGACCATTGCGGTCATCGATCATGGCAAGCTCGCCTATGTCCATGCCTATGGCGTGCGAAACGCTAAAGGCGATCCTCTAACGATGAACACTGTCATGTATGGCGCTTCGCTGACCAAGACGGTGTTCGCCTACACTGTGATGCAACTGGTCGATCAGGGCAAGCTCAAACTCGACATTCCCATCAAGGACGATCTCGACAAGCCGCTTCCGGCATATGGTCCCGATCCGGTCTACCCGGACAAATACGGGCCGTACAAGGATCTCGCCGACGATCCGCGCTGGAAAAAAATCACGCCGCGCATGTGCCTGACCCATTCGACGGGCTTCAATAATTTCTGGTTCATCGAACCTGACCAGAAGCTGCGCATCCATTTCGACCCAGGCACGCGGTATAGCTATTCGGGCGAAGGCATCATCCTCCTGCAATTCGTCATCGAACACGGCCGCAAGGCCCAGGGGCTGGGGCTCGATGCCGGCAATTTGACCAAAGCCAATTTCGACCGGCTGGGCATGACCCGCACAAGCCTGGTGTGGCGCGACGATTTCGCTGCTAATCTCGCCGATGGCTGGAACGATCATGGCCAGCCGCAGGAACACGACCAGAGAAGCAAGGTTCGTGCGGCGGGTTCGATGGACACCACGATTTCGGACCTGCCGAAATTCGTCTCTGCCCTGGTACGCGGCGATGGCCTGAGTGCGGCGTCGCGCGCCGAGATGACGAAGCCGCAGCTGCATATCACCACCGCCCATCAGTTCCCCACGTTTGGTCCCGAACTGCCGATGGACCAGCGACGAAAAGATCTATATGCTGGCCTGGGTGTCGTCGTCTTCGACGGCCCGCAGGGCCACGGCTTCTACAAAGGCGGCCATGATGGCCAGACTGCCAATACGATGGTCTGCATCGAGGTCACACAGCGATGCGTCGTCATCCTGTCGAATGACGTTCGTTCCGAGGCTGGATTCTCCGAGCTGGTCGGGTTCATCCTTGGAAACACCGGCGTCCCTTATGACTGGGAATACGGCGACCACGCCGGCAAGTCCTGAGATTCCCCGTCCGTGCCGCGGCAGTCCGGCTTGTTCCCGGATGATATGTTGTGACCATGGCCGACGCGCATCCCTTCCAAGATCCTCTGCGCTTTGAAAGGCGAGTGCCCCCGTGCGCCATAGTTATTTTCGGCGCCAATGGCGACCTCACCAAACGGAAACTCGTCCCCGCGCTCTACCGGCTGGCCTACGAGCGGCGCATCCCGCAAAGCTTCGCCGTGATCGGCAATTCCCGGACCTACATGCCGGACGACGAGTTCAGGGAGAAGATGAAGGACTCAGTCCAAAAATTCATCGAAGATTCACCGTTTGATGAGTCCGTGTGGCGCTCCTTTGAACAATCGCTGTATTACGTTGCCGGAGACTTGAAAGACCCGAAATGCTATCAGGCGATTTGCGTAAAGCTTTCGGAGATTGAGACCACCCATCAGACCAAGGGCAATGTTCTTTATTACCTATCGACACAGCCTAGCTATTACGCGACAGTTGCCTCGTGCCTGGGCGCCGCGGGCCTAAACAAGGGCAAGGGCTGGCGCCGCCTCGTTGTCGAGAAACCGTTTGGCCACGATCTTACGAGCGCCAGAGAGCTCAGTGACCAAATCCACGAGGTGTTCGCGGAGAAAGACGTTTATCGAATCGATCATTACCTCGGAAAAGAGACCGTGCAGAACATCCTCGCTTTCCGCTTCGGCAATGGCATCTTCGAACCGTTATGGAATCGGCGCTACGTCAACAATGTTCAAATCACAGCTGCGGAATCGATTGGCGTCGAGGGTCGGGGCGCGTATTATCAAGAGGCGGGCGCGCTTCGAGACATGATCCAGAATCACCTGCTTCAGGTGATGGCCACTGTCACGATGGAACCGCCTTCGTTCTTCGATGCCGATAACGTTCGCGACGAACGAGCTAAACTCTTGCGGGCGATAAGAGTGATGAAACGCGACGAGGTACCTCTGTACTCGGTTTCCGGTCAATACGGGCCCGCGAAGGTTGGTGGACAGGATCTTCCCGGATTTCGGCAGGAGGAGGGCGTAGATCCTCGCGCTCAAACCGACACCTATGCCGCCGCGACTTTCTTCGTCGATAACTGGCGCTGGGCGGGTGTTCCTTTCTATATTCGGAGCGGAAAACGTCTTCCCAAGCGCGTTACCGATATAGCGATCCAATTCAATGCCCCGCCGCTGGCGATGTTTCAGCAGGAGACGCGGCTGGGGCCTCGCTCGCCCCGACCCAATTTGATGGTGCTCCGCATACAACCGGAAGAGGGCATCTCTCTTCGCTTTCTTTCCAAGAGCCCAGGAAGCGGCATGCGCGTCCGACCCGTATCCATGGATTTTAACTACGGATCGAGCTTTGGCGAGCGCACGCCAACCGCTTATGAGACGCTGCTGGTTGACGCGATGGCCGGGGATGCAACTCTATACACCCGGCAAGACATGGTTGAAGCAAGCTGGC
This sequence comes from Bryobacteraceae bacterium, assembly GCA_049585195.1. Classification (GTDB taxonomy): domain Bacteria; phylum Acidobacteriota; class Terriglobia; order Bryobacterales; family Bryobacteraceae; genus KBS-96. The sequence goes on along the minus strand of JBAUZG010000184.1, from coordinate 18,036 downwards.
AAGTGGTCGAGCCGGTCCTGGAAGTGTGGCAAAGCACCAAGTTTGATTTTCCCAACTACGAAGCCGGCACCTGGGGGCCGAAAGCCTCCGACGATATGCTGGCGAGGCAGGGACACGCCTGGAGAATTCCATGAGCAGCAGCCTTATTTCCGCGCAACCCGAGAAAATTCTTCGAGCGCTGGGCGAAGTCTGGACCTCGCTTGGGGAGGAGGAACGCCATCAGGGCAAGCCAACAGTCCTGCGCGCGTGCGCCATGACTCTGATTGTGGTCACCGACGAGGAGGACGAAGAAAGCGGCAGCGTCAGCCAGATCTTAGTCGAATTGATGCATGCGCATCCCAGCCGCGCCATTGTGTTGCGGTCCGATCGAAATGCGGATAATGGTCTCTCGGCACGAGTTTTCGCGCAATGCTGGAAGCCTTTCGGGAAAGCGCAACAGATTTGTTGCGAGCAGATTGAAGTCGCCGCTCACCCCGACCGCTGGCCCGACGTGGGGCCTACGGTGCTAGGCATTGTCGTGCCCGATCTTCCCGTAGTTGTGTGGTGCAGGATGAGGTCTGCCCTGCAGACTTCCGCTGTGGCGAGCCGCCACTCCAGCCTTGCGCCGGTGTTGGGACTGGCCACGAAAATTATCGTCGACACACGGGGCGCTGATCTAAAGCAGGCCTTTACTGTGCTCCGCGAATGGAAATCGGCCGGGCATCTGATTGGCGATCTCGAATGGACGCGCACCACTCCATGGCGCGAAACCATTGCAACGGTGTTTGACGAAAATCCGGCGCTGCTGAAGCCATCGAGCTTCAGTTCCATCGAAATTACGTATTCGGGAGGAAGTGCGCCTGCTTCCGCTCTCTATCTCGCGGGGTGGCTTCGGCAAGGCATAACAGCGAAATCCAGTTTTCACCCCGAAGACGGAGTCGAATCGGGCCTGACGCGCGTAACTCTGGCAGGCGAACAGGTTATCGATCTCTCGCGCACAGGTCCAACTTGCTTAAAGCTTCGAGTGGGCGATCAGGAACAGCGTGTCAGTCTTGCCGGCTCTTCGTTCTATGAACTGATGCATGAGGAATTGACAGTCCTCGGCCAAGACCCGGTTTTCGATGCAGCCTTCGATCGTATGGACGAGTCGTATCGCTCATGACGCATGAAGTCTTGGAAATAGCTGAAAGTGCTCAGGCCGCCGCCAACGCATGCGCGGCCCGGATTCTCGAGGACCTGCGAGATCTTCTCGCCTCGGCCGACTTGGCGCGCATCGCCATTTCGGGGGGGTCAACGCCTAAAATGATGTTTGAAACTCTGGGCCGAACCCCCTTCCCGTGGGCGAAAGTGCACATCTTCTGGGTGGATGAGCGATGCGTGCCGCCGTCCGATTCCCAGAGTAACTACAAGCTGGCAGCCGAGACCTTTTTGAAACCGGCAAAAATTCCTGCAGAGAATATTCACCGCGTCAAGGGCGAGCTCGATCCGGGGGAAGCGGCCGAGGAATACGTCCGAGACATTCGCGCTTCCTTGAACCTGTCAAATGGCCAGATTCCGGTCTTCGACGTAATTCACCGCGGTTTGGGACCTGACGCTCACACAGCCAGCCTGTTCCCGGGCGAACCGTTAATAGGTGACCGCGAGGGCATAGCGGCGCCTGTCTACGTTCAAAAATTGAAAATGCACAGAATCACCCTCCTTCCGGCCGTGTTGCTCGCCGCGCGGAAAACCGTGGTTTTGGCAGCCGGCGACGATAAAGCCGAGCCACTTTTTCAAGTTCTTCGTGGGCCTGAGGACCCGTTCCGCTATCCGTGTCAGCTAGGCACTAGAGGCTCGCTAAAAGCACTTTGGTTTATCGACCGGGCCGCCGCTCAAAAGTTGTAGCGCCTGTCTCTGTTTGGAAGCACACGCAGTTAAAGAATTGACTCGTGACATTTCGAGGATTCTTTGAAAGGGAATTGGGGCCTTTGGCGTCTCCAGTTTGAGGTTACTCACATAAAGCTGGATTTAGAGGAAGCAAATGGAACGAATCAAGATAGTTATTGCCGACGATCACGCCCTGGTTTTAGAAGCGTTACTACTTCTCAGTGAGGGGGCGTTCCAAGTGGTAGGGAAGGCCCGCGACGGCGCCGAACTTCTTGAACTGAGCGTCGGAATCAAGCCTGATGTCTATCTTGTCGATATCAACATGCCTGGACTCGGCGGCTTTGAGGCCGCCCGACGCCTCCTGGAACGCGATTCTTCTGCTCGCATTCTCTTTATCTCGGGCGATTGCTCAGCGCGGTTCGTTCGAGAGTCTCTGCGATCAGGCGGCTATGGCTTCATTTCTAAACATGCCTCATACGCTGAATTCGCCTCGGCAATCGAGTCGGTCGCCCGCGGGCAGAAGTTTTTAGACTCGTCCGCGAAAGAAGCGCTCGAGCGCAACGGCGACTCCGCTGTGTTGGCCCTCACGCCACGCCAGACTGCAGTACTTCAGCTAATTGCCGAAGGCCTAACCGCAAAGGAAATCGCTTCAAAACTCGGTTTGTCTCCGCGGACGGCCGAATTTCACCGCCAATGCATCATGGAGCGGCTCGATCTTCATTCGACCGCAGAACTCACTCGCTTTGCGATCGAACAGGGGCTCATCACTGGCCCTCTGGACGCGCCTCGAACTATGGCGGCCCGCCACGGCGCCTAAGCGCAGCGCCTTATCGTTGCAACCTCAGCGGTTCCGACGCATCTAACCAGACATACCCGCATAAGGGACTCTCCTTGCCTGAGAGTCGATCCATATTAAGTTTCATAACAGGAAAGTAGTGATAAGTGCCTAATAATACAGAACTTATAAAACGTTATCTGCTTGTTAGCGACTTCGATCAAACCTTGAGTTTTCATGATTCCGGTTTCATCCTCAGCGAATTGCTAGGCGTCTCCGGCTTTCACGAGCGTGTTGCCGGATTATCAAATATTCATCTGGTGCAGCAGGGGGGCGAACTGACGTACCTTCTTCTGCATGACCCCGAGTACCGCCGCGTGCGGAAAGAGGACCTTGTCGAAGTCGGCAAGCGAATCAGACTTAAACCCAATATCAGCCGGTTGCTCGAGCTGCTGAAGAACCTTGATGGCCGCGCGTTTTCTTTCTATGTGGTTTCGGCCGCTCCCGAAGCAGTGATCCAGTCAGCTCTCGAAGGTATTGTGCCGGAAGACCATATTTACGGGACGAAGCTTAACTACGACCCTCAAACGGGCGAGATTCAATCCATTGTCCGGCTCCCTGCCGGATATGGAAAAGTAGCCGTGCTGGATGAGATCCGCTCGCGGCTCCCGATAGGTCATGACCGAATTGTCTATGTCGGCGACGGCAGTTCCGATATCCATGTCATGCTGCATGTGAACCGGCTTGACGGACTAACCATTGCTGTTTCGGAAAACAAATACATCACTCAAATTGCGCAGCGAACGATCTTGAGCGACGACGCCCTCAGCGTGCTCATTCCGATCTTGGAGGACATATTCGGCTGGGATGCGGCCCGGATTCGCGCCTTCTTCGAAGCTCATGGCTTTGCGTTGCAGGAGTGGGATAAGGCCCGGACAGATACCATCGTTCTTTGCGCGTCGGGGCCCTCGGCCCGCTTGACCCAATAGTTTGCGGAGAGCTCCGGTGGCGCAGACGATGGTTTTGTGTCGTCTGCGTGGCTGCTGAACCGGCCGTGGACCTCCATAATGATCAAAGAGGGAACTGAAATCTATAGGCCCACGGCGGCGGCAGTCCAAACGCAACCCCTAAGCGGTGCCTGGTGGGCTGTCGTCGCCCGCTTCCTAGTTCACGGACTTGTCACGTCCACGTGGCTCTCGCGCATCCCTGCCATACAAGCGTCGCTTCATCTCAGCAACGGCACCTTGGGGCTAGCTCTGTTGGGCGCCGCCATAGGCTCGCTCACCGGCATCCCGGTTTGCGGATGGCTGCTTCATCGCTACGGAAGCAGCAAAATCACAAACTGGACCGCCGTTGCTTTTTGTCTGGCTTTGACTCTCCCCGGCCTCGCGTTCAATGCGTTCACCTTGTTCCTGGCGTTGGTGGTTTATGGAGCCGCCGCCGGCGCCAACGATGTAGCTATGAATTCCCAGGGCGTTGCGGTCGAGAACGCATTGGGAAAGCCCACCATGTCTCGTTTTCACGCCATGTTCAGCATTGGCGGCATGATCGGCGCGGCCCTGGGCGGAGCGGTCGCCGCGCACCACATCGAGCCAGCGCCGCACTTGGTGGGCGGCTCGCTTGTCTGCCTGTGCATCACGCTTTTCACCGCTCCGCTCATGCTCGAGATTCACGAGCCGCAGGCAGGCGTAGCGCATCGTCTTCCACTGCGCTCCATTCCGCCGGTTCTGCTTGCCATCTGCGCGGTGGGCTTCTGCATGTTCCTTTCCGAGGGAGCAATGGCCGATTGGATCGCCGTGTACTTGAAGCAGGTACTACGAGCCGGCCAGGGGCTTGCCGCTACGGGGTACGCCGTTTTCTCGGCTGGTATGGCTATCTTTCGGCTTCTCGGCGACGCCATCACTGCCCGCTTGGGCCCGGCGCGCACCGTTCGGACCGGCGCTCTCGTTGCGGCCCTCGGACTCGCACTCGCTTTGTTAATGCCGTCGCCCTATTGGGCTCTCCCAGGCTTTGCCGCGTCAGGAGCTGGGTTTTCCGTTATCATTCCGCTAATCTTTGCCGCGGGAGGACGCGTCCCCTCCGTGAGCCGTGGCGCTGGCATCGCGACGGTCGGCGGCATCGGATATTTGGGGTTCCTGTTCGGACCACCCAGCATCGGATTCATTTCCCAGCTGAGCAGCCTGCGTTACGCTTTGTTCCTGATTGTGGCTCTAACGCTGTTTGCTGCCTGGCTCTCCGGCCAAATGCAAAAACTCGGCCGCAACGAGACTTGAACCGCAGATTCAATTCAGGAAATAAGTCCGGTACAACGTGTCGCGCTGCTTCGGCACGAATCCCGCATCGCGTATCAATCTTCGCAACTGTTCTTCCGTCGCCCGGTGATGCGTGCCCGCTGCCGAAACTACGTTTTCTTCAATCATGATGCTGCCCACGTCGTTTCCGCCAAATCGTAGCCCAAGCTGGCAGACCTTAAGTCCCGGCGTCACCCACGAAGCTTGAATGTTCGGGATGTTGTCGAGATAAATCCGGGAGAGCGCGAGCATCTTCAAATATTCCGCCGCTGTCGCTTCTTCCTTTACGAAACGCCCAAGCGAGGTGTGTTCTCGCTGGAAAAACCACGGAATGAAGGCGGTGAATCCGCCGGTGTCTTCTTGAATGTGCCGCACAATCTCGAAGTGATTCATTCGCTGCTCAATCGTTTCGCCGGTCCCGAACATCATCGTGGCCGTGGTTGACATCCCGAGAGAGTGCGCCGTCCGGTGCACGTCAATCCATTCTTGAACGGAACATTTCAGACGGCTAATGCGATGCCGCACGTCCGCGTCCAAAATCTCAGCGCCGCCGCCTGGAATGGAATCGAGTCCTGCGTCACGCAGGCGCGCAATTGTATCGCGCAGCGTCAAACCGCTCACCTCGGCGATGTTAACGATCTCGGGCGCAGAAAAACAGTGGCACCAAATGTTAAATCGCCGCTTGATCGATCGGAGCAGATCTTCATACCACTCGACTTTTAAATCCGGATGCAGCCCACCCTGCATCAGTATGCCGGTGCCGCCAAGATCCAGCGTTTCCTGAATCTTATCGAAGATCGTTTCTTTTGAAAGAATGTAGCCTTCGTTGTGGCCCATGGGCCGGTAAAACGCGCAGAAGCTGCAGTATTCTGTGCAGAAGTTTGTGTAGTTGATGTTGCGGTCGATAATATAGCTCACCACGCCGTCAGGATGAAGCTTTCGGCGGATTGCGTCCGCCTCCATTCCGAGTCCGACAAGATCGTTGCTCGAAAACAGGTCGATGGCTTGCTGGCGAGTCATCATGATGCTTACTATCGTAGTTCTATTATCTTGTCTCAGCGAGTGCCGCGCTTACCTGGGGCAGCCCTGCGAGCTCCAGGAAAGCTTCGAGACCTCGCCACTCCCTGTCGCCGATCTCGTAGTGAATGTAGCGGGTCAAATACTCGTGAGCCAAGCTGCGCGTAATACCACGCGCCTGCCATTCGGAATCGGCAATTGCTCCTGTATGTGCATGCCCGAATTCGTAGGAACCGCGAAGCACTTCGCGCAAATGTTCCCGGTTTGCAACACTCCGGGCAGCCGCCCATAGCGCAAACACCATCGGCAATCCAGTTAGTGTGTACCACTCCGCTCCCAAATCCAACACGTCATATTTGAGGCTATAGGGATCGATTCTCAAAGCCGGGTCGCCAATCAACAGCGCCGCGTCGCATTCAGCCAGCATTGAGTCCAGCGCCGGAGGACGCACGAAAAATTCCGGCTCGGCGCCGTACACTTCACGCAGCACCACGCGCGCCAATTCGACCGATGTACGCGAACTAGAATCCGCGGCAAGCGACTTGATTTCGCGTATCGGTTTTTGGGATATGAGCAGAATGCTCCGCACCGCGCCGTGGCACGCAATGCCATAGCCGGGTACGACCTCGAGCTGCTGCCGCGCAATCTCCGCCACGGGCGCTAATCCCACTTGCGCGCCTCCTTTCGCCACGGTTTCGGCGCACGCTGACGGAATCTCGAAGCTCAGTTCGACCTCCGCTTGCTGTGGGCCGTGCTGCATGCCCCATATGAGAGGAACCGTGTTCAAATAGCTTACGGCGCAAATACTGTAGGGTGCTTTTGGTGTGCTCAAACCTCATTTTATCTGAATATTTTCAAACGTTCTCGCGCCTCTACTCCCCGATCACCTTGATCAAGACTCTCTTCTTCCTCCGCCCGTCGAACTCTCCGTAAAAAACCTGCTCCCACGGTCCGAAATCAAGTTTCCCGTTCGTAATCGCCACTACCACTTCACGGCCCATGATTTGGCGCTTCATATGAGCGTCAGCATTGTCTTCACCTGTTCTGTTGTGCAGGTACCCGGCTACCGGCTCATGAGGCGCGAGCTTTTCGAGCCAGCGATCGTAATCCTGATGCAAGCCGGATTCGTCGTCGTTGATAAAAACAGAGGCTGTAATGTGCATCGCATTCACCAGCACCAAACCCTCCTTGACTTCACTTTCACGCACACAAGCAGCGACTTCGTCCGTGATATTCACGAATCCGCGCCGCGCCGGCACCTCGAACCATAGCTCTTTTCTGAGAGTTTTCATGTCAGTTTCCACCTTAACTTGTTAAGGGCACATGCAGAGCGACGTATGCCTCGACGGAGGCCACCGTGGACGGGCAACGCGGCTCGATCGAATTGCGGCGTGGATGCTCTGCGCCCTGCTCGCCGCCTATTCTTTCGTGATTGGAGACTATAGTTTCGTCTCCATCCGTATCGTTTCCGGCTTGTTGTTCCTGAGCGCCGCTGCGTATCTAGCCGTTTCCTGGAAAAGGCAGCTTCACTTCAATCTTCCTGTCCTGTGTCCCTTCTTGATGTGCCTTTACGGCATAGGTCAAACCATCTGGTCCGATCAGAAGATCGTACAAAACGGCCTCGGCAAGTCGCTTTTCTGGCTCGCCGCTGGAATGGTCGCGCTGCTTGCCAGCCAGGTGTGGCGGAAATGGAGAATGGCCGAGCAACTCCGCCAAGCCATCGCGATGATTGGCAGTTTCGAAGCACTGCTCAGCATTCTTGAACAGGCGTCGCACACCGGCAAGTATTTCTGGATTTTCGACAGCGGCTTTCCCGATGTCTACGGCACGTTTGCTTACTACAATAATTTTTCCCAATTCATCGAACTAACTCTTCCGATAACTCTGTGGGAAGGCGTTCGCCATCGCGAAATTCGCCTCCCATACCTCGTTCTTTCGGCGCTGCAGGTGGGCGCGGTTGTCGCTTGCTCGTCCCGTGCCGGCGCCATTCTTGTTCTCGTTGAGCTTGTTCTGGTCCTGTTTCTTGCCTGGTTCAAAAAAAGTAGTAGCGTTTCGCTGCCCGTTATAGGGTTGGCGGTTGTTCTTAGCGCGGGCTTCACGTTCGTCGCCGGCTTTCATCAGGTGATCGAAAAATTGGAGAGGCCCGACCAGTTATCCAGCCGGCGCCTCATCAATCAATCGTCCCTTCATATGATCGAAGCCCGGCCGTTGACGGGGTGGGGCTTGGGCTCTTACGTGCCGGTATACAAAATGTTCGCGCTGTACGACGACAGCACCTGGGTGAACCAGGCTCATAACGACTATCTCGAGTGGGCCGCCGAAGGTGGCATCCCCTACGCGCTCATCATGGTTGTTCTCATCGTTTGGAGTGTCCGTCCGGCCTTCCGCTCCGTATGGGGAATCGGCCTGCTGGCCTTCTGTCTACACGCCCTCGTCGATTATCCGTTTGCGCGGCTAGGCACATGCGGCTGGTACTTTGGGCTCGCTGCCATGCTCGCCACACAAGGTAGCGGCGATGCCGGCGGGCATCGCCGCCGAAGAAGCAATTCTAGAAGGCGCGACGAGTCAACCGGCTCGGAAATTGAACATGCCCGGCTTGCCGCGGCTAACTGAACCGAGCCTGTCCACGGTCTGCTACTGTAAGGCCGTATGTCGATTCGTCTCTTTGGGACTCTTTGTCTGCTTGCTCTTAACGCGAGCGTGATGTTCGCTGCTCAGCGGCCAAAACTCGTCATCGCCATCGCGATCGATCAGTTCCGTTACGATTACCTGACACGTTTCCGGTCCGGCTACCACGGCGGCCTCGACCTGCTTTTGAAAGACGGCGCCGATTTCACAAATGCGCGATATCTGCAGGCGCCCACCGTTACCGCGGTCGGTCACAGCATCTTTCTTACGGGCGCTATGCCTGCCGTTAGCGGCATTGTGTCGAACGCCTGGTACGACCGACAAACCAAGCAGCAAGTCACCAGCGTGTGTGACTGGAGTTACAAGCTTGTGGGAGGCGATCAGCCGCGACAAGGGTCGAAATGCACAGACGAAGATCCGGCCTCGCCGAAGCGTCTGCTCGTCTCGACCGTGGGCGATGAACTTCGGAACGTAAGCGGCGAGTCTAAGGTGATTGGCATCTCGCTCAAAGCCCGCGCCGCAATTCTTCCCTCAGGCCACCGCGCCAACCTTGCGTTCTGGTTCGATATTGGCTCTGGCAACTTTGTCACGAGCACCTTTTACTGCGACCGCCTCCCCGAATGGGCATCCCAATTCAATCGAAGAAATCTTGCCGAGGCTTACCTCGACAAACCTTGGCCCGATTTTCCGAGCTGGAAGTTTCGCTCCTCATCGGGTTCGCCAGAGAAGTTCAGCAAAATACCTGCCAGTCCGTGGGGGAACGAGTTGATCGAGCGATTTGCCGAAGCGGCCATCGTTGGCGAAAAACTAGGCCAGCGCGGCACGACCGATCTGCTGACCGTCTCCTACTCTTCGAACGACTACGTTGGCCACGCAGTTGGACCTGACGCGCCCGAGGTTCGCGATATGGCAATTCGGGTTGACGATCAAATCGGCAAGCTGTTGAAACTCGTCGACGAGAAAGTTGGTCTGAAGAACACAATTGTGGTGCTTACCGCCGACCACGGCGTGTCCCCGGTTCCTACCGTGAACGAGAAGCGCAATATGCCTGGAACTTATGTTTCCGCGGACCCAGGCGGCATCGTCAGGAGCGCGCTCGACCGGTATTTTGGTCCCGCGGATTGGGTCGAGCAGAGCGGCGAAAACGGCGTGTACCTGAACTGGACAACCCTCGATAGTCTCGAGGGACGCCACATTAACCTCGCGGATGTATATCGCATTGCCCGCCGCGCGCTCCTAAGCGCGCCACAACTTCACGCGGCGAGAGTGTACGATCGCAGCCAACTGGAGAATGGTATTGCCGGCGACATTATCTCATCCGCATTTGTCAACGGATTCTTTCCTCGCCGCAGCCCCGATCTGCTGATCGCTTACGAGCCTTACGCAGTGCCGGGCGCGGGGCGTGGCACCACTCATTTCTCGCCTTACGGTTACGACACGCACGTGCCCATTCTGTTCATGGGCCCGGGCATCAAATCGGGCCACTATGACGCGAATGTCTCCCCGATTGACATCGCTCCCACACTCGCCACCATGCTTTCGATCGAGACGCCCAGCGGCTCCGAAGGCCGCGTGCTCACAGAAATGCTTCAGAACGGTCAGTGAGCTCGCGCCCGGCTCTGCCCGGAATTACTTGCTTGACATAACTAAACCAAACCGTTTAGTATAGATTGAACTCACCTTAAAAGCAGGAGCTGCCTGCCCGATGTCTTCCATGATCCGGGTCCACAATCTCGTTAAAACCTTCGGCGATTTCACCGCTGTTAAGAATATTTCCTTTGAAGTGGAACATGGCGAGATATTCGCTTTTCTCGGCCCTAATGGGGCAGGGAAAACCACCACTATCAAAATGCTCACTACGCTGTTGAAGCCAACCTCCGGAACGCTCGAAGTCGATGGCCTTGATCCGAGGACACACCAGCACCACGTCCGCCGGCGATTCGGCATCGTGTTTCAGGATCCCAGTCTCGACAGCGAACTCACGGCTTACGAAAATATGGAGCTGCACGGCGTGCTCTATCACGTTCCGCGAAGAATTCGCATAGAACGTACCGAACTGCTAATGAAGTTGTTCGAATTGTGGGAGCGCCGCAACGATCGTGTGAAACAGTTTTCCGGAGGAATGAAGCGCCGGCTCGAAATTGCCCGCGGCTTCCTTCACACGCCCAAAATTCTGTTCTTGGACGAGCCGACGCTCGGTCTCGATCCGCAGAGCCGCAACCAGCTTTGGACGCATGTCAAACACTTAAACGAAACCGAAGGCGTCACAGTTTTTCTAACGACTCATTATATGGATGAGGCCGATCGTGTGGCCCATCGTATCGCGGTCATTGACCACGGCAGCATTATTGCCATGGGAACGCCCCACGAGCTGAAGAGTCAGACCGGTAGCGAATCTCTTGAAGAAGCGTTCCTTCACCTGACGGGCTCGACGATTCGCGACGAAACGGCCACCGCAGCCGATCAAATGCGCCAAGTGGCAAAGTTATGGAGTAACCGAAGATGAGTGCAATTTTTATTCTCTGGCTGCGCGAGTTGCGGCGCTATACGCGGTCTCGCGCTCAAATCGTGGCCTCGCTTGGTCAGCCGCTGCTGTATCTGCTCGCGCTCGGCTTCGGCCTCGGTCCGGTATTTCGAAAAGCAGGGCAGGGGAGTTACCTTCAGTTTGTCGCGCCCGGCGTGATTGCGATGACTGTACTTTTCTCCGCCACATTCTCAGGAATTGCTCTGCTGTGGGACCGGCAATTCGGCTTTCTCAAAGAGACGTTAGTCGCACCGGTTCCCCGCATGCAAGTTATGGCCGGAAAAACATTAGGAGGCGCAACAGTCGCGCTGATCCAGGGCATGCTGGTTGTAGCTGTTTGTCTCATTGCCGGCTTTCGTCCGGTTAAGGTGGCTGCCCTGCCGGTTGCCTTTATGTTTATGGCGCTGGTAGCGATCGTGTTTGCCGCTCTCGGCACCGCTATCGGATCCGCGCTGCAGGACATGCAAGGCTTTCAGCTCATCATGAATTTTCTTGTCCTGCCGATTTTCTTTTTGTCGGGCGCGCTTTTTCCGCTGGCGAATCTCCCGCCGGTTTTGAGCGCGATCACCCGTGTCGATCCTCTTTCTTATGGTGTCGACGGCCTTCGAACCACGCTCATCGGCATGTCACATTTCGGAGTCGCGATCGACGCCATCGTTCTCTCCGCCGTCGCCGCGCTATTTCTGGGTATAGGCAGCTATATGTTCTCGAAGATTCAGCTTTAAACGATGCCACGCCAAAGAAGTCCCGAGGCGCACCAGAAGGTTTTAGACGCAGCCTTTCAGCTATTCTCTGAACGCGGTATCGACCGTGCCAGCATGGATGCGATCGCGGAAACCTCCGGCGTCAGCAAGGCCACGATTTACAAGCACTGGGCCGACAAGGAAGCTTTGCTGTTAGAAGTGCTAGTGCATTTGTGCGGTCTCAATGAAAGACCGCGCTTTGATTCTGGCGATACGCGTGCCGATCTGGTTGCCGCTCTGGCTTACCACCCGCCGCGTGAGCGCGAGGACAAACATCGCCAGCTCATGCGCCACCTGATTGCCTATTCGGCGCACAACCCGACGTTTGGCAAAACCTGGCGGGCCATGGCGATCGAACCAGCCCGGCAGGAACTCAGGCAAATTCTCGCCCGTGGCATCGAGAACGGACAACTTGTTCCTGACTTGAACCAGGAACTAGCAGTCATACTTCTGCTCGGCCCGCTGCTCTACGCAAAAATCTTCGGCTTGACCGATTCGCCGCGTTTCAAGCATTTGCCCAATCAGGTTGTGGATGCTTTTTGGAGAGCCTTTAGCGTAAAACCCAGAGAAGAAGCCGACCGGCTTCAGCTTGCCGAATTTACAGAGACCGGACGGAGGCCCTCAAAGACATCCGCCCGTCTGTAAATTGGATTAGTGCGAACCGAAATGCAGTCCCGGCAAAACGGGAGTGCCTGCGATGCGGACCCCGTCCAGGCTATAAGGATTAAGCCCCAGCGCCTCGAGGATGGTTGGAGCTACCTGAGCGGTTTCTACCGACGAAGTAATCGTCGCGGTCGGGAAGCTTGGATTAGACACCAAGAGGATCACGTTGGTGTCATCGTGCGAAAAGCCGCCGTGCTCGGATAATTTCGTGCTGCTTCCCGTGTACGTAACGCCAACATTGGGCGTAATTACAATGTCAGGCGTGCGCGGGTCGCCGTCCGGAGGCAGCCCCGGAGGATTGAACATCTGTGCCACCGTTGGCCCATAATAGATCTGCCCGATGCCAGCCTTCGCGACGTTCGCCTCGATCAGCGAAACCGCAGCTTCGAGGTTGCTCGAATCCGCGAGCCATAGCAGTGAAACGTCGTCTTCGGTCGGTCCAATGCCGCTCGAGTTAGCGGGAGATTCGGAGTTCGGCAAAAACGACTCGATGATTGTCGCTGGCGATTCGCCATTGTTTCCGTTAGGACCCGGAATAGGCAAATAACGAGTTGGGTCGATCGGCGATTGGCCGTGCTTCGCCGTGATCACAATCAGCGTGGAGGAATACAGACCCTGCTTTTTTAACTCAGCCACCGTCGCGCCGATCGATGCGTCGACGAATTTAATTTCGCCAAGCAGCCCCTCGGACGGCGTGCCGGCAGCATCTTCATTCCGCCTGTTCCCACATTTGCTTCAATCAGCTTCTGTCCGACGCTCACGGCCTGAAAATTCATTCCGAGGATAGTGGGTGTTTTCGCCGGGTTTCCATCGTGTGTTTTGCCATCGATTTCGTTCAGGATCGCGTCGACCTTGATGGTGTCATAGCATTGAATATTCTTGAAGCTGTTGGTCCACGCACCGGTTTGCGATGTATCAGGGATAGAGGAGCACGACAGACCCGTCGGCGTGGTAATGCCGGGCAAGTTGACGACCACGGAGTTGATCTCTGGCGAAAAATAGTCATCCAACGACGCACTCCCGTTGCTGTTACCCGCGACCGATGAATAGGACGGGTGTTTATCGCTCCAGGCCGTATAGCCTCCGGCGGCATGAATCACTCCGAAAATCGTGTTTGTTCGGATGAAATTCCACGGGTATACCGGCAAGCAGTTGTTCTTGGGATCGCGATCCAGGCGGCTCGAGTCGATGGAGGCGATTCCACCATCTGTCAGCGATGCTCCCATGGCGCCGCCGTTGAGTTTCGTCTGATCGATATCGATGCCTTCGTCAAATTCAGTGGTAGACCCGGTAGGCGGCGCATTCGGCGTGCACGTCCCCGCTGCCACGCCGTCTCCGGTGGTTTTCGCCGGCGGGTCCAGAGATCGGTCGTAAGCCACATCATAGAACGCACCGAAGGTCCGAGGTGAGCCGCCGCTAACAATCGCCATTAATCCGGGGAAAGAATCGGACGGCTTCGAAGTCGACGTATTCAGGTAGTTGACGCCGGTCTGCCCGAGCGCCGCAAGAGCAGGACAATAAGGCGCTCCGTTATTGACCGCGCCGATGCCCGTCGAACAATTCATGTAATCGACGGCATGCATGCCGTCAATGCTAATCAGCAGGACGTGGCGGATCGGACCTTTTCCCCAATCCTGAGATGCGTCCTGCGCTTGCGCGGCCGAAGCGAGCGCCAGGGCCAAAAGGCCGGTTGAGACTGCTGCTGCTATCTTGAGCAAGTAAATCCTCCGACATCCCGTTTAACAATTGAACGTTGCAGAAGGATGAATCGGGGGTTCGCGCCGGAAAATTTTCTTGCGTGGCAAGCCGAGGACCAGAGTTCTCAGAAACGCTCGGTAAATAAGGGGGAATTCGAAGAATGCTTCGTACGATAACCGCGACCGATAACAGCTACGCGACGACGATTCTTCGCGTTGTGCTCGGAATTGTATTCTTCGCTCATGGAGCGCAGAAGATGCTGGGGTGGTTTGGAGGCTATGGCTTCAGTGGAACCATGGGGTTCTTCACAGGGGCTATGCACATTCCGGCTGTGTTCGCATTCCTGGCAATTGCTGCGGAGTTCTTTGGCAGCCTAGGCTTGATACTAGGGCTGCTCACCCGGATTGCGGCGTTTGGCATTTCCGTGAACATGCTTGTTGCAATTTCCCTGGTTCACCACCAATTCGGATTTTTCATGAACTGGGCTGGGACGCAAAAAGGTGAAGGATTTGAGTTTCACCTGCTCGTGTTGGCTATGGCCGTATACCTGATGGTCGAAGGCGCTGGCGGCGCTTCCATCGATCGGATGATATCTGCTCCAAAAGTGCAGGCCGCTTGAACTTACTGCGTGAAGAAATCGCGCACTTTCTCGAACACGCTTTTCTGGTGAGGCGTGTTTTCCACCGGCAGTAGATCTCGCAACTGTTCAAACAGCCTTCGCTGTTCCTTGGTCAGCTTCTTTGGCACCTGCACATCGATGTGGACATAAAGGTCGCCTCGCCCGCGGCCGTTCACTTCGGGAATGCCAAGATTGCGCAAGCGGAAGTGAGCGCCCGATTGCGTCCCCTCCGGAATTTTGATGGGCTGGGGTCCGTCGAACGTTTCGATGTTGATATCGGCGCCAAGCGCGGCTTGGGCAATGTTAATGGGAAGTGTACAGTGAAGATCGTTTTCGCGGCGCTCGAAGATCGGGTGCTCGGTTACTTTAATGACAACGTACAAATCGCCGGGCAGGGCGCCTGCCGGTCCGGGATTGCCTTCGCTTTGGAGCCGGAGCCGCGTGCCCGTGTCAACACCGGCCGGAATGTTAACGCGTAGCTTTTTCTCGACCCGCGAATAGCCTTCGCCGCGGCACTGATGGCACGCCTGCCGGATAACTTGTCCCCGCCCGTTACAGGTCGGGCATGTCTTGCGAATGCTGAGAAAACTTTGCTGGTAAAGAACCTCGCCCCGGCCGTTGCAGGTCGCGCACCTCACCAGACCGCC
Organism: Bryobacteraceae bacterium; assembly: GCA_049585195.1. Lineage (GTDB taxonomy): Bacteria > Acidobacteriota > Terriglobia > Bryobacterales > Bryobacteraceae > KBS-96. The sequence goes on along the minus strand of JBAUZG010000184.1, from coordinate 2,586 downwards.
GTTTGGTTCCGCACCCGAGCCTTGGCAACGCGCGCAGGCTTCGAGCCTGGGTACTTGCAAGTCGGCAGAGAGTCCCCGCATTGCGTCTTCGAAGCTGATCTCGAGATCGTAACGGAGATCTTCGCCCCGTTGTGGTCTCGATCGCCGGCGACCTCCGCCGAAGATGTCCCCGAACCCGAAAAGATCGCCTAGGATGTCACTGAAATCGGCAAAGGTAGTCTCGTCAAAGCCCCCGCCCGCAGTACCATTGACAGCTTGGTGTCCATAGCGGTCATAGGCGGCTCTCTTTTGCGGATCGCTTAAGATGCTGTACGCTTCGGCGGCTTCCTTGAACTTCTCCTCCGCCTCCGAGTTATTGGGGTTGCGGTCGGGATGATATTGCAGCGCCAGCTTGCGGTAGGCACCCTTGAGCGACTGGTCGTCGCAATCGCGGCCTACTCCCAGGACCTCATAATAGTCTCTTTTCGCGACGCTCATCGTTTCGTATTATCTTCGGTCGGGCGACCCGCTGCTACCGCTTTACGGCTACTCTCACCCGCGCGGGCCTCAGAAGGCGGCCTTTGAAATTGTATCCGCGTTCGTACTCATCAAGAATAGTCTGGTCCGGGTGCTCATCTGTCTCAGCCATATCGACAGCATCGTGCAAATGCGCATTGAAAGCGGCCCCTGCTGTCGAGATCGGTTCGAGTCCCAGCTTTTGGAGCAGAGCATACAAACGCTTGTGGATCAGATCCATGCCGCGCGCATATTCCTTATCGGCACTTTCTACCTTCAGCGCTCGTTCGAAGTCGTCGAGAATCGGCAGCAGATTCTTGACAACATCCATGCTTGCGTATTCGAACACTTCCTTTTTTTCACGCTCGACGCGGCGGCGGTAGTTATCAAATTCAGCCTGACGACGCTGTAAGAGTTCCTGTAGTTCAGCCTTCTCCTTCGCCAATTGTTCGTACTCGGCGTCGCTGTGGATGGGCGTCTCTGGGCGTACAACGTCGGATGTTGGCGGGGCTTCCGGTTCTGGCGAAGCTTGCGTTTCCGCCGTAGGGTTCACGGTTTCCATAATCTCTAATCGTTTTGAAAGTTCGCCTAAACAAAAGGGGGCGAGGTGAAGGGGTGTGGGCACACCCTAGTGCTTCTATTGTAACTTGATTTGGTCTCTCGACCATCCTAGATGGTCGCGCTTTTGAACGCCTGACTGACGTGCAGAACAGCGGAAACCGCCCGGGCGTAGTTCATGCGCATCGGTCCGAGAACGGCGACATTTGCCTCGAGGCCATTGGGTAGTTCGAGACGTAATCCAATCAGCGACAGCTCGCTCATGCTGGGGTGTGCGTCAGCCAGCCCGACATGGATTCCGAGTTCGCCAAGCGGCTGTTCGAGAAAGCGCCCCAACAACTGCAAGATCCGCTTTTTCTCTTCGAGCGCACTAAACAATTCCCGCATTCGTTCCCTGGTCAGGTGCAGATCGAGACCAATCAGGTTCCCAACACCATCGAAATGCACTTGGGGGACCAGTCCCAGATCGAGGAAGCCCTTCGAACACAGCATATTGACGCGCATCAATATCGCGTCGTACGCCGCGCTTTCCAAGTCAAATCGGCGTTTGAGCTCGCGATGGATATTAGGCAATGTCCATCCGCTGAAATGAAAATTGATGTAGTTGCGAATGGCCGTTAGCTCAGTCTGCGTCAGGTGATCGTCTGTCGCCACGACCTTATTCCGCACCACTTTGTCTTCCGTCACCACGACGATCAGCACGCGCCGGTCGGGCAGCAGCAGCAGTTCCACTTGGTCCAGCTTTTGATTCTGGCTCGGAAAAGCGGCCGCGATACCCAACTGACGGGTCAACTCAGTCAGCAGCTTCGACGTTCTCTCGATTCGGTCCTCAACGGTCGGCGAACGCTGCAGATCCGCCTGGAGGCGGTTGAGCTCGGCCTGTACAATACGGCTGCCTGCCAGCGTGCGGGCATAACTCTGGAATCCTTTGTCCGTCGGTATCCGTCCGGCTGACGTGTGAGGCTGGCAAAGATAGCCGGCCTCTGTGAGATCGACCATCATGTTGCGGATCGAAGCCGCGCTGAGGGTATGGAGGCGGGCAATCGTTCGCGAAGCCACAGGTTCGCCCGCGTCGATATACTTCTGCACGATCGCGTGCAGAATCTCGAAGTGCCGAGCTGACAGCGTACCTAAGCGCTTCATTTTGCAGCCGTAAGCAAAAAAACAGACGAAACTTAACTAGAAGTATAAGGCCTTGGCTCCGGTAACGCGATTGTCAAGAGTTCCCCCGGTTTAGTACTAGAGTTTACCTATCTTGCCTTGGCGAGGCCGGCCTCGCCCCCCTACAGCCGCTTACGGGCTTCTGCTTTGTAGTGGCCGGGCCTGCCCTAGGCCTGCCCGGCCTGGCGCCGGCAGAAGTTCGTTCACACCCACTCCTCTGAAAAACACGCGGAAGACCGCTCCCTCGCGGTCGCGGCTCGGTTCCGGACTTGCGGTCTTTCATCAGCTTTGGTGGACCGCAGGCCCATCGGAACTCCCTGGCGGTCGTGGCTCGGAAACAAACCCTGTGAGTTCAGATGATTGACCGAGCCG
>JBAUZG010000183.1:0-1959 GCA_049585195.1 Bryobacteraceae bacterium | reverse complement strand
TTCGCGAGTTATTTTTCGGAGAAATCGACAAACTCGTCCGAAAGACTAACAGCGGTTTGAAGGCGCGGGTGCGAAAACTGTTGCCCTCGCAATTGAAGAGGCATCGCATTATGGCTGGGCCGCTGCGCGGTCTATCGATTGTGGCCTCCTGGCGACATTACCACACAGCGATGATCGGAACGACAGAACCTCCGCTCATATCCTGGTTCGAACGAAACGTAACCATGGGAGAAACCTGGCTCGATATCGGCGCAAACTACGGCTATACGGCGCTGGCGCTACGACGGCAAGTCGGCAAGAAAGGGCGTGTTTTTGCCTTTGAGCCGAAGTTAAGCACCTGTGGCTGCCTGGCGCAAACGATGGCTTTGAACGAGTTTTCGGAAGTAACTGTATTGCCGGTGGGCCTGGGCGAACCGGACCAACTCGAGCTACGGACTCTCGCGGTGAACGGCGGAATGGTGGATAGCATCAACCAAGGTGATACCACGGAGACCATTCTGGTCTCCAGGCTAGACTGGCTGTGGCCGCAGATCTGTGGCCAAGAGGAACGGATAGACGGCGTGAAAATCGACGTTCAAGGAATGGAGCTAGAAGTATTGAAGGGCATGAGATCTATTCTCACGGCCCACACTCCGAAGCTCGTGATTGAGCTACATCGCGGCGTAAGCCGCAGGGCAGTCCTCGATCTGCTGGACGAGTGCGGCTATGAGCCGCACGGGGAGCCAATTTACAATCTGCCTGATGAGCTTTCAGGCCCACAGTATCGCGACGATCGAAGCTATGTCTTCCTATCCAAACAAGTGTCATTGGTTGGCGCGACCCAGCCGAATGTGAATGGGAGCGCACAGCACGCAGACCATTTTCTGCGTCGGGGAGCTTAGATCGACGATTTAATCGTCGGGTTTCGAACCGAGTTCTTGCAAGCGAGCCTCGCTGAAGTAGCGGGGATATGGTGATTGGGCCCTCCAAATAGCATGATGCATTGGCGCGACTGGATTCACTGGACCCACGATCCGAGTGCGCTCGAGATGGCCCGGTTGAAGCTCGGGCAAAGGCTTGACAGTCTCTAAAAATAGTAGGCGTATGACGAGAGCTGAAATCCGTACGGATGCGGGCGAGGATCTGGCCGATCATGGGCAGGAATTCTACACATGGTCGGTTCCCGGCGCGCCCGTCCGGGTTCACGTCAGCCTTGATGTCGTGCGCGGCATCGAAGACTACCTCGGACACGAACCACCATCTCTTAGCGGCGCTATCTCCAAAAGCGGGCTCTTACTTGGCAGAATAGATGTCCCACGGGAGACGAGAATCACGGGGTTTCAGCTGCTCTCGATAACGCGGCCAGTAGAAGTAGAAGGCGCATTGGCCGGCTTGAAAAATTCTTCAGACGATCTACGCGTGGTCGGTTTTTTTAGGACGCATGACAAAGATCGCCTGTGCCTTAATCCATCAGACCTCTCTCTTGCCGAGGCTTTGTTCCAGAATCCAGGCTGCGTATTCCTGCTCATATCTCCCTCCGAAACCGGCCCATCAAATGCCGGATTCTTCTTTTGGGACGTGTCGGGTATTAACGGAGATTTCTGCTTCCTGGAATTTCCATTCGACGCGCGGGTCTTGCCTGTCAGTGATCGGTCAGCCGCTGTGAAAGAAGGCGCTGAAGCGGCAACTTCCACGAATTCGGCTGTTGCTCCAATCGGAGATCATTCGTGTTCTTCCCATCTCGTGGTTGACCCACTGCACTTCCGGCGTGCAGACGTTGTTTCCCTGAATCTTTCAACACATGGACGGGAGCCCCGGAAGATTGCCGCAACCCAATCACCTACGTCTTTGGGTCTGTCGTCACCATGCGTTCTTCCCGACCGGCGCGTGGTTCCAGACACGCGCGCGCCCTTGAACATCGCAAAAGCGCTCTGGGGTTTGATCAGAACCCTTCTTGCGTTCGCTCTGGGCGCGGGGATC
>JBAUZG010000182.1:0-55497 GCA_049585195.1 Bryobacteraceae bacterium | reverse complement strand
CCGCGACCGCCAGCGAGCGGATATGATGGACTTCTCCTAGTGGATCGTCCAGGTTTGATTACTGCCACCGTTGCTGGGCCAGACAATGATCCCTGTGCCCTGCGCGGAACTGAAAGCCGGATCGTCGATAACCAACCCTGTCGCTTTATTCTGAATCAAATAGCCGGAACCTAAGGATTTCAAGCTCCACAATTGCGAATCTCCGCCATTCTTGGATTGCTGTTGCAATCCAGCGCCTCCAGAGCTGGGCGAAGTAAGATACAGGCCGCTCGCCGCATTCTGAATAGTGTAATAGCCGCTGCCGTTCGACGTGAATTGCCATTGCTGATCGGTGCCGCCGTTGCCGCTCCACTGAACGATCTGCTGGCCATTAGTGGTTGAGAAAGCCGGGTCATCAAGTACTAATCCGCTAGATTGATTTGTGAGCGTATACGTGCCATCCGACAGGCTATTGCCATTGTTGTCTGATGTAGTCGCCCCGATAAGAACGGACCCCTGTGCACCTCCGAGTGTAACCGTTGACGTCGTGGAGCCATCGTCGCGTTGGTAACTCGATGGTAAAGTTACGGTGACCTGAGGGGCGCTGGGCACATTCAGAAGGACCATTCCGTTTTGGAAGTCGCGCCGCCATAAACCATTCCAGCTATACCGGCGGCCAAGAGGGCTCCCTAGCTGAACATCGTAGCCGGACCACCAGTTGTTTGGGGTTACAGACTCGTTACCGAGTCCATCACCGCCCGTTGACACTAAGAAGTAGCCTGCCGTCTGATAGTCGCCAGAGAATATGTAGTCATCAAATACAACATTTTTCCCTAAGCTATGCACATGGTCGATAAAGTCTAGAAATGCATTTACCGACCATATGCCGGTTCCCCCCGTAAGGCCCGAGTCGTCGATCCCTCGCTCAAGGTTGATGAAATCGGCGGCCTGAATCTGCTGGATTACGTATGGATTATAGTCGCGTTGCGTACCTCCAGCGAACCAAAGAGAATTGTGGACAATTTCCTTGTTTGGTAAGGCCGATCGTATGGCCTGGACGAATCCGACAATATAACTTTGCCACGCCGAGTAAGTCATTACTTGGCCGGTGCGCGGGTCCATTGGGATCACGGTGTTTCCATTCACGTCGCCCGTGCGCCAGTCCATATTTACATCGTCAATCCAGACGCCTTTGTAGCCTTTTGACATCTGGGCGGCAACATTACTGATCCACCAACTTCGGACCGCGGGGTTGCCTGGATCGAGAGCGTATTGGGAGCAGGTGCTGCCATTACACGCAAATGGAAGATACAACCAATTACCATATTGATCTTTGAGCACCCAATCCGGGTGCGCGGAAACAGTTGGGTTGTTGCCCACGTAAGTTCCGTACAAGTCATCGTAGGCCCATGCATTGGGGTACCAGCTTAATCTCGAGTCGAAGTAAGGCGACGTAGTTTGCATTCGCCAGAAATGTTGATTCATCCATGAGATTTCGCTCGAATTGGGCGAATCTGTATAGACGTCAAATGCGGCAGAAGTCCGCATCGCGAAGTTTACGCTTCCCGCGGAGTTCTGAGCCGAAGCACCGAAGGCGGTGGCCAAAGTGAGAGAGACGTTTACTGCCAGTTTGTGAATAGCTCTCAAATCTCGATCTCCTTGTTTTGAGTACACTGACCTGACGCCTGAGGACACAGGTGTGTGCTATTGTCAAACGCCTGACGGTAAGCCCCAAAACGCCAGAGTGTACAACAGAGTGTGAGAGGTCTCGGATTTTTCTCACCAGTTGTGCACGAAAATTTGTAAAGAGTGCTACAGAGAATCTAAGCGGATTGGCGCCGCATCTCCTCAACTGGGGAAAACAACCAATTAGGAGCGGTTACTTCTTTATGGCCAAATGCCTTATCGTTCTTTGGATCACCTTGACCTGCGGTTTAAATGCAGCGACCATAGAGACCGCGAGCGCAGGTGTCGCGCGTTTTGTGGTGCGTACCGATCGAAGTTGGGACCGATATACGCAAAGTCCTTCGCCCGATATGCAATCATGGTTCCGCTCCCAAGTGTGGCGGATCGAGGTTTACTCGACCTACTGGGATAGCCGCTTGGCATGGGACCCGAATGCGTGGGTCTATATCAATCTCTATGCAATTTACGTGGACAGCGACCTTGCCCGGAAGCATCCCGAATGGATACTGCGAGACGAGGCTGGTGAACCTTTATATATACCTTGGGGCTGCGGCAATGGACACTGCCCCCAATACGCCGGAAACATAGCGGACCCCGCGTTTAGACGGCACTGGATCGATTCAGCCCGGCATCTGAGGCAGATTGGATACAAGGGGTTCTTTGTGGATGACGTAAACCTCGAGTACCGCGTCACCGATGCCTTTCAAAATCACAAAACAGTCATCAATCTCAAGACCAAGTCTGAAATCACGTTCGACGATTGGAAAAGGAATGTGGCTGATTTTACGGCGCAGATACGCAAGACTTTTCCAGACATGGAAATTGTGCACAATGCGATCTGGTTCGCGGGCGGAAAAGACAGGATCAACGACCCATCGGTTCAAGCGGAGGTGTCTTCCGCAGATTTGATCAACCTCGAGAGGGGAGCAAACGATTCCGGTCTGAGGGGTGGTAACGGAGAATGGTCGCTTAACGCGTTCATGAACTACATCGACGGCGTCCATAAACTCGGCCGCGGCGTCATTATGGACAGCACGGGCGGTAAGACCGAGTACTCGCTATCCGTTTTCTTTCTGATCTCATCCGGCAAGGATGCCTTCGGAGATCAAGGGCTGAAGCCGGACAATTGGTGGCCCGGCCTCGATGTGGCGCTCGGCGATGCGCTCGCTCCGCGCGAGCAATGGCAGGGGCTGATCCGCAGGCGTTTTGCTAGGGGAGTTGTGATTGTGAATCCGCCCGATTCAAAAGTTGTCAACCTTAAGCTATCGGCGCAATTCCGGCGATCCGATGGAACGCGGGCAGCGGACACACTGCCACTCGAACCAGCCGGCGCAGTGATTCTGGTCGGTCCCGTCGAGCGCGGAAAGACGCTCGACAGCTCGATCTCGGTCGCGCGATGACGAGTATCCGACAATAGAGTAATAGCCTTGCATGCTTCAAAGCATCAGAGTTCATGGGGCCCGGCAGCACAATCTCAGAAACGTAAGCGTTGAGATTCCTCGGAACAGTTTCACCGTGATTACAGGCCTGAGCGGATCGGGGAAGAGTTCGCTTGCCTTTGACACGATTTATGCCGAAGGTCAGCGGCGATACGTTGAGACGCTCTCGCCGTACGCCCGGCAGTTTCTCGATCAACTAGAACGGCCGGATGTCGATTCGATTGACGGTTTGAGTCCGGCTATTTCGATAGAGCAGAGGACGACGGCTCGCAGTCCGCGATCGACGGTTGGCACGGTCACGGAAATCTACGACTACTTGCGACTTCTCTACTCATCGATCGGCGTTCCCCATTGCCCGCTTTGCGGAACTGAAATCGCACGCCAATCGCGAACGCAGATTTTCGACCAGATCTGGACGCTGCGGCAGAACGAGAGAATCATGGTGCTCGCCCCGTTTGTGCGGGGACGGAAGGGCGAGTTTAAGAAGGAGATCGAGAAGCTCGGCAAACAAGGGTTTGTCAAGGCGAGAATCGACGGAGACCTTCGCAATATTGATGACCCCATCAAGCTCGACAAGCGAAAGAATCACACCATCGAAGTTGTGGTGGACCGGCTGGTAGTGAAGCCGGGCCTCGAACGGCGGTTGGAGAATTCAATTCAAACAGCATTGAAGCTCGCCGATGGATTAGTTGTCATCGCCACGGTTGGGGGCGAAGAGCGGCTTTTTTCCGAAAAGCTTGCTTGTCCTAACGATGGTACCAGCATCCCCGAACTCGAGCCGCGCTCATTCTCGTTTAACAGTCCGTACGGAGCATGCGAGATCTGCAACGGAGTGGGAAGCAAGTGGTCGTTCGATCCAGTAAAGGTCATTTCCGATCCCTCGAAGCCGTTGCTCGACGGAGGGCTTGGACCGGGCTCGAGTTCATCCTATATGCTCGCCAGCCTGAGCGAAGCGGCGGAGATGTTGGGCGTCGATCTCAGCACGCCGTTCGATGCGTTTTCGAAGAAAACACGAACTGTATTATTGGAGGGCAACGGCCAGTTCGCCGGCATTCTGAATATTCTGAACGAGAGCTTTGAGCAGGCAAGCGAAGGCTATCGCGACTGGCTGATGGAATTCATGTCCGCTACGGTTTGTCCAGCGTGCAACGGCAGGCGATTGAGGCCCTCGAGCCTCGCGGTTCGAGTCAAGGGCATGTCGATTGCCGACTTCACCGAACTGCCAATTTCGCGCGCTTTGACAACCGCCCGCGGTTGGACTCTCACCGACCGAGAGGCGCAAATCGTCGGGCGAGTCATCGACGAAATCGCCGACCGGCTGGAGTTCCTTTGCGCAGTCGGTCTCGATTATCTCAGTCTGGCGCGATCGTCGGCGAGTTTGTCGGGTGGCGAGGCGCAACGGATCAGGTTGGCAACGCAGATCGGTTCAAAGCTCCGCGGGGTTCTTTATGTGCTTGACGAACCGTCCATTGGCCTGCATCCGCGCGATAACGATCGTTTGCTCAACACGCTTCACCAATTGCGCGACTTGGGCAACACGGTTTTGGTGGTTGAGCACGATGCTGAAACCATCGAGCGGGCCGATTATGTGATCGACTTGGGCCCGAAGGCGGGTAGGCTGGGCGGCCATGTGATGGCACAAGGAACGCCTCGCCAAATCACCCAGGCGCCCGCGTCAATAACGGGCCGTTATCTCTCAGGTGAAGAGCAGATTGAGACACCGCCGGTACGCCGGTCTGGCAACGGCCAGAAATTGACGATCAAGGGCGCGCGGCATCATAATCTGAAAAATATTGACATCGACTTCCCGCTGGGCGTGTTGATTGTCGTCACGGGCGTGTCGGGTAGCGGCAAATCGACCCTCGTCAACGACACGCTTTATCCGGCGCTAGCGAAGAACATATATGGTTCCCGAACCGAACCTGGATTGCACGATGAAATTCTTGGTCTCGAGAACATCGACAAGGTCATTGAGATCGATCAGTCTCCCATTGGCCGGACGCCGCGTTCGAATCCGGCGACCTATACTGGCGTGTTTACGCCGATTCGCGATTTATATGCGATGCTTCCTGAGTCGCGAGAACGGGGATACAAGGCCGGACGCTTCAGCTTCAACGTAAAGGGCGGCCGTTGTGAAGCGTGCCAGGGCGATGGTCTGAAGCGAATTGAAATGAACTTCCTGCCGGATGTCTACGTCACCTGCGACGTTTGTCGCGGCCGGCGCTACAATCTCGAAACGCTTCAGGTCAAGTACAAAGGCGCGTCGATAGCGGATTTGCTCGAGGCAACGGTCGAGGATGCGCTGGAACTACTGGCCAATGTGCCGCAAATCCAATCGAAATTGCAAACGCTGGTTGACGTGGGCCTAGGATATATTCACTTAGGCCAGTCGTCGACCACACTATCGGGCGGGGAAGCACAACGTATCAAGCTCGCAAAAGAATTGAGCAAGCGGCAAACAGGCAAGACGTTCTATATTCTGGACGAGCCGACAACCGGACTTCACTTCGAAGACGTAAAGCACCTTCTGAACGTGCTTCAGCGGCTCGTCGACCTTGGCAATACTGTGCTCGTCATTGAGCACAATCTCGATGTGATTAAGACTGCCGACTATATTATCGATCTTGGGCCGGAGGGTGGCGAGGCCGGCGGAGAGGTGGTTGCAGCGGGAACGCCGGAATACGTGATGCGTAGCCCCGTGAGCCATACGGCATCGGCTCTTCGTAAATTTTTTAATGCGGAGAGAGTAGCCTGAACGATCAATATCCAGGAGACAATTCTTCTGTCTCTACGTTCTCGACCCAATCCGATGGTCAAGCGCCTTTTTGGGGATACCTGGACTTGGCAGTCTTCTTCGGCTTGGCGGTCGCAGCCCTGTTTCTACTCTCCCTGGGCCTTGCGGTTCTGATCCACTCAATACCATTGCTCGCGCCCGACGTGCAACTGATTGGGCTTCCAGCTCAACTCCTTCTTTACCTTTTGCTCTTCGCGGTGCTCTGGCTGATCATTAAGGCTAAGTACGGCCGTCCTCTTTGGCGGTCGTTGGGCTGGGCTCCTTCGCGGATACCGGGGTGGCAGGCCATCCTGGGCGGCTGCTTATTATCGCTTGCCGTAGGGTTGCTCGGCGTTGGGCTGCGAACGCCACAGATCAAATCGCCTTTCGATCCCTTTCTTCACCAGCCCGCGTGGCTCATTTTATTTGGCGCATTTGCGATTCTTCTCGGACCTGTTTTCGAAGAGATCGTTTTTCGAGGTTTCGTTCAGCCGCTGCTCACCCGCGACCTGGGTAACCTTCCCGGTATCCTTTTAACAGCGGCCGCTTTTGGTTTGCTGCACGCCAAGGAATATTCAGGAGCCTGGCAGTACGTGGTGCTGATAAGCGTGGCAGGTGCGTGCTTTGGATGGGCACGCGTTTGGGGCCGATCCTTGGCGCCTGCGATTTATATGCACGCCGGCTTTAACACTGTATTTTTCTGTGCCGCCCTATTTGGAACGCAACATCAAAAATGACTGCTAAACCAGTACTGAAAAGATCCATTGAGACCATCGAGTGGACGCGCGAAGGCGTGGTCATGATCGACCAGACCCGGCTTCCGCGGGAGACGGTGTATGTGACGTGCGGCACCTACGTCGAGGTTGCCGCTGCGATTCGAACGATGGTGATTCGCGGCGCTCCGGCTATTGGCGTTGCCGCAGCCATGGGCGTTGCGCTCGGAGCATTGAAGGCCCGGAATTTAGAGGCCGAGATGCCTGTCATCTGCGAGACTCTCGCAAAAACGCGCCCCACCGCCGTAAACCTGTTCTGGGCCATCGATCGTATGAGGCGCCTGTATGAGTCGTTGCGCGGATCTGAGCTTGAACAGGTCAGAGCGCGATTGATATCGGAAGCGCAGCTCATCAAGCAAGAAGACATTCAAATCAATGAAGCCATCGGGCGCAACGGGGCGCCCCTAATTCCAGATCGCAAGACAGTTTTGACGCATTGCAACGCCGGTGCGCTGGCTACAGCCGGATATGGAACCGCGCTGGGCGTGATTCGGGCCGCCGTTGAATCCGGTAAAAACATCGACGTGTTCGCGGGCGAAACCCGGCCGTTTCTTCAAGGCGCCCGCCTTACTGCTTGGGAACTTCAGCAGGACAGAATTCCGGCGACCGTCATCACCGACAACATGGCGGGGCATTTCTTAAAAAGCGGGCGCATCGGGTGCGTCGTAGTGGGCGCCGACCGCATTGCGGCGAACGGCGACGTGGCGAACAAAATTGGAACATACAGCATTGCGGTTCTCGCGAAGGAGAACAACATTCCGTTCTATGTCGCGGCGCCAATCTCTACACTTGACCTGTCGCTCGCTTCAGGCAGTGAAATTCCTATCGAGGAGCGTCCCGCCTCCGAGGTGACACATGTCGCGGGCGTTCAGCTGGCGCCAGAGGGAATCGGCGCGGCAAACCCCGCCTTTGACGTGACGCCGAACCGGTATGTGACAGCCATCATCACCGAGCGCGGCGTAGCTCGAGCCCCGTATGAGGAGACTTTGAGGAATTGGCTAATCAGTGATCATCGGGTTGGCTGAACCGTATCACCGAATCAGATCCGAAGCGCTTGTAATTCGAATACCGGATAGTCACTCGCATTCGTTGAGGGCCTGAGCGGAAATAAAGAGTATCATCGGCGAATGTCTCGAAAGGAAAGAACCATTTTCCATCCACTTCGCGCCGTACGGTTGTGAAATGCGGAAACAGGTTTTGTTCCTTTAGGGTTTCGATCTGGGGCACTGCCTGGCCCTCGCTTCGAACGACCGTCAAGTCGCTCTGCCTTACCCATAGATCGCCTTGAAAGAATCGTTGAGTCGAGAGGATTTGTTTAGGCTCAATCCAGACAACGAAGCAGTCGAAGCCATCCATCTTCTCCTCGCCTTTGTACTTCAGTTCGTACCGCGGAACCTGAGCGTTGGTAAGGAGAAACGGTTGAATATTTCGGATGTCCGCAAAGTCTTCATCGGTAAGCTTGATGTGTTTCATCGTGTTCCGCGGCTGTTCAACTATTTCTTCGTACCGTCCCTTTTCGGGCGAGAACGTAATGTCGCGAACTTCGCGGTATTCACCGGTTATGAGCCCGCGGTCGCTGAATTCCTCGATGACAACGGTTTGGCGATAGGTATAGTTGTTTCGAGCGTACTCGTTCTCCGCTTCCCGCTGCGCAATCCGCTTTAGAAGGTGGTCGGGAGGATCGCCTGCTACGAGCCGCGACCGGGGAAGAATGAGAAGCGATGCTACGATGAGGGCGATGTTTCGCCCTGTGCGGCCATATCTCATCGCGCTGTCCGTGACTTGGTTAGGCCTGATCGCGGCCGCTGCTGTTTACTCGCACCGGTCGCCGCCTATCTCCCATTGGATCATGACGGGCGTATTGCCTGCCTTTCTGTTCGAGTCGATTTTCTTTCTTGGGGCTGGTTTTGAATCGACGCGAGCCGTTTTTTCGCGCGTCTCTCCACCCTGGATTCAATCTCTTGCCCTGTGGGTGAGTTCGCTCGTCCCTTACTTGCTTGTATCGCTCACGGCTGCGACGTTCGAGAGTCACTCGTTCGTGGTCCTGTGTGTGGTTTCGGCTGTTGTTAGTTTCTGGTGGGTCATTGTTCCTCGCCGCCTCGCGCTCGATATAGCGTTTCTTGCGATCGCAGCCGCCGTAATCGTGGTTCGCCTGTTCTCCTGGCTCTACGTAAGTCCGCTCCCTCATTTCGAGCTCAGCATACTGGGTCACCTTATGTGGATTCGACTGACTCTCATGGTTCTGCTCGTGCAGCGCGGATTTGAGGTGCGCGGGGTGGGCTTCTGGCCCCGTTTACGCGAGTGGCGCGAAGGGGTTCTACAATTCTTGATTGCTATCTTGCCGTTGAGCGCCATTGCCATCGCGCTTCGCTTTGCCACATTCTCTCCGAGGCGATTCGAGGTTTGGGAATGGACCGGGCTTGCGGCCGGCTACTTTCTGGGATTCCTGTGGGTGGTGGCCTTCAGCGAGGACATTTTTCGAAGCGTCATCACCCAACTCTTCCTCGATCGCGGGCAAGCGGCCATTACCGCAGTGGCTGGGTCGGCCGTGCTGGTTGGTTGCGCTCATCTTTGGTACAAAGATTTTCCCAACTGGCGCTTTGCGGCGGTTGCCACTGTCGCCCATTTGTTTTACACGATCGCATATATACGCGCCCGCAGCGTGCGAGCCTCGATGGTGACACATGCCCTCACGGTTACGGCGTGGCGGATGCTCTTCCGCGCGTGAGGGAGCGGGCGAGGCAGGCCTCGCGCCTACGCCCGTTCAGACTGTAGTGGCTGGGCCTGCGCGGCCTTGTTACTCTCGAGTGCCTGCTCGAAATCCTGCAGCAGGTCGTTGTAGTCCTCGATGCCTACCGAAACGCGGACCAGACCAGGTCCAATGCCTGCATCGTCAAGATCCTGCCGCGTCCAGCTCGAGTGGGTCGTGGTACGCGGATGGCACACTAATGTTTCGACACCGCCGAGTGAAACCGCGTTGCGGGCGAGCCGCAGGTTGCGTAAGAAGTCGAAGGCCGCGGGTTTTCCACCATTCAGATCGAGAGAGATAAGTCCGCCGGGAAAGTCGCACTGCTCGCTATAAATTCTGAGCTGCTCTGGATCCTGAAATAGAGTTGGGTAATAGACACGCTCGATCTTTGGGTGTTCCGCCAGGCGCTCGGCGATACGCTGCGCGCTTTTGCTCTGGCGATTCATGCGCAGATATACCGTTGGCAGGCGGGTATTCAGAATCCAGCACTCGTCTGGTTGAAGAATATTGCCGAAAAGACTGCGCTTGCTCCGAATCTTGCGCATCAGCGCGGTATCGCTAGAGAGAACCACGCCGCCTATGATGTCGCTATATCCGCCCAAGTACTTCGTCGCCGAGTAGAGTGCCACGTCGGCGCCAAGTCTTAAAGGATGCTGGAACGCGGGTCCGAGGAACGTGTTGTCGACCATCACCACTGGTTTTTCGTCCTCTGCGCTTCGGCGCTCGACCGTGTCCGCCGCGTGGCGTATGTCAGTCATCACGACCGTCGGGTTCGCGGGTGTCTCGATGAGCACCACGCGGAGATTCGGCGTGTTCCGAATCGCCATGTCGAGCTCCGAAGTATGCCCCGCATGTACCGGCACGCCGCTAATGCCGAACTTATGGAGAAAATCGGTGATGAGAGTTTGCGTGCCTCCATAAATTGGCACCGTATAGACCAGGCTGTCGCCGGGATTCAGCACAGCGAGCAAAGCTGTCATGATGGCAGCCATTCCCGAATTGAACACCAGCGCTGCCTGTGCGCCCGGTTCAAGGGGAAGGATCTGATCCTCAAGGATCTCGGCGTTTGGATGGTTGAAGCGGGAATAGACCAGATCGACACTTTCTCCGGGCCGGAGCTGGGCGCGGCCGCCCATTACGTCGAAGGCCTTTTCCGCCTCTTCCGGGCTCGAGAAAACGTAAGTCGAGCTGCGAAACACAGCCGGCCTTGCCGATCCAACCGAAAGGCGGGGATCAAAGCCGCGGGTGAGTACGTCCGTCTCAGGGTGTAGATCAGGCGGATGTTTGATTTCGGACACGGTAATGCCCTCCGAGCCCAGTTTATCGTCGCTAGCCGTATCTGAAGGCGAGTTACTCTAAAAGGGACATGGCGTTTGAGACGGTTGGATTTATGGGTCTGGGCCTCATGGGTGCGCCCATGGCGCGGCACCTGGTTCAAGACGGAAAGAAGCTCGTCGTCTGGTCGAACAACAAAGCGAAGGCCGAACAATTTGCGAAAGAAAATGGAGCGACGGCCGCGAAAGATCCTCGATCGCTTGCTCAGGCGGTCGAGCTCGTCGTCTTATGTGTGGGCACAACGGACATGTCGCGAAGCGTGCTTCTGGGCGAGAACGGAGTGATCAGCTCGGCAAAAAAAGGTTTGATCGTCGTGGACGCGTCAACCATCTCGCCGGAGGGTAGCAGAGATATTGGCCGCGAGTTGCGGCGAGCCGGTATCGAGTATCTGGATGCGCCGTGTACTGGGTCAGTGGCAGGAGCCGAAGGTGGGACGCTGACATTCATGATTGGCGGAAGCAGGCAGGTTTTTGAAAAAACGAAGCCAATTCTCGATCTGATGGGTAAGAAATTCTATTACTGCGGTGAATCGGGAATGGGGCTGCAGGCGAAACTAACGCAAAACCTGATTCTCGCCAACATAATGCAAGCCTTTAGCGAAGGCATCGTTCTGGCGGCGAAAGGCGGCATCGACCCAGGCACGATGTTCGACATCCTGGATAATAGCGCCGCAAAGTCCGGTTTGATCAGCGCGAAAGCCCCCAAGATTTTTCGGCGCGACTTCTCGACGCAGTTTTCCACACGGTGGATGCACAAGGACGTAACGATGGCGCTCGAGACTGCCCGCAATCTGGACGTGCCGCTTCCGATGACCGCAGTAACGCAGCAAATGTTTCAGGCAGCTATCTCGGCTGGCGATGCTGATTCAGACTTTTGCTCAACAGTGAAAACTATGGAGAAACTTACTGGAATTGAGGTGAAAAACTGAAGCTGCGAGAAGACCCTTTCGGGCGCCAGGGAGGTGTTGCTTCAGGGGTCTTTCTATGAGGTTAGTCTCGCTTTGGTGGGAGTTGCCTCCCTGGCTTACTTCCAATACTAGAATATGAATTTTGAGAGCGCAAGAGTTTTCTCTACAAAAAACAAAATTTTTTGTCCAGAAGTGTCTGGCGATCTCTGCCAGTAGGGATATTCACGGCCCAGTAGATGAATATAACTATATTAGGCTCAACGGGTTCCATCGGCGTTAATATCCTGGATGTGGTTCGCCAGCACGGTGAGCGGTTTTCCGTGTTTGCTTTGGTAGCGGGCCGGAACCTGGATGTTCTCTGCTCCCAAATTCTGGAATTTCGCCCTAAAGTGGTCGCGGTCGCTGATGCGGAGGCGCTGAGCCTGCTAAGAGAGCGCCTGCGTGAGCTGCAGATTCCGGCACAGCGCTGGCCCGAGCTGGACGCCGGTCCTGAAGCGCGAGTGCGGGCCGCTACCGACTCCGAAGTAGACTTCGTGATGTCGGCTATTGTGGGAGTTGCCGGGCTTGAGGCTACCTATGAAGCGGTCCGAAGCAGAAAACGAGTCGGATTAGCAAACAAGGAGGTACTGGTCGCGAGCGGAAATCTAGTGATGAAGGCCGTCCGGGAATCGGGTGCGGAACTGATTCCCGTCGATAGCGAGCATAACGGAGCCCACCAATGTCTGAGAGCTGGTTCAAGCAGTGAAGTAGTGCGTTTGATATTAACCGCGTCGGGAGGGCCATTTCGGGACACTCCTGCGAATAATTTATGGGATGTGACGCCGGAGCAGGCTCTGAACCACCCGACCTGGAAGATGGGGCGCCGTATTACGGTCGATTCGGCAACTCTGATGAACAAGGGATTTGAGGTCATCGAAGCATGCTGGCTTTTCGATCTAAAGCCAAATCAGGTTGAGGTCGTTGTCCATCCGCAATCTTCGGTCCATGCGATGGTCGAGTATAGTGACGGCAGCATTATCGCCCAAATCTCGGCAACGGACATGCGTATGCCTATCCAATATGCCATGACGTATCCAGAGCGGGATCGCGCTCCGGTACCCCGGCTAAACTGGGACCAAAGCCGAACCTGGACGTTTGCTGCTCCCGATCTAAGTAAGTTTCGTCTCTTACAGTTAGCGTATGAGGCTCAAACTCAGGGTGGCTCGGCCACCTGTACACTGAACGCCGCCGATGAAGTGGCAGTAGAGGCTTTTCTGGGCGGACGAATCCCGTTTCCGGCTATCGCGGAAACAGTGAAAGAGACCTTACAGCGCCAGGTTTCATCCCATCCTCGCAGCATAGCCGAAGTCCTGGAGGTAGACCGCTCGTCCCGCGACCTAGCCCGGCAAATCATCGAGCAGTACCGGCGCGTCATGGTCTCGTTCGGGCGTTCCGGGCGGGCCGAAAATGGGGGAAACTAGAAAGACGGCGTGAAGCGCGCGTGGTAAAGCGGCCGTCAAATCCAGTGGGGGATTTCACGAGGGACATTTTGAGGTCACTCGTGGTCAAGGAACTTAAGTGAATCTGTTTTCTCATTTTTGGCAAACATCCTTTGTTCAGGACATATGGTGGGTCCTGGTTCTACTCGGAGTCATGATCGTAGTTCATGAACTGGGTCATTATTGGGCTGCGATCGCGGTCGGTATCCGGGTAGAAACATTCAGCATCGGATTCGGCCCCCGTTTGTTCGGCTGGCGTCGTGGAGCGACGGATTTTCGGGTTTCCGCCGTGCCATTCGGCGGATATGTGAGGATGCTGGGCGAACTGCCAGGCGACGACCGGGCGGCCGATCCGGAGAGTTTTCAATCGAAGGCACGCTGGCAGCGGGCGATGGTTGTCTTCGCCGGTCCCTTGATGAACATCCTGTTGGCGTTCGCGATCATGACCGGCGTGTTTATGCGCGAATTTCCGAAACAGGAATCTGTCCAAAGTCCGGTGATTGGCGAGATTGTTCCCCATTCGCCTGCGGCGCAAGCGGGGCTTCAGGCTGGAGACCGGATCGTTCAAATTGCGGGAATTGCTAATCCGACTTGGCAGGATATTCAATCGAAAGAAGCGTTGAATGCGGGCCGGCCGTTGCAAGTAGTTGTGGAACGTAACGGCGAGCGGCTGCCGGTGATAGTCACACCCACCCCGACCAAAGACGGAGTGGGCATGGCCGGGTGGCTGGTTGAGGCCGATGTAGTTATTAGCGAAGTCGACCCGCACCTGAACGCCTACAAGGCAGGCCTGAAACCGGGTGATGTTCTTATCAGCGCCAATGGGCAGCAGCTGCGGTCGATGTCGAAACTGCTGAGCGTCATTCAGGGCTCGAAAGGAACGCCCATATCATTAGTTGTTTCGCGCAATCAGAAACTGTTGCACGTGGTTGTCACTCCGGAAAACAATGCAGCAACACACGGGCAGTGGTTGATTGGCGTTCTCGCCGGGCCAAAGTTAAGGCTCGTGAGCTTGCCGCTGAATCAGGCACTGGTCGAGTCAGTCCGTTATAACGTCAGCAATGGCAGTCTGATTTTTGAGGCGCTTCGAAGCATTGTCGAGCAGAAGCTTTCGCCCCGGACGCTCAGCGGACCGATTGGAATCGCCAGGCTTTCAGGGGAAGCCGCAAGCGCAGGCCCGATTGTATTCTTCAGCCTAATGGCTGAAGTCAGCATTAACCTGGCTATCTTCAACATGCTCCCGATCCCCATCCTCGATGGCGGCTCGCTCTTAATGCTCATTATCGAGATGGTGATCCGGAGAGATATGAGCCTTCAGGTTAAGGAGGCGGTGTTTAAGGTTGGGTTCGTTTTCCTGATGATGATCGTTGTCTTCGTGCTGTACAACGATATATCGAAAATGTTTTCGAACGGGTAGAGCAAGCGAAGATCGCTTGCTGACGGGCGCGGTTCTGAACCGCGAGCGTGAGGGAGCGTCTTAATGGAGCTGAAGTTCGGCTATCGCAGTTTGGCGTCGGCCCAAGCCAGTTCCTGTTTCGACCGCTCGTCCGCTGTGCGGATTTTGCTCCGCCAGATGATGACGCTTGTCAGCGCATAATTCCACAGTGCGGCAATGGCCAAGCCACCAATTCCGGCAATCAGCCATCCCAAACCGTGACTGCGAAGCAAATCCGCGATTCGCACGTTGAATATGATTCCAATCGAACAAGCCGCGTACCATGCGAGCAAGCCCGTGAACCACGCAAAACCTTTGCGCTTCCTCTGCATGAACGTGATGTTGTTGTTTACAACATAGTTGTAGGTCATGGCGACGAACGTCCCAAGCACCTGCGACATATTGAAGGTAAGGCCCAGGCGCAGCCCTGTAGCCAACAAAGCCAGGTGAAGTACGACGCCCGTCGCGCCAACCAGGCAAAACAAAACAAAGCTTACCGGTATCCAGCGTCCAGCGATCTGGTCGACCAGCAGGTACAGGTAGGAAGCCAGAACGGAAGAGTCCAGCTTGCTTTCACCGCTGAGCCGCGACCGGAACATATATGGCACTTCGCCTAATCTCACCGGGCGCCTGGCGCTTGCGAGTAAATCGACCAGGATTTTGAACCCACTTTGCGAAAGGCGGTGGACAACCTCGTACAAGTAGCTCGCGCGAATCATGAAGAATCCGCTCATCGGATCGCTTACGTTCGCATGGCAGACAAAGGAGGCAAGTCTCTTGCCCAAATTGCTGAGCCAGACGCGATGACGCGCGAAATCGCCCATACTTCCGCCGGCATGCCGGCTTGCTACAACAACATCGAGCGACTCGGCCTCGATTTTTTGAAGCATTCGAGGCAACGCCGATTCATCATGCTGTAAATCCGCATCCATGACGGCAATGTAGGGAGCGCTCGTCGCCAACATGCCTTCCACGCATGCAGAGGCAAGACCGCGCCGTCCGATCCGTTGAATGAGCCGCACGCGGGCATCGCGCGAGGCAATGTCTCGAATAAGCCGGGACGTTCCATCGGGTGAATCGTCGTCGACGAAGATAACTTCCCAATTGATTTCCGGTAAGGTTTCAGCAATGCGCGCGAGCAAAGCTTGCACGTTACCTGATTCGTTGTAAGTCGGAATGACGATCGCAAGCCGTGGGGTCATAGAACGGTTGCCGGCTTTCGACTCCACGGTTGGACCCGAACCGAAGTTCTAGCCGTACTTTATAATTCTGGCAGATGATTTCGCCAAATGCAGCAGCAACGGCCACCGAAAAATTACAGACTCGAGCAGTGTGGCTACGCCTGCTCTTCCCGGTGACCCTGAGTGTGATTGCGTTGTTGCTTCTACTGCAGGCATCGACTGTGCTGATGTGGTTCGACGAGATGGCCACTTACGAGCCGGCCCATCTTCCGCGCGTCGCACAAACATTGGCATTTTTTACAGAAGGGTTCGATACACCGAGTCCTATACCTGCGCTCTTACTGCGGGGATCAATGGGGTTGATTGGCGACACGGACCTGAAAGACAGGCTGATCTTCATTGCTTTCTTTCTTGCGGCGTGCGGTTTTGTTTACGGGTTCGCGCGGCGGCGATATTCGACGGGGTATGCGCTAGCGGCGATGTTGTTTTTGGCTGGAATACCGGTTCGCGAGTTTGCTCTTACCATGAGAGCTTACGTAGTGCTTTTGTTTGGCGCCGCGGCGATGATGTATTTCTGGCAAGGCGCGGCTTCAGGAGAGCGCCGAGTCTTGAACTTGAGCGGGCTGTGGATTTCATTCGCGTTTGCAGTGCTGTCGCATGTCTTCGCAATATTCCTGTTCGTTCCTTTTGCGATAGCTGAGTTGATCCGGACTGGCGCGAGTCCGCGCCGAGCTGACAGGGGCGTGTGGGGCGTGCTTCTTACTGCTCCGTTTAGTCTTATCTTGCTGCTGCCCTCTATGCTCGCTGCGCGCGCCAGATATGCTCACGGATTCTGGTCGCATCCGACGCTCGCCAACCTGGCTCAGGCCTACATCGCGCCGTTAAAGGCACAGGGCTTCGGCCTGATGGTAATTACGGTAATCGTTGCAATTGTTATTCGAAAGCTGTGGCCAGGAAAGAGCTCTCAGCAAGCGTGCGAACGAGATGGATTTACACGGCCGGAGTGGGTGCTCGTGCTTGGCCTGGTTTTTCTTCCTCTCGTAGGTGTGCTCGGAGCCTTGCCCCTCGGTACTTTTCAACCAAAGTATGTCCTGCCCGTGATTTTAGGAGTCGACTTGGCGCTGATCGGATTAGCAGCTAGGTTCGGCGCATGTCGACCTCCGGTTGGCTACGTCATTGCTGGTTTATTTCTGATTTATGCCGTGGGAGCGCAACATCGGAGTCTCAGCCTGATTCGCACCGGGCACTTCGGTTCGCGTCTGATACGCGAGGCGCGCTCTCAGCCCTGGATGACTGATATTTGCGCAAGCGGCTTAGCTGTGCTTGGTGCGACTCCGCACGACTTCTTCATGTACCAGCACTACGCGCCTCCGTGCATGCAAAGCAAACTGTTCTATGCCGCCGATGAACAAAGGGCGAGGTCGGTACCGGATTTATTCACCGATGAGGAGAACATGATCTGGTTCTCGAAGTTTCTTCCTTTGAAAGTTTTGCCATTCGAGTCGTTCCTGGCCGCGCATAGAGATTTTCTTGTGTTTTCGTCGCACACTGTTGGCCATGCGGACGCCGATTGGCTTCTGCCGGAGTTGGAGAGCGGAAGGGATTCGCTCCGGGTGGTTGCTCGAAAAGACTATAACTCAGAAGCATTCGGTCCGGAAACCCTGTACACGGTCCGGAGCGAATAACTCCATCCTATCGGCGAAGTAGTTCGATTACATCGTCGATCTTGTCGTCAAGAAGATTCAGCTTTCGTGCGAGACCTTGGATTTCGGTTTCCGAGCGGCGATTGACCTCGTAGTCGAGCTCGCCGCGCAAGCGATCCTTTGTATCCTGCCGATTCTGGCTCATCATAATGACCGGGGCTTGTATCGCGGCGAGCATCGAGAGAATCAAATTGAGCAATATAAACGGGTACGGGTCCCAGGCCCGGCGGCCTAAAGCGATATTGAGAGCAGAATAAACAACAATGGCTACGCCGAACGAGATGATGAAGGACCACGAGCCGCCGAAACGCGCCACCTCGTCAGCCACACGCTCCCCGAGAGTCGCTTCCTGCTC
Source organism: Bryobacteraceae bacterium (assembly GCA_049585195.1). Classification (GTDB taxonomy): domain Bacteria; phylum Acidobacteriota; class Terriglobia; order Bryobacterales; family Bryobacteraceae; genus KBS-96. The sequence goes on along the minus strand of JBAUZG010000182.1, from coordinate 37,704 downwards.
GATGACCTCATTCGGATTGCGGGCAGCGCGAAGACGAACCAGCCGCTGCGACGCATGAAACTGACGGCCTAACACTGCAAGCATATCCATGCCGGCGTGCGGCTTACGTTCTAGCAGAACGAGGATGTCGTGGCGGTCGATCTCGATGCAGGTGGAATCTTCGAGCGCCGTCGCACTGGTCTGATGAGGCGTTCGGTCCATCATTGAGGCGAAACCAAAGAAATCGCCGGGACCTGGTTCATCGACAACTACCTCCTGTTGATCTTCGTCGACAGTAGTGACTTGAACACGTCCTGAGCAGAGCACGTAGGCGCGATCACTGGATTCGCCGATCCGGTAAATACGTTGGTATTTCGCAAAATTTCGGAATTCGACCTGTCCGGCGAGAACGCCAGCCTCGTCGTCATCAAGGAGAGAGAACAGCGGGATGTTCTTCAGTATTTCGGGGGCGCAGGGCATAGGTCACCTCACTCACGGGCAGAGTCTAGGGTAGCGCGAGCGTCAAGATTAGCCTAAGCTCGGCAATCCACTCCCTTGCGGTCGTGGCTCGGAAGTAAAACGTGGATTCAGCCGCTCGGCCGAGCCGCGTACGAGCCAGCCGGCCTGGCGACGAACTTCGGTTAACGAGCGGTGATTTCGAGGTGCGATTTTCCTTCGAGCTCCGCGCGCTTGAGCGTAATGACGTTGCGCGCGAGTGAACCGGCGGTTGTTGATTTGAGCCGACGCCGATCGGGCGGGTGGATGTGGATTGCCAGATCGCCTCGAAAATCGGCTGAAAAATCGAGCGCGACGGACCATTCCTGCTCGTCGCTCGAGCGAGTGAGCCAGCTTAACTTGCCGAACCGGGTGGGACAGCCCTCCACGCGAATCTCGCGGTCTTTGGCGAACCAATGCTTCGGCGCGGCCTTTTGCAGATGGCATATATCCGCGTTGCTTTCTTCGTAGCACAATAGCCATCGAAGCCCGAGCGCTGGTTGAAGGACACTGTTCACGACAGCGGACCAGGCATATTTGTTGCCTTCGCCGGGATGGCCGCCGGGCAGGTAGGCATCTTCGGGGGAATAACGGTTTCCGCAGTCGGCGGCGTAACAAACGAGCGAGTAGAGCGTCAAAAGAAACGGGCGATAGTCCTCCTCGCGGATGCGTCCGGCGAGAGTGCCGTGCTCCATGAAATTTGAAGTTCGCGAGACGGCTCCGTCTGTGTGTAAGCCCATGATCTGCTCGCCCGCAATCTCGCGGTGCTTGAAATGGCCCGTGTCGAGGGCGGTGTTGCCCCAGTCAGCCGTAAACCAATCCATCATGAAGCGATGGTTCTCGTAGCTAGTCAGATGGGTGGGACTGCGATGGAGATCGTCCGGAGTGAAAGGCGTGATGCCGGCATGGCGCATTTCGGGATTCATCGCCGCCAGCGTCACTTCGAGCGACTTCGTAATCAGGCCTCGCACCTCGTCAGCGACAGCTTCAATCCGCTTCAATTCTTCCGCTAACTCCGGCAAGTCGTGTTCGCGCGCCACGAGCGCGAGCGAGCGGGCATGCTCATGCAATCCGCGCCACGTCCAAATCGCGTTTTGAAAATAGTATGGATGCGAATTCGGGAAATCGTTCGCCGGATCGCCCAAATCCGCTTCTGGCGAGCCCCAAATCAGGCCGTGGCGCGGGTCGTTCACGTCAAACGCAGACTTGCTGTATTCGTAGCGCTTCAGGACGAACTCGATCATGCGCCTGAGAACCGGCAGCCGCTTTTGAAAGCTTTCGAGATTGCGCCCGTAGTCATACGATCGCGCGGAGTTCCACAAAAACACCCCGGCATTCAGCGGCGCCTCCACCTGATCCTGCGTGTTGTAGACGAAATTTCCATCTGGCAGGATGTAGCGATCCAAATAGTGCTGAAAATAAGCGCTGACTTCATCATCGAGATTCCAGAGCTGATGCGCCCAGACGAATTCGTAGTGGGCAACAGGGAAGAGCGCGTGGCTGCGTTCAGGAATTTTGGTGTAGGCCCCTTCGCCAATTTGATACGTGGGTTCGAGTCCGCGATAGCTACAGCGTGAAAGCGTGATTCCCGCCCTAGCCGCGTCGAGCAGCCATTGATCGGGAATGTCCACCCGCATCCGGTCTTCAAAGAAGTGAATCCAGCGATTTGCTACTCCGGCGAGTGAAGAAAAGAAGCCTTCAGCCGACGTGTTCCAATAATGCTCGACGGCTATTGCTGAAGGAGCAACAAACCGGACACGCGCGATTGGCTGGGCGTCTGTTCCCGGCGGAAGCAGGACGATTGCTTCATAACCCGCGTCGGCATCGGGATTCCAGACACCAATATCGGCAGCCGGCAAATAACCGCCTAACAATGTCCGCTTGCTACAACCGGGCTTGTACTCAAATAGGCTCGGGTTCTCGCCCGGAACGAATTGAGAAGGATCGAATACGGGATCGACCAGATCGGGGGCCCATAATCCTTGCCCTTCGGGATGAGGAGAAAGTTGCCGCGACTTACCGTCTGCTTCGAGAAACAGTGAGCGCAGGGGGCCGGCTTGCTCATTGGCAACGAGCGTGTACCCAATGTATTCCGCGCCTAGAGCCGCGACGTTCTCGTAGCAAGGGTCTTCAGCCGAGTTCAGGATATAGTCGCCCAGTGTGTCAGGGCCGGGAACATACGGAACCTGCCTCGTAAACGCGATTCCATGCGGAGTGTTTATGGGCCGGGGCCGGATGCTCGAGAGTTGTCCAACGCGTTTCGGGATCCGAAGAATTTCTCCTTCGGACTCGGTCACATAGACAATCATGCCTTGATGCGTGACATGCTTTTCAAATACAGCGGTCGCCGTGCCATTGATTTCCGCGACCGTAAGCAGTTGCCAACCTGAGATTGTTTCACCAATCTTCAAAGATCGTGACACGCTCTCGACCTTTGCCACAACCGAACTTCGCGCACCAAAACTGACCGCGAGTTTTTGCGCCAGAGCTTCTTTCTCGCCCACAAGGAAAAGCGAGTAGTCGTTTTCAATACGGCCGCGGTGATAGGTTCCTTTAGGGAGAGGCTGCGGCGTTTTGGCATTGGATTGCGGCCGCGCGGCAGAGGCCAGACAGGTTGTTGCCGCGGCGTGTAGAAATGACCGGCGGTTCATGGAACGCCTTCACTTGATCCACACTGTTTTTGCGTTCACAAACTCGCGAATGCCGAGTGCGGACAGTTCGCGCCCATATCCGCTGCGCTTCACGCCGCCGAAAGGCAGGCGAGGGTCGGACGCCACAGCCGCGTTGATAAAAACCTGCCCGGCTTCAATGTGCTCGATCGCCTGGCGTTGCTCATTTTCATCCTGCGTCCAGACGCTCGCGCCTAGGCCAAACGGCGAATCATTCGCAAGATCGATCGCCTCAGCAATGTCTTTCACGCGAAACAGCATGGCTACTGGTCCAAAGAGTTCTTCGTGAAATACATCCGAGTCGCGCGGTACGCCGGCCAGCACAGTTGGCTGATAATAATATCCCTGCCCCTCAACGCACTTCCCGCCGGTAAGGATTCGCGCGCCGCCGGTTCTGGCTCTTTCGACTTGAGCATGAAGCTCATCGCGAATCTTAGCTGTTGCCAGCGGTCCAATATCTGTTTTTTCCTCCATCGGATTGCCGAGGCGCAGCGCCTTCATCTGGTTCACGAACGTGCTCTCGAACTCATCGTAGATGGAATCGGCGACGATGAATCGTTTCGCCGCGATGCACGATTGTCCATTATTAATGACCCTGGCCTTTACGGCAGCGGTGACGGTTGAGTCGAGCGGGGTCGAGGGCATGACGATGAACGGATCGCTTCCGCCAAGCTCGAGCACCGTCTTCTTGATTTGAGATCCCGCCGTCTGAGCAACCGACCGGCCTGCCGGTTCACTTCCGGTGAGCGTCGCCGCGGCGATGCGATTGTCCCGAAGCAGGGGCGCCACGCGGTCGGCCTCAAGCAACAATGTTTGAAATGCGCCTTCGGGGAAACCGGCCTGATGCAGCACTTCTTCGATTGCCAAAGCACAGCCTGAGACGTTCGAAGCATGCTTGAGCAAACCAACATTTCCGGCCATCAATGCGGGGGCCGCGAACCGGAATACCTGCCAAAGGGGGAAGTTCCAGGGCATGATGGCGAGAACTGGTCCCAGGGGCTGGTAAACGACGAAGCTCTTTGACGCGCTAGTCGCGAATGCCTCGGGCCGCAAATGTTTTTCGCCATGTTCGGCATAATAGCGGCACCCGAGCGCGCATTTTTCCGCTTCCGCGATGGCGGAGGCGAGCGTCTTGCCCATCTCCGATGTCATGAGCGCGCCCAGATCGTGCTTCCGGGTTTCTAAAATGTCAGCGGCGCGCGCAAGTTTTTCAGCGCGCAAGGAAAACGGCGTCTCGCGCCATTGTTCGAAAGTTTGCGAGGCCCGAGCTAGCTTTTCTTCCACCAGGGGCGGGCTGAACGGCTCGTAAACGCGTATTGTTTGCCCCGTCGCGGGGTTGATCGAAGCGATTGCCATCTGAGTGCGTTTAGTACTAACGCATAGTATGATGGCACAGCCCGCTGAGAGCCGACGGCGATATCGTCACCAGAGGAACTTGACAGCCAGTTGCACCTGGCGATTCGAATTGGCGTCGTAAGTGATTGTACCGAAGGCGCTGCCGGCCTGAATACTGGTGTTCGGGGAGCCGAACTGCGGATGATTGATCGAGTTGAAAGCCTCGATGCGGAACTGCAGGTTGTACCGTTCCGAGCCGCCAAAATAGTTGTTCTTGAATAGCGACAAGTCGGCATTGTCGACGCCTGGGTTGCGAACATCTGGTAGGCTGCGGCTGGTGTTGCCGAAAGTAAAAGCAGGCGGCTGGTAGAACACCGATGTGTTGAACCACTGACTGATGGTTGGATTGGAGATAGAGGCGCTGTGACCGGTATTGTCGGGAGGTTGATTGCCGGCAAAGATGCCGGTCTGGCTGACCGCGGAACCAAGGACGATCGGCGTGCCGTCTTGAAACGTGAGAATACCGTTCACTTGCCAACCGGAGATCAACAGATTTGCGAAGCGCGGAGCCGAATTTGCAAATGCCTTTCCCTTGCCAAACGGCAGGTCATAGACAAAACTCGATACCACGCTGCGGGAAACGTCCTGTGGCGAGACCGACCATTCCAAGGCGCCGTTGTATTGGTTGATATAGGTTCCGCTGATTGGTCCCAGATAGGAAACAGCGGCGGCCGAGTTATCCATCGTCTTGCTGCCCGTGAACGCCACCGTGAAGGAGAGACCGTTCGAGAAGCGCTTATCGAGCCGGACGATAAGGCCGTGGTAGATCGAGTTGGCGGTCGGTTTCCGGAAGCTACTTACACCGTTATATTGCGGATAGGCCCGCAGCAATTGGTTGTAGGTGATGGTCTGCGCGCTCAGCGGCGACCCCGGCGTGGTGATCAGGCCGTAAAACGGATTTGAGACCACGGAATTCAGTTGATTGCCGAGGGCCAAATCGCTCGCCGGCAACTGGGTATAAGGCGTGCTGGTCTCGCCATTCACCAGGAACAGCCCACGGTTTCCGAGATAGCCCACTTCGGCTGTAATTTGCCCTGGCAATTGTTGCTGAATATTGAAATTCCATTGGATGGAATAGGGGTTGCGATACGAGTCGAAGAAGGATTCGCCAATGCCGTTGCCGATGTCGGTTCCCGGTCCGCCCGCGGCTCCGAGCACATTAATGAAGCCCGTGGGGAACGGATTGCTGAGAGTCGCAAATGCGCTTTGTTGATTATTGGTTGTGGGCAGCATTTGCGTGTTCACGGTGAAGCCTTCCATACCTTGCGCGCCCGAAGTGCCCGACGCTTCTAAGGCAGACGGCGCATACGAGATGCCGAAACCGGAGCGAACCACCGTCTTCTGATATGGATTCCAAGCGAAGCCCACGCGCGGGCCAAAGCCCTTCCATTGCGTTGGGCCTTGCGCGCGGCCATACCTGCTGTTAGGTTGGCCAACGAACTCCATTTGCCCGAGCAGATCGCCGCAATAGAGACAGGCGCTCGCCGGCACTTGGCCCTGCAGCGGCGAGGGCAAACTGGGATCCCAATAAGACAGGCGGTTATAGCGCTCGGTGCGTGGAAATTCCACCTCCCAACGGATACCGAGATTGAGCGTGAACTTGGGAGTGACTTTCCAATCGTCTTGAACATACCAGCCCATGTACGAACTCGCATCCGCCGCTGTCGGCTCCTGCGTGATCTGGCCGGAAGTGGCAAGGCCTAACAGAAACGACGCATACGGGGAACCGGTGCCGTTGCCGCTGCTCAGAATCTGCTGTGTCCAGGTTTGGTCGAAATTGAACTGGCCGTCCGGGAAGCCATACTGCGAGAAATTGATGAACAGCTTGCGCCACTCGCCGCCGAATTTGATCGAGTGATTGCCGACGATTTTTGTCAGATTGCCCGTGACATTGTGGGACATCGGATTTTCGATCAGATCGACATAGCCGGTGTTACCCAGACCGGCCCCGTCTGAGAACGCAAAACGCGGGAATTCCAGGACTCGCGCGGAGGCCTCTTGGGCGAGATAGGAAGGGAAGCCGAGCGTCGTGGGATCGAAGCCCGCAGCATAGGGACTGCGAGTTACGTAGGACCGACTTAAGCCATAACGGAAATCGGCCACCAGTGTCGGGCTAAACGTGATGGTGTGGTCCATGGAGGCGCTCCAGGCTCCGCCCGCAGTGGGGCCACCTCCGCCTTGCGAAGCGGCATTGCCGTAGTCTTCGAGCTGATTGTTCGATCCCCAGCTATGCGACAAACGGAAAAACATACGCCACTTCTCGCTGAAATCGTGATCGAGGCGGCTATCCCATTGGTAGCTGTTGTTAAACGTACTGCCTACGGCTACGAAGTTGTTGGTTTGCGCGCCGGCAGCCCCGGTGTTCGGTTGCGGAAAATAGCTCATCGCGTTCACCGCAACCGGGTCGAACCGGCTGGCCGGGATGATGTTTCCTGAAAACGGCTGGCGCACGTACTGGCCGGTGGCTGCGTTGTAGGAAACCGTCAACGGATCGTAGATGACGCTTCCCAGGCTTGAAAAATTGCCTGTTCGAAAGGCCGGCAACGGCACGGTGTCGGTCGCGTTTGCGGCGTTGGTTTGATCGTAACCCTGGAATCCGAAGAAGAAGAACGATTTGTCGTGGCCGTCATACACTTTCGGTATCCAAATCGGCCCGCCAATCACGCCGCCATATTGATTGTCTACGGTCGAGGCGCGGGGCTGACCGGCTTTGTTGGCGAAGAAATCGTTGGCGTTCAGGATCGTGTTGCGCGTGAAGTCGAACAGCGACCCATGAAATTGATTGGTTCCCGATTTCGTGACAAGGTTGATGACGCCGCCGCCGAAGCGCCCGTACTCGGCGTTTAATGAGTTGGTCTGAACGCTAAATTCCTGCACCGAATCGACAATGGGCGTATAGGCCGCCGTCGTGTTGCCAACGTTGTTCTCCGGCAGGATGTTGCTGACGCCGTCTAGTTGTTCTTCATTGATCGCGTTTCGGGAACCTCCAATATGCGGGGTCGAAGCCCCGCCAACGTTGCTAACGGTTGGAACCAATTCCGCCAGACTGAAGGGATTCCTTCCGTTGAGCGGCAGGTCGACAACTGTGCGCTGTCCAATCACTTGGCCGAGAGTCGCGGAATTAGTGTCGAGGGGAGCTTGGGTCGCTTGAACTTCGACCTGTTCGGAAATCTGACCTACAGCCAGCGTAAAGTTGACCGACCGGTTTTGCGAGATATCTATTTTGATGTCTTCTTCCTTGGCGGCGCGGAATCCCTTGCCTTCGACGGATACCGTATAGATACCCGGCGTCAGGAATGGCTGAACGTAACGGCCCGCGGCATCTGTCGTTAGACTTCTGGTTTCGTTGGTGCCGCTATTCGTGATGGTGACTGTGGCGCCCGGAACAGCGCCTCCCGATGGATCGGTTACCGTGCCCTGCAGTGTTCCGGTTGGCGTCTGCGCCATCGAGCGGCTGGCGCAGCCGATAAGCAAAGTTATAAAAACAGCGAGAGCGCAGAGCCGGTGGGTGGCGTTGTGCGCGATTCCGACAAGCTGCGAGACCTTGACCCTCATAGCAATCTCCTTGGCAGACGATACAACAGTAGTAGGCTCCCGTGGCGGCGCCCGTATCGTTGCTGAGCACAAGTATTGAACTCCTTAAAGCCTGCGGCGGCAACGGAGAACACCGTGATACACCCGTGAAAGTGATTTAAAGTGAAAGGGTTGGATCGCCGACCGATTGCTCGCCCGCTTCGATCCAGTCCTACGTTAACGAAGATGTACAATCAACTCAGTAAAGGCAACAGCGAAGGGCAAAGGGGTCCAATTTGCTTGTCTTACCAGGTGTGCCCGATGCTCGCGAAGTGCGGCGTGAGCTGGATCTGATCCTTGGAAGTACGGTCTTTCGGGGCAGCAAGCGATGCCAGGACTTTCTGCGGTATGTGTCGGAGAAGGCGCTTGAAGGAGCCGCCGAAATCCTCAAAGAACGAACGCTTGCCATCGAGGTTTTCGGCCGGCATGCGGATAGCGATATGGCCGACGACAGCATAGTACGTGTCGGCGCACGTGAGGTACGGAAACGGCTCGCGCAATATTATGTTGCCGAAGGCATGCACGATCAGGTGCGGATCGATCTGCCGGCCGGATCTTACGTTCCCTTTTTTCACTACCTGAACGAAGAGGGCGGCGACTCGTCCGCGATGGCTGGAGCCCTCCACGAGCCTGCGCCAGCCGAGCCATCTCCAGCAGTTCTCGCTGTCCGGGCCGCGCCCCGGAGGAGGCGCACTTTGCTTCTCATTGGTGGAATTGTCCTTCTTGCGGCAATGTCCGTGATGATGACATGGAGGCTGGCGGGGAGTAAGCCGAGCGAGTTCGATGTGTTTTGGGACCCTGTGTTGAATCGTAACGCGCCGATCCTTCTGGTGCTGGCTCACCCCATCGTCTACCATCCCTCTTCTCGGGCGAGCCGTCTCGATACCGAGCGTAACGGTCGTCCGGCCCTGCCTCTCGAGCGTCCGATTAATGTTCCCCCTCAATTGCTGGACGGGTCAGACATGGTTCCCGTCATCGATCAGTACGTGGGCTTTGGCGATACAGTGGCTGTGCTTCGATTCGCGATGCTGTTGGCCCAGCACTCGCGCTATCCTCGTCTTCGCTTGGCCAGTAAGGTGGAGTTCAACGACCTTCGCGACTCAACGCCGATTCTAATTGGCGCTTTTACGAACCGCTGGACGGCCGAAATCACGAGGAACATGCGATACGGGTTCACTTATCAGAACCAGAAACCCTGCATCGTGGATTCCTCGACCGGACGGGCGTGGGCCCTCAAGTCGAAGACCGACGACGGGCGATCAGGCGAAGATTACGTCCTTGTCTGCCGGTTGCCTCATTCCCTGACAGGCGGATTTATGATGGTCGGCGCGGGCTTAAACGTGTACGGAACGGAAGAGGCTGGCAGAATTCTGGCCGAACCGGACTCGCTGATTCCGATTCTGCGAAAGCTACCCGCGAATTGGCCAACGAAAAACCTCGAGTTTGTCTTGCACGTCGAGGTTGTGGGCGATGCGCCTGCCATGCCGGAGATGGTAGCCGCGTACACCTGGTGAAGAGGGCAGACGGCATGAATCCGCTGGCTGATATAGTCTTTTCGCATGCTGAAAAGCCTATTTCCCTTGTTCCTGTTGGTCGTGGCCGGAGCAGCAGCCGATCCCTTTAGCGCGGTTCTCAAATCGCCCAATGGGCAAATCGCGATTGCGTTTGGAACTGTTACCGAAAAGTCCGGAAGCGGAAATCAACTGATTTACTCGGTCACGTTTGACGGCAAGCCGCTGATTGACAACTCGGCTCTCGCGCTCGAATTCGCCGGCGCTCGCTCGTTGGGAGCAGATGTCCAGATCGTGAAGCAGACGCCGTCGCAAGTCGATGAGACCTACCGGTTGGTAACCGGCAAGGTCAGTACCGTTCACAGCCACGCGAATACTTTGACCCTCGAGATCGAGGAGACACGCGCTTTACGCAGGAAGTTCGCGATTGAGGCCAGGGCATACGATGACGCGGTAGCATTCCGTTATGTTGTGCCGGAACAGAACGCGATGCGTGAGTTCCGCCTGGCGCGAGAGAACACGGAATTTCGCATCAGCAAGGATGCGACTACGTATGCGCTGGTGCTGCCGCACTACCGGACCATGTATGAAAGCGAGTATCTGAAGCTGCCGGCAAGCGCTTTCGCCAATCAAAACGGGCTATCGCGCAAGGTGCTCATCGGCCTGCCGCTGCTGATGGAAGTACCTGGTGTGGGATGGATGGCAATCGCTGAAGCGGATATGCGGGGATATGCCGCGATGTACCTGGTCAATCCCTCGACCTCCTGGGGAGGCCACGAATTCGTATCTCAACTCGCGCCGGGAGACGATCCCGACGTCGCGGTCACGGGAACGCTACCGAAGCACTCGCCGTGGCGGGTCTTGATGATTGGAGATCAACCGGGCGCGCTGATCGAATCCAACGCGCTGACCAACTTAAATCCGGCGTCCGAGATCGCCGACACATCGTGGATACATGGCGGTCTGGCGGCCTGGGACTGGTGGAGTGGCTCAGTCAATCGGGAAGGGAAGGCGTCCTTCTCGACAGATACGATGAAGTACTACGTTGATTTCGCGGCAAAATCGGGCTTTCCATACATGTTGATCGATGCCGGGTGGTCGGCTCCCAACGACATCACGAAGATGAATGGAAAAGTGGACGTGCCGGAAGTAGTCCGATACGCGGCGCAGAAGAACGTGAAGGTCTGGATCTGGCTGCTCTACAGAGAGGTGGACGCGCAAATGGAGGAAGCGTTTCCTCTATACGAAAAATGGGGCGTTGCCGGCCTGAAGATCGATTTTGTGGAGCGCGACGACCAAAAGGGTATTGAATTCTACTATCGCGCGGCGAAGGAAGCCGCTCAGCATCACCTGATGCTGGATTTTCATGGACCTACCAAGCCGACGGGAATGGACCGGACATACCCGAACATTCTCGGGTACGAGGCTGTACTGGGAATGGAGCAATCGCGCGCGGGAATGCGAGACAATCCCGATCATCGCCTTATGCTGCCATTCACGCGCATGCTGGCCGGACGAATGGATTACACTCCCGGCGGGTTCGATAACGTTACTCGGGATGAGTTTGTGGCGCGCGAACCGCATCCCATGGTGATGGGAACACGAGCTCAGCAGCTGGCGATGTATGCGGTGTACGAGGCGCCGTTCCAGATGGTTTCCGATACGCCGAAGAATTACGAGGACCAGCCGGCCTTCGATTTCGTCAAACACTGTGCCTCGACCTGGGATGAGACCAAGGTGCTGAACGGCGAACCTGGAGAATACATCACGATCGCGCGCCGGAATGGAGAGAATTGGTATCTCGGCAGCATGACCAATTGGAGCGCCCGCGAGCTCGATATTCCGCTCACTTTTCTCGGGAGCGGAAAATATGCCGCGGAAATCTATGCCGACGCCGACGATGCCGGCAAATATCCGAAGAATGTCAGCATCCGCAAGCGGGAAGTGGACTCGACTATGCACCTGCACGCGAAGCTCGCGCCAGGCGGAGGGTACGCCGTGCGATTTGTGCGGCAGGAGTAGTCGGACGCTGGAACTTCACGAAGAGAGGTTCAATAAGCGCGCTGCATTCTCCCAATACATCTTCCGAAGTATCGATTCGGACAGGCCAAGGCCGTAGATCCTCCACCTCCCTTGCGGTGGAGTTGGAGCCGGCGCGTAGTCGAAGTATTCATCTTTGGTCTCCAGAAATCGATAGTAGATCTGATAAAGCTGATCGTTAAAAATCTGTTGCGGAGTGTCTTTTCCTCCGGGAACCGCATCGGTTCCGAACATGACGCGGTCCTGATATCTCTCAATGAACTGATAGGCGGATCTCGGCTGACGTCCAAGTTCTCCAATCCTGGCCGCAATATCGACGTGCATGTTCCGATGACTGTCGAGACACTCGGAAACATATTGCAGATCCTCCGAATCCGCTACGTGCAGGCAGACAAATTGTGTCCGTGGATGACGCAGCATCACGTTCCGTCGAGCCTCCTGAAGCTCGCGATTCGTTGGGAAATCCCGGCTATAGAACGACCAGTCTGGATGCGCATGCAACTCCTCCCAGCGTTCATTAAAACGGTCAACGGGCAGAAAGAACGCCTCAGGATCCGAAGAATGAATGGCCACCGGCATGCCAAACGATCTAGCCGCATCCCACATGGCATCAAAGCGCGGGTCGTCGATGCGTACGAGCTTACCCGTCGTGACGTTCTCGCGGAGATAAAGCCCGAGGGTTTTCAGAATCTTGAGTCCTTTCGCCCCGCGATTGTGAGCGTCAGCTATCAAATCTGCTTGGATCTTCGAGTAATCCGCGTCGGCCGCCTTGCTCCACGCGGGCTCGGTGAATACGATGAATCGCCCGGGATGCGCTACTTGCAATTTGTCGATCGCCTGTTGAAGGTTTGTTCCGTAGCCGCCGGTCAAATTTACCATCGTGCGAATGTTCTTGCGGTCCATGACTGTGAGGCATTCCTCCGCCGAGGCGGCGAAGCGAATCTGCCCCGGGCCCTCCAATCCTCCGGCATGAGTGATATGCGTATGCATGTCGATCACCGGGAAAGCTGAGCGCGGTACCTTTGTCTCATGCGTATGCAGCATGCTGCGCGGCTGAAACTGCTCGAGCGGCAACACTTGCTTCTGCTCTGGGGAATCAGCCGACTGTGGCAGTGCTGGCGTCACGACGGCAGCGCCCATCGATAGCAATAGATTTCTACGATTCATGAGTTAACAATCTCAAATTTCCGGCAGAAGTGCTTAGTCCACTACACTCGTGTGGGTCGTGGCTTCATTAACCCCGAGCAGCGTCCTCACGCCCTTTTGCGCTGCAGTTGCACGTACATTTATCAGGAATCAAATTGCCGTGAGAGCAAACACCCGGCTCACAATTTGAGGCTCAATAGAGCAGCTTCCTCCGAGCCCCTCGGCCAGTACAGTTCCGCTCAATACAATAATGATTAGGTCATAAATGCAACAGGCCCAACGTTTACTAACTCCTTTCGAAACGCGGAGCATCGACCGGCGTCCCATTAGAGGATGTGATGCTGCTAATCAAATAGAGCAGTGGGTATGCAAATCGAACCTATTTTTCGAGATCGTGCCGACGCGGGCAGGAGATTAGCAGACCGTCTGGCGCGCACGACAAACGACCCGACCACCATCGTATTAGGCCTGCCGCGTGGCGGCGTGCCTGTGGCATTTGAGGTCGCTCGATCACTCGAAGCCGAACTGGATGTTTTTCTAGTTCGCAAGCTTGGTTTGCCAGGCCAGGAAGAATTGGCAATTGGTGCAATTGCCAGCGGAGGCGTCCGAATTCTAAATGAATCACTGATCAGAGAATTGCAACTTTCTAAGAGCCTGATCGATCGCATTACCGCCCGTGAAGAATACGAGTTGAAACGGCGGGAAGATTTGTACCGCCAAGGCCGACCCGGTGTACCTGTTCGTAATCGAGCCGCCATTCTCGTGGATGACGGCTTGGCGACCGGCGCCAGCATGAAAGCCGCCTGTCGGGCGCTCCGGTTGCAAGGGCCTAGACGCATCGTAGTTGCTGTTCCGGTGGCGGCGAGAGAAACCTGCGATGAATTCCGCATAGATGTGGATGAAATCGTGTGTGCCTTCACGCCAACGCCGTTCCTAGCTGTTGGAATCTGGTACGAGGACTTCTCTCAAACTACGGACGAGGAAGTCCAACGGCTGCTCGAACAGGCAGAGCGTGGCGCCACGGGTGTCGCGCCCGTCCAGGGCAGATAGGTCGAGCCGGCGGATGGAAACCAGAGCAGTTAGTCCAGCCTAAAATTGATGTTCTGATGCAGGAGTTTGAAAAGATTGCCGGACAAGAATCGCGACAAGGAGAGATCCGAAAAGGGCGACACCGCCCGCCAGGAGAAAGGCACTGGTGAAAACTCCCGTTGCTCTAACGATGAACCCAGTCACCGCAGGCCCAATAATGCCAGCGCAGTTTGCGATTAGATGCACAAAACCGCTGGCCGCTCCGATGTGTTCGCCTGGGACAGTTGCCTGGACAATAGCCCAATACGTAGCGCCAGTCAGATAGACGAAAAAGATGGCCGCAGCCATGAATGCTACTGCCGAAGCGAGGCCCGGAACCAGTCCTGCCAGAGACACGCAAATCCCCGCCACAAAAAGGCAAACAACTAACACCAACTTGCGTGCGCGCAACGCATCATTAATGATCCGGGACAGGAAATCGCACGCTAAACCACTGATCGTAAGTCCTATCGTGCCGAGTATCCATGGAATCGTATTGACGAAACCCATGTCGCGAATATTCATGTGGCGCGCCATCGTAAGATAACTGGGAAACCAGCTAAGAAAGAAAAAGAGCACATAGCCATAGCCGAAGAAGGAAACACCAGTGGCAATGATTGTCGGCTGCCGGAGATAGAAGGACAATGGCAATTTGCTTTCGCGGAGAGCGATCGGGCAAGGATCAGCTTTACTCTCCGGACGCTCACTGTCGCTCAGTGACCTGTACCCTTCTGGTCTGTCTTTGACGACTAAAATCCAGAAGATAGTCCACAGGAAACCTATGCATCCGAGTACAAGAAATGATGTGCGCCATCCATACCGCAAGCCGATCCATCCTGCGACCGGACCGGCGAGAGCACCGCCGATAGGTGTTCCGGCGTTGGCCAGTCCTATGGCAGTAGCTATCTGACGACGCGGGAACCAGTTGCCCACCATTTTATTGGCGGCCGAACTAAAAGGACCTTCCCCAAAGCCGAAGATTGTCCTCACAACCAGTAAGGATGTGAAACCCGCCGCGACTGCGGTCAAAGCGCAAAAAGTCGACCAGACTGACATCCCGAGACTCAAGACACGTTTGGGTCCGAGCGTGTCGGAGCTATAGCCGCCTATAAAGGCAAAGAGTGCATACCCTGCAAAAAAGCTGCTGAAAACGATCCCGAGTTGTGCGGCATCAAGGCTCAGATCTTTCATGAAGAGTGGTGCGGCGACGGATATCGCCGATCGATCCATGTAGTTGATCAATCCACCGGTAAATAAAAACCAAATCGGAATCCAGCGGGTGCGGCTAGACACTTGTACCGCGATAGAGAATTTGATCATTCACCGCCAGCATCTCGGAATGGAACGCCACAGCATCGGGGTGGAAGTCAGAACGCGGAACAGGTTCGAGCAAAAAATGACCATACTTGTCCGTGCCTCGGACCAAGGTAGCGCTGTCACGCACGTCAGCGATCTGTTTTACATGGGTTGGCAGATAGCGGATCGCGAAACCAATGCGTCGAAGAGCACCGCTGTTCGGTTCTGATCCATGGACGAGAAGTACGTGATGCAGCGACATCTGTCCAGGCGTCAACACAATATCCACGGCTCTTGACTCATCGACATTCACGGCGATTTCCTGGCCTCGGCTCAACAGGTTGTCAGGAGCAAAGGTGTCCCGATGTGGAAGCTGCTGAAGAGTATGTGTTCCCGGCACAACACGCATACACCCGTTCTCGGTTGTGCTGGGCGTAAAGGCGACCCAAGCCGTCACAACATCGGGCTTCGAGAGGCCCCAATATGTCGAATCCTGATGCCAGGTAACGCGTGAGGGATCGTGTGCGTTTTTTATGAAAAATCCCGAACCCCAGCACAAAATGTTAGGCCCAAGAATGTCTTCGACCGGATCGAGAATTCGAGCGTCGCGGATCAGCTCGTTCAGCCACGTTAACAGCAGATGCGGTTTTCTGTTGATTCGAGCCGGTAATCGCCCCTCGTGTTGCAGCTCCAGGTCTTCCAGTCTCGCGCGCAATGTGGCCGCCTCTGAGTCAGATAGAACCGGCAGGGGGAATAGGAAGCCTCGCTGCTGATACGCTCCTAGCTGGTCTCGGTTGAGTGCTTTTCCCATCTTTCAATTGCCTATCTCGTCGCCAGGACAGAATTTATCGGAAACAATGTGATTCCCTGCATGAAGACTAACATCAATCTCTCTATGTCATCCTCTTGGCCTCTACTGCCGCCCTCGGTGGCCTGCTTTTTGGTTTCGACATTGCCATTATCACCGGCGCCGGCCCGTTCTTAATCGAGCATTTCAAGCTCAACGACCTGAGCCTCGGATGGGCGTTCAGTTCGCTCTTGTTCGGCTGTGTACTGGGCTCGACGATTTCCGGGCGGCTCACCGACTTCTACGGTCGCAGGAACATGCTGCTGGCCGTTGCAGTCCTGTTTGCCATTACCTCGTTGGCGACCGGTGTCGCTCCGAGCTTCACGGCGTTCGTCATCGCTCGTTTTATGGGTGGCTTGGCGGTTGGGGGCGCATCCATTCTGTCGCCCATGTATGTCGCGGAAGTCTCGCCGCCATCGCTCCGAGGACGTATGGGAGCTCTCTACCAGATGTCGATTGTCACCGGCATTCTTATTTCCTATGCCATCAACTATGTGCTGCGCGGAACTGGCTCTGCGAACTGGCGCTGGATGTTCATTACCGGCGTCGTTCCGTCGGTGTTCTTCTTCGCAATGCTAGTTTCAGTCCCCGAGACTCCCCGGTATCTGTTTATGTCCGGCAAAGAGCAGGAGGCACGCGCAATCCTCGAGCGCATCGCTGGCCGGGAGAGCGCGGAGTTTGAAGCATCGGAAATTCGCGCCAGCGTGTCGAATAAACGGAAAGCGTGGCGCGATCTGCTCCGGCCAGGCATTCGCCGGCCCCTACTGGTGGGTTTCTGCCTCGCAATCCTCATCCAAGTGTCCGGCATCAACACCATCATCGATTACGCTCCTGCCATTCTCAAGTCCGCAGGCTGGAGGATTGATGCTGCGCTGTTCTCCACGTTGATTATTGGCTTCACGAATTTCGCCTTCACGTTCGTATCCTTCTGGGCCATTGACCGCTATGGACGCAAGCCACTGTATATAGTTGGTTCGTTTGGCATGATGGCCGCTCTCGTTCTGCTCATGTCCGCGGTGTTGACGCGTCGGTTTGAGAGCGCGACCGTCCTCGTCTACATCCTCGGCTACCTGGCATTTTTCTCGTCCTGCATCGGGCCGGTTTTTTGGACGCTGGTGCCGGAAATATTCCCTAACAATTTGCGCGGCACTGCCATGACGGTGCCTGTGCTGACACAGTGGATTGCCAATGCCACAGTCGTTCTCTTCTTTCCGCTTGCCTTCAATCAAGTCGGCAAAGCGATCACATTTGGTTTTCTCGCCGCTATGGCGCTGGTTCAGGCCGCATTCACCTGGTTCTTCGTGCCAGAAACCAAGAATAAACCGTTGGAGGAAATTGAAGAGTACTGGAAACGAGTCGCAGTCCCCACTTCTGGGGCGCGCAGGTAAGGGCGAAAGCTCCTTGTAAGCTGATTCTCTCAGTCATAACGCCACCCCGACTGCGCTAAGGCAGTGCAAACGCGATCACGCTGTCGCCGGTTGCACTCCCAAAAAATCCCGTGCCACCCGCGACAACGGCCACGTACTGTCTGTCATCACGTCCCCGGTAGGTGATAGGCACCGTATAGGCGGAAGTATCCAGGGCCGCCGACCACAGCTCCGTACCGCTTCTCGAGTCAAACGCACGAATGCGGTTATCATCAGTTGCGGCAATGAACAAGATTCCAGCGGCGGTTGTGATGCTACCACCGATGTTCAAGGCGCCGGTGTCTTTGACGCCCTTTGCTTCAAGCGCCGGAATGCGGCCAAGAGGTACGCGCCACGCAATGTCTCCTGCATTAATGTTGACGGCGACCAGTTCTCCAAATGGAGGCTTCGTACAAGGAATCTGATTCTCCGGATTCCAGAAGCGTCCGTAAGCGCCTCCAGGATTCGCCTCGCGCGCATAGTTCATCTGTCCAGTTGCCGGATCAGGCTTCAGTACCATGTGCCCCCACTGCCCGAGGTTCATCACATTCGTAAATACATATCCGAGAGTAGGATCGTACGAGACGCCGCCCCAATTGCCTCCGCCCAGCGTACTAGGGAAAGTGAGTCCGTTCCCCTCGACAGGCATTGGCGTGTAAGGGCCTTGGCTGATCATATTGTTCTTCAAAAAGAGCTCGTGACAGAACTGTGCATGCTCAGGAGTCAGATTATATATATCGCTCTCTTGAAAGTTCATGCGCGCGAGCGGCGGAGGTTTTACTGGGAAAGGCTGGCTTGGTGCACTCGCCTCACCCGGCACTTTACTCATTGGGACCGGCCGTTCCTCCATCCCGAAAATCGGCTCTCCAGTCGTTCGGTCAAAGACGAACAGAAGGCTCATTTTGGTAATTTGCGCCACGGCGGGAATAGTTTTTCCGTTTCGTGTGATATCAATCAGCGCGGGTGGCGCCGCCAGGTCGTAGTCCCATAAATCATGGTGTACTAGTTGTTGGAACCACTTCACCTTCCCGGTCATGGCATCCAATGCGACTAGCGAATTTCCATAAAGCCCGTTGCCATGCCGGTCGGCTCCATACATGTCGGAGGTCGGGCATCCTATAGGTAGATAGACCAAACCACGTTCAGTATCGACGGTCATAATTCCCCAAACGTTTGTGCCGGAACGCTGCTCCCAACTGCCCGGAGCCCAAGTGCCGTTGCCTGGCTCGCCCGGACGAGGGACTGTATGAAACGTCCACAGCAGCTTTCCGCTCCGCGCATCCCACCCTCTGACGTCCCCGTATGCACCTTTGCTCGGAGCAAGCTCTCCATTATTTCCGCCAGTAATTATCACGTTTCTGTAGATCGCAGGCGGTGAAGCGAGAAAGAATCGCGCGTTCGGCACGTCGTCGGAAACACCACGCCGGAGGTCGATCAGTCCGTTGTCGCCGAAATCCTGGTCTGGCTTACCGCTTCTCGCGTCGAGCGCGACCATCTTCCCGTTTTCAACTCCACAGAAAATCCGAGGCCTCTCCCGGTCGCCCGGCCAATACGCCAGCCCGCGCCGTGCAACACCGTAGCTTGCATACCTCCAGAGCACCTTACCCGTTTCCGATTCGAGTGCAAAAAGAGCGTTGGGAGCCGTCAAGTACATCACGCTGTCAATTACTAAAGGCGTCGATTCGGACCCACCCTTACCCATGTGAAATGTCCAGGCTCGCTGTAAGCGCGTCACATCGTCTCGCGTGATCTGCCGCAAGGGAGAGTAACGTTGGCCGCCGGGATCGTGACCATACACCGGCCATTGCTCCGCCTGGGGAATGCGCATTTTTAGGTCAAGACGTTTGGCCAAAGCCGGCCCATCGATGGTGCCCACCCAGGTTCCTACCGGTATGGGTCCATGTTCGATCGCAATGTTTCCGGCTGTGCCGTAGCGGAGCGTCAAATAGTCTACGACAGTGTCGATATCACTGGCGCTGCCGACGGCCCCGCGCGCGACCATGTCCTCGACGATGCTTTGCCATCGGTCCTTCGAATGCGTTGCTCCGATCACAATTTCAACCGAATGGCAGCCCGTGCACATTCGCTGCACAGTCTCTCTGCCCTTGCCTGGCCGCAGTTCGGTTTGAGCGGTGCTAAAACTTGGACCAAATGAGGCGAGGGCGGCAGCCAGAACAAGCAGTTTCATTTAGCTTGATCCCAACAGCGGAGACTTCGTCATTCCATGTCCTGTACGCAACGGAATCCAACGGTGCCTGCACGATCGTAGCTAGGGGACATTAACAGAAGCTTACCGTGCTGGCCGTTCCGATACGCTTGCGGGAAGTACCAAATGGAGCCCTGGGGCTGGTAGTAAGATCCGCCTCGGACGATCGCGGCGCGTGTATGGTCGTCCACAAACTCGTCCGTCCACTGCCACACGTTCCCAACCATATCCATCACACCGAACGGGCTTGCACCCGCAGCGTGGGCCTCTACGCTATCGGGCCCTCGCAGGGTTCGGCCTTTGTCCGGTTCGGGCACCGCAGAGGCTCGCCATTCGTTGCCCCAGGGATACAAACGCCCGTCGGTACCTTGCGCGGCAAATTGCCATTCCCATTCGTGGGGAAGTCGCTTGCCGGCCCACGTAGCGTACGCGCGGGCGTCTTCAATTGAAATCCACGTCACAGGCTTCCGTCCCCATCCCTCTGGATAGGCGCCGTTGTGCCAATCGCGAAGAAAGTTCAGATCGTCTGCCGGATGGTAGTGCGTGACATCCAGGAATTTCTTGAAATCTGCATTTGTGACGGGATGTTTGTCCATGTAGAAGGGTCTGATTGAAAGCTGGTGCTCGTGAAAGCGTCGCGGTATGTCTTCCCACGGATACTGGACATCTACTCCAACCCAGTCGCCGCCCTCGATCTCGATGCCCTCCACTTTAAATACATAATCGCCACCAGGGATCCTTACCATTCCTAGAGGCGCCTTTGCGGTGGCTTTGGCAGGCTCGATCGGAACGAGAGCTTGCGGCAACGGCTTCCACTGGCTGGAGTAGCTCGCGAGCGGCATACGGCTGAGAGCGCTCATTGTTGCCATAAGCTTGTGGATGCCGGCATCGGGTTCACCTTTTGCCGCGAGGATGGCGCCAAATCCGTTCGGTTCCAACACGAACGATAGAATCGCGGTGTTTCCGTCGCGTTCGGGATGCAGTTCGGCACCGTGGTAGAGGTCGAAGTAGCGTGTACCGTCGCTTGCGGGTAGGGACATCTGGCGGCCGTTCAGGCCGTACTCGTTGCGGTTTACGATGGTCCAGACGGTGTCACCGTTCAGGGGCCAGCGGCTCGCATACACGCCGTAGCGGTGCATCGGGTACTGCGGCTCCCACTCCTCGCTGGTTAGGAAGCGGGCAACGGCACGTTCAATAGTCGCGACGCGCCGCGTTGCCTCGGCATCGCGCGGTGTGATGCCGTTCCAAATGCCCCAGATGTTCTCCCAACTTTCCCAGCCTTCCCCATTGAAGAATGCAAACTGCAGGTCGTCCGTTTTCGTGCGATTCCACCGGTCGGAGATGTTGACCATGTGGCGTGGCTCGAGCCACCGAAACCGATCAACACCGGGAGCGAAGGTGAATTGTCCGCCGTACTGGCCCCAAGTCATCACGTTCCAGGCGAGCGCCTCGTCCGCAGGGCTGCCCTCCGGTTCGAATGCGAGCGGATGACCGATTTTCTGAGCCGCCTCTGAAAACGCTAGCGGTACGCCATCCTGCGTATCGCCGTTAATGCCGTCGGCACCTATCTCTTGCATCAGTTCCGCAATCTCTTGCGGCCACGGCCCTCCGGGATTGCGAGTGCCCTGGTCCCACATCATCATGGGGAAAAGCACGCGGACACCGCGGCGATGGAAGTCTGCAACCATCTGCTTCACGCCGGAAATTCCCCCCGGCATGCAACGTATCATGTCCTGCTGGTTGCGATTGTCGATGCCCATGTTTGGATACGTTGGCCAGATTAGAACGGCGTCTATGCCGCCGTAACGAGTTTCGAGGTCATTGAGATATTTGTCGACGGTATATTTGCGCGCGACCGGATCGTAGAAGTAGCGGTCTTCGACCATCATCTGAGGCTGAATGAAACTGCTTTGGGTCCACTTCAGCGCGGGATCTTCATATCGCATTCCGTTGTAGCCAATGCGGATCCGACGTTCAAAACGCCAGTGTGTGATATCGCTCAACCATGCCTTGTGCGTGTCTTCCGTACAGGGTGTATAACCCCATTCCCATGCGCCTTTAATTGTGAAGCAATCAGGCGGTGGGATCAGTTGCGCTTTTGGCGGGTATTTCGTGTCCTGAGCGGAGACTATCAAAGGGAGGCTTATCAGGCAAAGCAGAATGTAGGTTTTTGGGCTGCGGAAGAATCTCGGCTCGGCCATTGCGCTCGATTGTCCTCAATGATACTGAGTTAAGCAAATGGGCCGCTAGTGTAGTGTGGCCGTGATCCAAAAGATTCAATCTTACGTGTGGCATGGGACGGAATCACGGCCGCTCATTCACTTGCCTTTGCTTACCGAAAAAAGATTTCGTATACTGTTCTCGGTAACCGACAGTAAGGGCGTGAGCAAACCTTCCGATCGCGTTCAGGGCACCTTGGACCTGTTGGTTCTGAAGTTCCTGGCGTTGGAACCAATGCACGGTTGGGCCATCAGTCACACAGGCTGAAGAGGGTTGTCGCGGGAGCCCTCAAGCAAGTGTCGCTGAATTCCCTCTTTTGGGTGACCAGAGGTCGCGGACCATCACTAATAGGAGAGGATGAGTTTAAATGACCATGTCCGGAAACCGCGAGTATGCTGCAGCTATAAATGCGAGAATCGCGACATGGAACTGCTCGATCGTGAGACCTGTTATCGAGCGTTGCAAAGCCGGGATGCCCGGTTCGACGGTCTGATCTTTATCGGCGTTTCTTCCACGGGCGTATATTGCCGGCCGGTCTGTCCGGCAAGAACCCCGAAATTCCAAAGTTGCGAGTTCTTTGCTTCGGCAGCTGCCGCACAGGGTGCAGGGTTTCGGCCGTGCCTGCGCTGCCGCCCAGAGAGTGCACCTGATTTGGCTTCCTGGAAAGGAACCTCGAACACCGTGTCCCGCGCGCTAGCGCTGATTGCCGAGGGCGCGCTCGATGGCGACGGGAACTCAGTCGATAAGCTTTCAGACCGCCTGGGTGTTGGAGAGCGCCAGCTTCGCCGCTTATTTCTTCAGCATCTCGGCGCATCGCCGATCTCCGTAGCACAGACTCGCCGTGTCCTCTTCGCGAAGCAACTCATTCACGAAACCCGCATGCCGATGACCGAAGTCGCGATGGCTTCCGGATTTGGCAGCCTGCGACGCTTCAACGAAACCTTTCAGGAGCTTTTTCATCGGCCACCAAGCGCCCTCAGGCGGAAGGGAGCAGCAGCCGTTGACGGAAAAGACGTTACGCTACGGCTTCGCTACCGTCCTCCCTACGACCGGTCATCGATGCTCAGCTTCTTAAGCGCGCGCGCAATTTCGGGCGTCGAAGTGATCGAAAACGAGCGTTACTTCCGGACTACAGCGATCAACGGCGAGATCGGAAGCATCGAGTTGTCGCACCAACCCGATCGCGAGAGTCTCAGTGTTCGCATTCTCGTCCCGAATGTACAACTTTTACCGGCCATCGTATGTCGGGTCCGAAGGCTGTTTGACCTCGGCGCGGATATCGAGACAATCGACAGTCACCTCTCCGCGGATTCAATCCTCGCTCCATTAGTCGCGCGGCGGCCGGGACTACGAGCTCCCGGTGGATGGGATGGATTTGAGATTGCGGTGAGAGCTGTGCTTGGGCAGCAAATCACTGTTGCCGCAGCGCGTCGTTACGCAGGGCAACTGGTGGAGAGACATGGGCGTGTGATCCCTAAAGCATTGCGAATCCACCCGCAGTTGACGCATGCTTTCCCGATGCCTGAACGGTTGGCGAACAACCCGATCGGGCTTGCCATGCCGGCTGCACGTTTGCGCGCTGCGAAGGCGGTTGCGGAAGCTGCAATCGCAGATCCGAACCTCTTTCGGCCGTCCGGCGATATCGACGAAACAATCTCCAAACTCTTGAAAATTCCCGGGGTGGGGGAATGGACAGCGCACTACATCGCTTTGCGCGCCAATCGGGAGACGGACGCCTTTCCCACCAGCGATGCCGGTCTCCTCCGAGGAGCTACGGCACTACACGGAGAGAAAACATCCTTCGCCGATTTGCTGGCTCGTGCGGAATCATGGAGGCCGTGGCGTGCCTATGCGGCACAACATATTTGGTCGGCCGATGGAGATAACGCCGCAATGCAATCGCACTGGTGAGCATGTAAATCCCCCTTATTCACTTCGAATCCACTCAGTCGGCTAAAAGGAATTCAGTATGCACCTGGTTTGCATATTCATCGAATCTGATCGGCTCGTCCGGAAAACTGACTGGCTTTGCAGGGGGATTGGAGGCAAAGGCTCATTTGCTCGAGATCGAGTCGGGTTCTCACCGCAGGTCAATACGAATGTGTTAACGGTGGAGAATCTGCTTCCATGAAATCGAACTTAGTTCAGGACTTGCGGTACGGCTTGCGCATGCTGCGCAAATCTCCGGGTTTCACCGCCGTCGCTATCCTCACGCTCGCCGCCGGCATTGGCGCCAACACCGCAATCTTTACTGTGGTAAACGCCATCCTGCTCAAACCGCTTCCCTATCCTCATGCGAATCGCCTTGCAATTATCTGGTCCAGCTTCGGCAATGAGCACCGCGCCCCTGCCGCCGGTTACGATTTCGAAGAGATTCGCCGGCGTGCCCGCCTGTTTGAACAGATCGGCGGCATCTGGGTCACCAACGGCGCCATCACCGGCACTGACGATCCGCACCCGGAAGCGGTCAAGCGGGCCGACGTAACTGACGGTTTCCTCCTTCTGTTCTGTGAAAGGCCGGCTCTCGGGCGGCTTTTCAACGCACAGGACCTGGCGCCCAATTCCTCGACTTCGACTGTCATTTCGTATGGTCTGTGGCAGCGCAAATTCGGCGCTGACCCGCGCGTCGTCGGAAAATCGCTTCGCATTGACAATCATCTGCTAACGATTCTCGGCGTCCTCCCTAAAAACTTTCACTTAATATTTCCAGACGACTCGAGCGTTCCCACCGCTCCCGACGTTTATGTTCTCCTTAAGGGCCGCCAGTTCGCTCAGCCCGGCGGCCCGGCGTTCCTGCGTCTTGTCGGACGCCTCCGCCCCGGCGCCGACGTAGCTCAGGCGCAATCGGAGATGGACGCCATCGCGGCGCAACTGCGAACGATGGTCACCGGCTACGATGCCCAGAATTATCGCCTTCACATCGTTCCTCTTCAGGAAGACGATGTTCACAACGTGCGAAGCGTTCTGACAATTCTTTTCGCCAGCGTGGGCTTCGTCCTTCTGATCGCCGGTGCCAATGTGGCCAACCTGCTGCTCGCGCGCGCCGGCAATCGCGAACGCGAAACGATAGTTCGCGCTGCTCTTGGCGCCAGCCGAGGACGCATCATTCGCCAACTCATCACGGAAAGCGTTCTACTTGGGTTCTTCGGAGGAGTCGCCGCTATCGCCGTGGGCTGGGCAGCGCTTCACGGGCTCCTCGCGCTGCGCCCGGAATCGTTGATGCGTCTCGGCGCGATTCATTTGGACTCCCGCGCTTTTGCCTTTACTTTTGCTCTTGCGTTTATCACCGGAATTTTGTTTGGCCTCGCTCCGGCGCTAGCGGCCACGCGTTTCAACCTCGCCGATGGCCTCAGGAGCACTGGACGCAATCTCGCCTCGGCCAGGCATGGCTCGAAGACCGCATTGATCCTGGGCGAAGTAGCGCTCAGCTTCGCTCTTCTCACTGGCACCGGCTTGCTCACGCGGACGTTCGTCAGCGTCCTCCGCGTCAATCCAGGTTTTCAACCTGCAAATGTCTTGAGCTTTGCAACTTTGGGCGGCGACTATAGGTTCCTCCACCAGTTGCAGCAAAACCTCGCTGCTCTTCCCGGTGTACAATCCGTCTCTGTCGTTTCACATTTGCCGGCTCGACGACAGTTACGCGAACTGGTACGACTACTATTGGCCCCAAGGTACGCCGCCAAGCCAACAATCCACGGCTATGGCTGACTATCGCTCCGTGCTGCCCGGTTATTTCAAGACCATCGGCGCCACTATGATCGAGGGCCGCGATTTCACCGACGGGGACGACGCTGCACACCAGCACGTCGTTATCATTGATGACGCTCTCGCGCAGCACACCTGGCCTGACCAAGATCCTCTTGGTAAGAAACTCCATATCTCTGATTCCCCTGCTGGGCCGTACCTATTCCAAGACGACTGGGCTGTCGTGGTTGGCGTCATCCACCATGTTCAGTACCATTCGCTCACTGTCATGGTTCGTCCCCAGATCTACCTTCCCTACCAACTCGCGCCGCGTCCCATTTCCTTAGTGATACGCGCGTCCGCGCCGCTTCCCACCCTGATCGCGCTCATCCGCCGGGAAGTATCCAAGCTGGATAAAACGGTCGCAATCGCGCGGTTCCTTCCGCTGTCTGATCTTGTCGCTCAAGCACGGTCGCAAGCTCGTTTCGTCGCTTTTCTTTCCGGGACGCTTGCCGGGCTTGCCGTGTTTCTGACCTGCATTGGTATTTACGGAGTCACATCCTACCTCGTGATGTTGCGCACGCCCGAAATCGGCATTCGCATGGCCCTCGGTGCTCTTCCATCAGACGTACGTAAGCTCGTACTCATCCGTGGCATGGCGCCCGTGGCATTGGGTTGCGTCGCCGGCCTCGCTCTGTCGTTCCCGTTGACTCCTCTGCTCTCAGCTTTGCTTTTCGGCGTGCGCCCGATCGACACGGCGACGCTCATGGCATCCGCGGTGTTCTTATGCGGCGCTAGCTTTTTCGCTTGTTACATCCCGGCGCGGCGCTCGATGAAAGTAGACCCCATGGTTGCGCTGAGGTGTGAGTAAGGATGGCATCCGGAAGTCTACAGCGAAGGATGAAAAGAGGCTCGCTTCACCGCTGACCGCAGCACCAGCCCGTAAAGGACCTAGCTCACCGGTTCCGGCTAGTTTCGCTTTTCGAGCGTGAGGCAGAAAGTCTCTTGTCTAAGACTGAGCCGATTGCGATGCACTATAACTTCGATTGAGCCCATCTTCGTCACTGCCCATTTGGTGTGCTTAGTCCAATAGATCCGCTGTAGTCGCGCAGCGTAGATCTATACATGGCCGTTAGAACGAAGCCCCCCGCGCGGCGGACGCTACGCGTGCAGACATCGGAGCGAGATTCCGGCAGCCGCGAATACACGCGAGTAAACGCGAATCACAGGTGGTGAACGATGCGCCGCCACTCGACTTTGGTGTGGCGGAAGTTGATTAGAAAAGCGAGCTTGAGGCCCGAAGCTTTCAAGTAATTGATGCATTGGGCTAAATGCTCAGTGGTGAACCGATCCACACATTTGACTTATATCAACAGCCGGTCTGCTACGACCAGATCGGCGGTGTACACGCCCACATGCTTTCCCTTGTAAATGACTGAGTACGGCCCCCGTGTGGCGGTCGGAATATTGCGAAGCTTAAGTTCTTCGAGCAATGCCCGCTCGCACCTGATCAACTCGGCTCAGAACAGATACGGAGCTACCAGCTCCATCTGCCGGAGAAGAGGAAGCTGGGTGTGCGAACGGTCGGACACGAAACAGCAGCCTTGCGGTTCTTTTTCGTGAAGACACTGAAGCGCGACTATCCTGTGGAAGAAGTTCCATATCCGAAACTGCCCGTCGTCTGCCGATTATCTTGACCCAAGAAGAAGCCGTCCGGCTCATCGACTCAGCAAGTAATTTGTTCCAGCGCGCCATGCTCATGACGCGGTACTCAACCGGCATGCGTCGCGCCGAACTGTGCCATCTCAAGGTAGAAGACATCGACAGTGATCGCCAAAGTACACGGACAGTCCCAAGCACGACGCCGGCGCCAAACACGAGCGCGAAGTACGGCGCTAGCTTTCAGAACCTGCGTGCCGGCCTCATATCCCGCGTTTGAGACGTTCCCGCTCTTCGAGAGGAGTCGAGAATCTCCGCGCTACCCCACAAGTACGGTTTCTTTTGACCTAACTTGAGATCCTTCGAGACCCTTACTGGCGATAAACCGGATCAGATCGGCCACTCGGTTCGCGAAGCCCCACTCGTTGTCGTACCAGGCCACTGTTCTCACGAGGTTGCCGTCGAGAACCCTGGTTGATCCGCCATCAACGATCGAACTGTGCGGATTCTGCCTTAAGTCGCTCGATACGATCGGATCGTCCGTATATTCCAAAATTCCTTTGAGACCGTTTTCAGCCGAAGCTTTGATACACGAGTTCACATCGTTGGCCGTTGTTGTTTTGGCCGTTACGGCAATAAAATCCACTACAGAAACGTCGGGCGTGGGCACGCGCATCGCTGCTCCGCTCAGTTTGCCCTTTAAATCGGGAATAACGAGGCCAATCGCCTCGGCTGCCCCTGTCTTGGTTGGGATGATATTCAGTGCGGCAGCGCGAGCGCGACGCAGGTCCTTGTGCGGAAAATCGAGGACGTTCTGGTCATTCGTATAGCTGTGGATGGTTGTCATCCAGGCTTTTTGGTTTGGAAGTTCTCATGTAGTACTTTGACAAGCGGCGCGAGGCAATTAGTGGTGCAAGAAGCGTTCGAAATGACCGAATGCCTGAAAGGATCGTACGAAGATTCGTTTACTCCCAGAACCAGCGTGATGTCTTCGTGCTTTGCGGGCGCGGTGATAATTACCTTTCTTACGCTGCCCCGTATATGTTTCCGTGCCTCAGAGCCCTCGGTGAATTGGCCAGTCGATTCAACGACGATCTCGGTTCCGTAAGAGCTCCAATCGAGCGCACCCGGATCTTTTCCTGAGAGAAGTTTGATTTCGCGATTGCCAACGAAAATGGCATTCGATTCGAACCTTACGTTCTCTTTCAGGGTGCCGAAAAGAGAATCGTATTTCAAAAGGTGTGCCAGTGTCTTTGCGTCGGTCAGATCGTTCACCGCTACGAAGTTAATGTCTTTCGTTTCGAGACCCGCGCGCAGAAGGCAGCGTCCAATTCTCCCGAAGCCGTTAATCCCTACCTTGATAGGCATTTGATTTTTTCCTTTCTTGCAGGCAGATAATACGAGGGCAAATGGTGCAATCCGTGGTCCAAAGTTTCGGTTCAGAGAACAAGTGAAATATTTTGTCAATCCGCCATTAAACGGGCCATTCGGGAGAAGGCGCATCACACCGCCGTTTTCAGGCGTGGGCGAAACGGCGCAAGTCTGAGTGAATTCGCTTCGCTTTATCTAGAGTCCGTGCATGGGCGGTTGTGCCAGCCGCAGAAGTGGGTGTTCCTCTAATCGCCATCACGCCAACCAGTTCTTCTTGGCTCAATCAGATCGAACTTTGGTTTGCCGAAATCATACGGAAACGAATCCGCCGCGGGAGCAAGCTACTGCGGACGGCGATTTCGCTGCGGCCACGCTTTTCGAGAAGATGCGCGCTGACGAGATTGCTCAGGCCGAAACCTTCAAAGCTGCGCTTCAACTTCAGATAGGCGCATGCGCTGGGGACCTTGTTGCAGTTTGATGTACGCGGATGTCGCCGGGCAACGGCAATCTTTGTTGTCCAGCTATTCAATAAAGTCGCTCATGAGTGGACATTCGAGATCCTGCCGGTAGACGAAGAAGAACTCGCCCCGCCAGCAGACCGTCACCGTTCGTTCATTAAAGCCGTCACCACAAAGGTCCACGTCAGCGTCTTTGGGAAGCTCGGAAAGGCCGCCAGAGTGAATGACTCCGTTTTCGTCAGCGACAAGGCGGATAACCGCAACGCCGTTCGAAAGGTGGTATGACCTGGTCGGGCGTAGGGCATCCGATAGGGGCAACGTGAGAAGGGTATTCATTGAATGTGCACCTCCCGGAATCCTTATTTGTTGGAGCACGAGCAAGGCCTTTTCGTTTCTGTTTGGCTAAGCCGGATGAAACAGGTCCGATTTAAGGTATGGGCTGCGCCCGGAACTTCGCAAAAAGATTAAGCTCTGCGTGATTTCGCGCAGGTGTTGCGTGAAATGGCCGACCCGTTATAGCGCACCCGCTTCGCCGGCTGGCATACGAATTGTTCTAGCTAACAGCAGGCAATTTCGCGGTCGGCTTTTCACTCAGCCTGTGGCTTTCGACGTGCGAGTCCATTGCGTAGGATGCGGGAGGCGGTCTATGTTCAGTTTGAAGAAGATTTCTTGCCGATAGATTTTCCAGATAGATCCGCAGGGGTGGCACCATACGCCAAGGCGTTCCGCGTCGCAATTTCAATCGGAGCTGGTTCTATTGCATCTCGACCCGAGCGGCCGAGTCGAAAACACCTACCACCTGAGAACGCAAAATTGAATGCCTTCTCAAGCAACGAGTTTTCAGGCGTCGGCATCAGGAACGAACTCGCGGGGCGATCCGGCTGCCGCCATCGTGAAATGCGCGCAGGCCGAGCAGGTCGATCTGATCATGATGCCTACGCACGGTTACGGCCCGTACCGGAAGTTCCTGCTCGGATCTGTAACAGCCAAGGTCCTGCATGATTCCGATTTGCGCAGTCTGGAGCAGCGAAGAGACCAACGGTCCAAAACTCCTTGCGGTCTGTAAAGCAGGTAAGTAGGCATCCAGCAGCCCGATTACCACGAAGACTACGATCACGCAACGGTTAGCGCGATCCTCGCGGATCCCTGGGCTCAGATTCCCGCCCGCGAAAAGCGCTACGCTAGACATCGCGAAGAGTGCGATTACGAGTGCGATCAGCGCCAGGTAGGAAAAGAACGCCGCGAACCCGCGTCGCCATCTTGATTCTAATTTCACTCGGATCGCGAATCGCGCGCCTGGCTGTACTGAAATATTCTGTTGAGCGCCGGTTGGCGGCCGACGTGCCATAAGTCCTGACAGGAGTTGTGAATGCTCACCTTCAAAAAGATGTTGTTTCCCGTCGACCTATCGGAAAGCAGTATCGACGCGGCGCCGTATGTTGCCGCCATCGCGCGTAAGTTTGAAAGTGAAATTATTCTGCTACACGCACTCGAAGTCTACAATGGTCTCGCATACGGCGACGCATCGACGGCCACGCTCTATAGAGCATATGAGAATGAAATCCGGCAGAGCCGGACCGCCGAGTTGGAGACCTTTGGATTCGAGGAGTTTAAAGACCTGAAGGTGACGCGTAGTGTCGAAACGGGCGAGGCCGCCCATCGAATCACGCAATATGCGGACGAGCATGGGATTGACCTCATCGTCATGCCCACTCACGGGCTCGGCCGGTTTCGCCGGCTCCTGTTGGGATCCGTCACATCGAAAGTGCTCCACGACACTGGCCGGCCGGTCTGGACCATGGCACATGCGGAAAAGCTAGCCGCGGGGGCTGGCCAACATATCCGCGATATTGTCTGCGCAGTCGATCTTTGTTCCAACTCGGTTCGAGCGATTCGCGCGGCGGCCGATATAGCGAATCGCTACGGGGCTCAGGTCAACCTTGTTCACGCTATCCCTTGTCCCGATTTAGGTCGTGGAATCATCGAGGATGCGTCATTCCAGCGTTTCCTGTTTGACGCGGCCAGTCAGAAGATAGCGGCCCTGCAGGCCGAATCGCAAACGCAGTTCGATACTTCAATCAAGCACGGAAACGTGGCCAGCGTGGTGCGCGAATCCGCTTTGCTCTCGAATGCGCAGCTCGTTGTAATCGGCCGCGGCAGGATGCAGGAATTCCTCGGTCGCCTGCGAACGAATGTGAGCGCCATTATTCGCGAGGCGCCCTGTCCGGTTCTTAGTGTCTGAATGGAGAACCGCAAAGAGTGTCATCCATCGGGGCGGAGGTCGCCGCTCGGTAGCGCTACTCGCAATGCGTTGAGCACGGCCGCGACGTCGATCACTTCCTGGGCTATCGCGCCGGCAACCGGAGGAAGATAGCCGGCGGCGGCAATCAACATACCGATCATGCTTAATGCCATGCCCCCCAGAGCGCTCTCGAGGGCTATTCGCCGCATCCGGCGCCCGATGTGAATGAGTTCGTCCAATTTTTGTAGGGACGATTCCATGACCACTGCGTCGGCGGCCTCCATGGTGATATCGCTATCATGGCCAAAGGCGACGCCCACGTTGCAGCCTGCATTGCCGGCGCATCGTTGATTCCATCGCCGACGAACAGCGTTGGAGCGCGACCCGCCTCTTCCCTGACGACGGCGAGTTTTTCCTCAGGGCTTTTGCCAGACAGGGCCGCGGAGATCCCAACTTCTTGCGCCAGATACCGCACTTCGCTCTCGCGATCGCCGGACAACAGCAGGACTCGGTTGACGTGGTGTTTTGGAACTAGATGTCCAATGAAAGACTTGCTCTCCGCACGTGGCGCATCCCGGAAACGAAATGTCGCGGCATATGAACCATCAATCAGAAGAATGCATTCCATGCCTGAAGCCGGCGGCGGCAGCGCTGTGGCCAGCGCCGGATATCTCTGTTGCAGTTGCTTTCTTCCAGTGAGAGAGACAAGTTTGCCGTCGACTCTCGCGGTCAACCCCTCGCCGGGTTTCTCGCTGATCTCGGTGGCAGGCGCCAGAACAATCTCTTCAATTTGAGCGCGCTTGGATATGGCTTGGGCCAGCGGATGCCTCGAGTATTGCTCGACACTTGCTGCTGTCCGGATCGCGTCGGTAACGCCTACTCCCGGCGCGCAGAGAACGTCCGTCAGAGCAGGCATACCGTAGGTGAGCGTTCCGGTCTTGTCGAAAATCATCGTCCGGCAACGCGAAATCCGCTCGAGCATCGCAGGATTCTTGATGATGATTCCACGAGCAGCCGCGGCTGAGATTGCCCCGATGATGGCGACCGGAATGGCCAGCAGCAAAGGACAGGGTGTTGCGATGACCAGCACCGCCAGAAAACGCGTCGCGTCGCGTCCGGCAATCCAGCCGATGACAGCTAGAGCGACGGCCAGTAGGGTATACCAGGCGCCGAGCCGGTCGGCAATCCTCCGAAAGCGAGGCCGGGTCGTTTCTGCTTCCTTCATTACCTGCATAATCCGCATGTAGCGCGAGTCGTGCAGCAGCCTGGTTGCGGTGATCGTCAAGGCGCTAACGCCATTCACCGCGCCCGACAGCACTTCCACGCCTCTGGTCTTTGGAATGAAGTACGGTTCGCCGGTCAAGTAAGACTCGTCCATCGTTCCATGGCCATCAATCACCATCCCGTCCACGGGACAGATCTCATGCGGGAATATCGTGAGCACGTCGCCGACCTGCACTTCGTCCAGGCCGATGTCGACGATCTCGGAACCGGCACGCCGGTGGGCAATGGTCGGCAGGCGCTTAGCGAGGGCGCCTAACGCCGCTGAGGCGCGGCGAGTCGCGTATTGTTCGAGCGCGGTGCCGCCGGAAAGCATAAGCACCACGATGGAGCCAGCCAGGTACTCTCCTATGATTGCCGATGTGACAATCGATAAGCCCGCCAGGATGTCTGAGCCGAATTCCCCTCGAAAAGCTTTTCTGGCCAGGTCGATGACGAGCGGTACGCCGCCAATCACAAGAACAGCAAACAGAATCCAAGGCGCATGGCTTACAGAAACCGCGTATCTGCAAATGAGATAGACAGCTAATCCAGTGGCGGCAGCGATGGCGATCCAAGTTTCTTTTGTGTACGAAAGCCGCTGTGAGAGCGCTAAAAGCCCCGCCCGCTGCCGCTGATTGGTCACATCGGGCTCTGTTTGCGTCGAATCGGGCGTTTGCAAAGCGGAGATCATTTGATGCTCTGGCTTGGTCCTCTTGAAGGATGGCACCTGAGATGCCACATCTGGCATGAATTTTCAACCCGTCAGAGCTTTTATTGAACTGCGAGCATGCGCAATATAGCGCAGCAATTGCGTCAAGTGACGAAACGGTCCAGGCAATGTACACATGATCCAAACACGAGACGCGGAAAATAAAGCAATTCTGGCGGCGAGCGGAAGTAGCCTTTGCGCATCAAACGGCATGCGTCTTGCTTCCTACATTTCGGTGGATGGGAGGCTCGAATGCCCGAAGCAGTTCAGTCCGTCGTGCTCGCTGGCCCTGGCCTTTTGTGCTGGCACGGAGGAGAGGAGCGCATCAACTATCGCGTCACCGTCGGGCTCAACAGCACGATCGGCGCTATACACATTGGTCCGCCAGTGCCGGACATTTTGGGTCGTCCCAGCCGTCACGCCGACATCTTTTTATATATGCAAGATGGCCGCAGGATAGCGCTGAACATTGCACCGAATGGTCATTTGTCAGCGGACGGCCCAGTCGAGAGAGGTTCGGATGATCTGGGCTGGTGGCCCGATATCACGCCTTGGGTTCCTCTTGGAGTGCCTGACCGCTTTACGCTTGCAATGAAAGCTGGCTCGGTTCAAATTTTTCAATCGCATGCGACTCCCGAAGAGGCCGAAGCGGCATATCGCGCTTGGCCCAATGTGGAGGCCGCCGAAATACAACCGCCGTTGGGTAGACCGACACGATTAAAGTAGATCGCTTAAACCATGGAGGCACGATGAGACCTTAAAACCGCGGAGCGATCACGATATCTGTTGTGGCTCTGGCATTTCTAATGGAAAATTTTGGCGGACGGTCGCTTGTCCAAGCGCAAAACCCCGAAAATAAACCGCCGACTGAACGCCTGATTCTATCGATCGACGGCCCGACACTCTATAAGGTCTATTGCGCGGTTTGTCACGGCAAGGCTGCCGAAGGGAACGGGCCGATGGCGTCCATTCTGAAAGAACGCGTTCCAGACCTGACGACGATTGCGAAGGGAATGGCGGTACTTTCCCGTTGGCCCGCGTGCAGAAGATAATTGACGGAACCGAAGCAGCCGGCCTGGGCCACGGGACAAGGGAGATGCCGATCTGGGGCCCGATTTTTTCGCAGGTCACTTCTGACCGGGACTACGGGAAGGTTCGCATCTACAACTTGGCGAAATATCTCGAAAGGATCCAGAAGGAATGATCACGCGGCGAATTCAATCCTGGCTACGTGCGTGCGCGTATTGGTCTGAGGAGGAAGAAATATGCGGATAGGCGAGATTTGTATTCGGGATGTTGTATACGTCGGACCGAATGCCTCAGTTCAGGAGGCCGCTCAACTGATGCGGTCGCATCACGTGGGTAATGTCGTTGTGGTGGAGAAGAGCGCAAGAGGACAGACCCCGGTTGGCATCGTCACCGACCGAGACATTGTCGTCGGCGTCGTCGCCTTGGGGATCGAGGCTTCCCGACTGACTGCCGGCGACATTATGGGGAGTCAGCTTGTTACCGCCCTCGAGGATCAGGGTGTCTTCGAAACCATCGAACAGATGCAGAGTAACGGAATCCGGCGACTTCCGGTCGTCGACCGACAGGGCCTTTTGCTCGGCATTATCACCGTAGACGATCTCTTCGAGTTTTTGGGCATGCACCTCTCCGAATTGTCGAGAGCGCTCGCCCGCGAACGGAAAAAGGAAATAGCGGCTCGGCCGTAATCAACCCTTGCCAACGCCTCGCATCATCCGTACCAAAGGATTTGCGCCGATTCCAGCGGCACAAATGCTTCCGGGTGGTTGGGAATAATTCTTGGCGTAAAGTCCCCGGCCGCACGGTTTGCAGGAATTGCCGCCGAGTATCGATAGGCGTTTTCCGCACCGACCAGTGGCTCTCCGCGGGTCATCGCATGCCGAACCGCTTCACCCCCATCCACGGGTTCAGCGTACAGCTCCACCCGGATTGCATCCCGATCCAGTTCATCCAGGTAGACTTGAACGTCGAAGACGTGTTGACTCCCTTCCGTTTCTACCTGCATGGAACCAAAGCGCAGCTTCGCCCAGTGTTGCGATAGTTGCCGCTTCCAATTCAGCATGTTTTCTATCATGCCGGCTCCCTCCGAATGTCTCCGCAAATAGGCTGCCGCGAGCGGAATGTAATGCTTCTCCGTATATTCCCGCACCGCTCGATTTGCGGAGAATTGCGGCGTCAGGCGGGCCATGCTCTCCCGCATTCGATTGATCCAGGCGACCGGAATGCCGGCTGGATCACGGTTGTAAAAAGCGGGAATGACTTCCTGCTCGAGCAGTGTATAAAGCTGTTCGGCCTCAACCGAATCCCAGCCCGGATCGTGATCGTGTTCCTTCCCATCGCCCAGAGCCCAGCCCACATCGGGCGAATAGGCCTCAGCCCACCAGCCGTCGAGTTCTGAGAGATTGAGGCCTCCGTTTACCAGTACCTTCATCCCGCTGGTGCCGCATGCTTCCCATGGCCGGCGCGGCGTGTTGAGCCATAGGTCGACGCCTTGAATCAGATGCTCGGTCAGACGCATGTCATAGTCGCTCAGAAACATGGCTTGCGATCGCGCGGGTGTACGGCGGATGAATTCGATCCATTGCCGAATCATGTCCTGGCCCTGGATATCCTGAGGATGCGCCTTCCCGGCGAGAATCAGCTGAACGGGTCTGCTCTTGTTGGTGAGAATCGCTAACAGGCGATCCGGGTTGTGCAAAAGCAAGTTTGGCCGTTTGTAAGTGGCAAACCGTCGCGCGAATCCGATGGTGAGGGTGTTCGGATCGAAGATCCGCTCGACTTCGCCGAGTTCCTCCGCGGATGCGCCGTGCCCCGCCAGCTGCCGGTATAACCGCTTTCGAACATATTCAATCAGCGACTTCCGGGCACACGCACGCATCTCCCACAGCTCTGCGGCCGGCACTCGCCGGAAATCGTCTTCGAGCTTTTTCAGCTCGCCGCCCCAGCGATGCTTGCCACACGCTGCTGTCCACAGATCATCGGCTTCGACAGAATCCCAGATAGGCACATGG
Source organism: Bryobacteraceae bacterium (assembly GCA_049585195.1). Lineage (GTDB taxonomy): Bacteria > Acidobacteriota > Terriglobia > Bryobacterales > Bryobacteraceae > KBS-96. The sequence goes on along the minus strand of JBAUZG010000182.1, from coordinate 1,429 downwards.
ACGCCGTTCGTCACGTAACTGACCGGCACTTCTTGTTGCGGCCAGCGTGGAAACAAGCCCTGAAAAATGCGCCGGCTCACTGCCCCGTGCAGGCGGCTGACTCCATTCACCGCCCCACAGCCTCGCATTGCAAGATAGGCCATGCTGAACGGCTCGGACGAGTCGTCTGGATTCTGCCGGCCTAAGGCCAGGAATTCTCGCATCGATATACCCAAAACGTTCTGCGCATAGTTCCTGAAACGCTGTTCCACTAGTTCCGGGGCAAAACGATCGAATCCCGCTGCTACCGGCGTGTGTGTCGTGAAGAGGTTGCCGATGCGAGTCACGGCAAGCGCTACGTCGAAGGGCTGTTGCGTTTCCTCCATGTAGCTCCGCGCTCGCTCGAGCACGACAAACGCGGCGTGACCTTCGTTCAGATGGCAGACTTCCGGTTTGATTCCCAGCGCGCGAAGCAGCCGCCAGCCGCCGATTCCCAATATCGCTTCCTGGGTAATTCGTAGTTCCTGTCCTCCTCCATATAGCTCGCTTGTGAATCCACGGTACTCGGGCAAATTGGCTGGATCGTTTGTATCGAGCAGGTAGAGCTTCGTCCGCCCCACCTGCACCTCCCACGCTCGAACCCACATCTTGAAGCCGGGCAGCGCCAGCGCCACGCGTAGCCACTCGCCATTTGCCTGCCGCACAGGCTGGATCGGAAGCTGTCCAGGGTCGTTGAAAGGATAAAGAGCTTGCTGCCTGCCGTCGGCATCAATTCTTTGCCGAAAATAGCCCATTTGGTAAAGCAGGCTCACACCAACCAGCGGAACACCCATGTCGCTTGCCGCTTTTAGCTGATCGCCGGCAACATTCCCGAGCCCGCCCGAATAGATCGGCAGTGCGTCACTGAGCATGAATTCCAGGCTGAAATATGCTAGGGCTGTGAATGGCGGTTTCTCGTACGTCCTTTGATACCAGCGTGGAGTCTGTTCCTGGTGCCTTTTTTGTTGAACGAGTTGATCGAGTGTCCGCCGGAATCCGGGATCCGACATGGCTCGAGTCAATCTCTCGCGCGACACAGTTTGCAGCATCACCCAGGGATTCTGCGTCAACTCCCAAAGCTCGGAGTCCAGTTCACTCCACAACTCGTCCGCTGAATGGTTCCAGGACCATCGCAAGTTCAGCGCAAGTTCATTTAGAGCACCGGTGACATCGCCATCCGGAGAAGAGTTTGTTTCCGTGGTTGTGTCCATTCCGTTTCCTACTCACCGTGTGCATTCCACCTATAGCCGCAACTCTGCTTCTCGAACCTCCGGGTCCTCTCCGTCGGTGAATACGAACCCCTGGCTTGTGAACAATTCTTCTATCGGGCGGTTCTCCGTGAGAAACGACGCTGTCAGCAGCTCTAGCTTTTCGTCTCTGGCAAATACGATCAAACGTTGAACCAGTGCGG
>JBAUZG010000181.1:0-13458 GCA_049585195.1 Bryobacteraceae bacterium | reverse complement strand
ATTTTCAATCCCGGGGCGGCTGTGAGCAGAGTGCCTTCACCAGGCTCGACGGCACGTACAAGAACGTCGAGCACGATCGCCTTCGCCTCGACGTCGGCGTCGGCGAACACGGAGAGGTCTTCTCCTGGCACGGCCAACGCAACTTCATAACCAGCGATCTCACTCAGCTCGTAAGCGGATTAGCCATCAGCTCAGGCTCGTTCTTCGGATTCGTCGACGATATTTTCATCGGCGGAGGGGGCCGTTACTTCTATCACGGCCTTGCGATCGTCAACGGAAAAGAATTAGCTGCCTTTTCATACGTCATCCCGAGGGCCGTCAGCCACTTCTCGACCAATACTCCCAGCGGCAAGCAGGTCATGAGATTTCATGGGGAATTCACGGCCGATCCGAAATCCGGCGATCTCGCAAGCCTCACTGTCGAGAGCGAGGACATTCCAAAAGAAATCAGAGCTTGCCAGGTAAGCCAAACTATTACGTATCAGAACTTGCTTTTGAACGGCAAGTCGTTCCGGATTCCAGAAACCGTCCAATTTGTTTCCGCTCTCGAAGATCACGACCGTCTCACCACGCTCACCCGCTACACCGGTTGCCACGAGTTTGTCGGCCAATCCATCATCCACTTCAATACCGACCCCAAGGCAATCATTGCCGCCGCGACGCCCACCTCGTCGCTTCCCGCTCTGCCGCGCGGACTCCGTCTGAAAGTCCGTCTCGCTTCGCCCATCGATTCCGATACTGCCTGGACCGGCGACGCCGTCAGCGGTACCCTCGAAAACACGTTGCACGACAAGCACGGCCATACTCTCGCTCTTAAGGGAGCGCTCCTCACCGGCCGCATCGTCCAGCTTGAACATTTCGCCATCGAGGAAGACCAGTATTGGATTCTCGCCCTCCGCTTCGACCGGTTGCATACTCCCACTGCCGACTACCGTCTGGGGCTCGAGTTGAAATCCGACTCAGGTGCCCTGCCCTACATGACGAGTCACAGGGGATTAGGCCGTCGCAGCTTTGAAGTTTTCACAACCCAAAGCAAAGACTTGCCGGACACAGGATCGTTTCGTATCCCCGGAGACCACCTGAAGCTCGACCAGCATTTCACCACCGAGTGGGAGTCGGTCAAACCCTCAAAATAGCCTCCCGTCCTACCTAAATAATCTTGATAATCTTCCTGCACGCAATATGTAGGGCGGACCTCCTGGTCCGCAGCCGACCTCCCGGTCGGCTTCAGCTGGCCTTCCGCAACCTTTATACTGAAGGATAGCCCGCAATTAGGAGTACCCCCGGAAGCCTATGTTCAATCTGTTTCGAAGCCGCGAGAAGAGTGTGCGCTATCTGCTCGGCGCCATTCTCGTCGTCATCTCGCTCTCCATGCTTCTCTATCTCATCCCCGGGGGCCCCGGCAGCTCGAGTGCAACCGGCCAGAATGTGCTCGCAACCGTCGGCGACGCCAAAATCACCGTCACCGACATACAAGGAGCCATCGAGCGCATGATGGGCGCGCAAAAGAACATTCCCCGCTCCTTCATGTCGATGTACGTTCCCACCGTCGTCAATCAGTACGTCGAGATGTACGCCAAAGCCTACAAGGCAAAACAATTGGGCCTATCGGTCTCGGATGAAGATTTAGCAAACAATATCCAGCGCATGATGGCTCCTCAGATGGGTGGCAAGTTCAACAAGGATTACTACGTCGCCATGTTGCAGGATCGCGGATTTAGCGTTCAGGATTTTGAAAATTTCTTTCGCGTCAATCTCCTTGCATCACGATACGACGCTATTGCCGCCCAATCCCTCGTCGTCACCGACGACGAAGCCAAAAAAGAATACGAGCGCGAAAACGAAAAAGTGGCGCTCGAATATATCCAATTCTCGCCCAAAGACTTTACCAAGAAAGTCAACATGGACGCCGCCGCCATCAATGCCTGGTTCGCAAAGCACAAAACCGAGTTCCGCGTTCCGGAAAAACGCAGCTTCAATCTGATCGTCGCAAGCGACTCGAGCTTTGCTCAAAACGCCCCGATCAGCGATGACGATCTACGCCGGCGCTACCAGGAAAATATCGACTCCTACCGCACCCCGGAGCGCGTCCACGTACGCCACATCCTGATCAAAACCACGGGCGTCCCAAAAGATCAGGTCCCTAAGTTGCATCAGAAGGCCGAAGACCTCTTGAAGCAGTCGAAAAGTGGAGCCGATTTCTCAACTCTCGCCAAAAAGAATTCCGAAGATCCCGGCTCGGCTCAAAAGGGCGGCGATCTCGGCTGGATCGTCCGCGGCCAAACCGTTCCCGATTTCGAAAAGGCCGCGTTTTCCCTCAAGCCGAACGAGCTCAGCGGCGTCATCAGCACCGAATACGGATTTCATATCATCCAGGTCCTCGAGCACCAGGAGCCGCGAGTCCAGAGCTTTGAAGACGTCAAGCCTCAATTGCTCGCCGACGCTAAGAAAGAGATCGGCGCCCAGAATATGGAGAAAGCCGTCACCACCGCCCGCGATGAAACAGCACGAAATCCCTCTCAGGCCGCCGCCATCGCAGCCAAATATGCACTGACTGTCACCAAGGTCGATCAAGCGGCAAGCACCGATCCGTTGCCCGGACTGAATAGCGCTCCCGACGTTTCAAGCGCCGTGTTTTCGACTCCGAAGGGCGACGTCACCCAGGTCATTCCCCTCGACACCATGGGTAAGGCCGCTTATGCCGTTGTTACCAACATCCTTCCGTCGCATCAGGCAACTTTCGACGACGTTCAAAAGGAAGTGACCGATCGCTACACCAACGACGAAGCCACACGCATAATGCAGGAAGCCGCTAAAGCCGCAGCAGACCGCGCCAAGAAAGGCGAAGATTTCAAACTGGTCGCTAAATCGGAAGGCGGCGAGTTGAAGACCGCTCAGCCCTTCACCATCATGGGTGCTGCCGAAGGTTTAGGTCCTGCGTCCACGGTGGCCGATGCGTTCGCCCCCACGACCAAAGTCGGCGGCATCGTCGGGCCGGTCGATTCTTCGGGTTCGGTCTACGTTTGCAAAGTCACCGAAAAGAGCCCCGCCGACATGAGCAAATTCGCCCAAAGCCGCGACGCCATGCTGCAGACGCTCAAACAGAAAAAGGGCGAGCTCATGGGCCCCTTATTTGGAGACAGCGTCGTAGCCGATCTCACCAAACGCGGCCTCATCAAGTTCAATCAACAAGCCATTCAGCGCTTGTCCGCATCTTATCGTTCCTAAACTCTCGCGCCCCAACAAGGGAACTCTGATTGATCACTCAAATCATCGATTTCATCCGCAGCTTGACCGACCCCGAAAAGCTGATTCACCTTCTCTCCACCGTGCTCACCGGCTGGATTGGCTACCTGGTTCTGTTCCTCGTTGTCTTCGCCGAAAGCGGCCTGTTAGTCGGATTCTTTCTGCCTGGCGACTCTCTCTTGTTTACCGTCGGAGTCGTCGCCGGAGCAGGTAAACTCGACATCGCAAGCATGGTCGTCATGCTTGCCGCAGCCTCTATCCTCGGCGATGGAATCGGCTTCCTCATCGGCAATAAGATCGGCTACCGCCTTTTCACCCGCGCGAACTCCACCATCTTCCGGCGTGAGTATCTCGATCGCACGCACGCCTTCTACGAGCGTCATGGCGGCAAGACCATCGTCTATGCCAAGTTCGTTCCTATCATCCGCACTTTCGCCGCCTTCATTGCGGGCGTAGGCCGGATGAACTACATCCGCTTTCTAACGTTTAACGTATGCGGAGCCATCGGCTGGGTCACGTTAATGCTCCTTGCCGGCTATTTGCTCGGCAACATCCCCTTCATCCGGCACAACTTCCAAACGGTCATCCTGCTGATCATCGCCGTATCGCTCCTGCCCGCGGCCATCCACACCCTGCAAAGCCGCCGCCAGCCGACCATAAGCGCTAACCGAACCTAGCGCACGCACTCCTGCGTGCCGCGTCGAGACTCTTCTCGACGCTCGGTGGTGAACGATCAACCACCCTACGCCAACCCTTCCACACCCGCGTGATACCATCGAGCAATATGAGAGCAGGGCTTTGCCGGGGAGCCACATCTTGCTCGCCATCCTGACGAGGCTCATTGCCTCTTTTCAGGAGTTTCTGTTCCTTGCAGCCCGGGCGTTCAAAAATCTTGTCCTTCGCCCGCACTACTACGACGACGTCTTCCTGCAAATGGACAATATCGGCGTCGGCAGCCTCTCCATTGTTCTTCTGACCGGCTTCACCAGCGGCGGCATCATCGCTTTGCAAATGGCCCGCGCGCTCAGCACTTACGGAGCTGCCAGCCAGGTCGGCACCATTGTCTCTCTCACGCTCGTTCGCGAGCTTGGCCCCATTCTCACCGCCCTGCTCGTGGCAGGCCGCAATGCGTCCGGAATCGCCAGCGAACTCGGCTCCATGAAAGTCACCGAGCAGATCGACGCCATGCGCGCCCTCGGCACCGACCCGGTTCAAAAGCTCGTCACCCCGCGCCTCACCGCGACATCAGTGATGCTCCCTTGCCTCACCGTCATCGCCGATGCCGTCGGACTGTTCGGCGCCTATCTTGTCGCCGTACCCCTGTTGCGCCTCATCACGGCTGGTGAATACTGGTCTACCTCCTGGAGAGCCCTGGTCTATAACGACCTCGCCCAAGGCTTGATGAAGCCCTTAATTTTCGGCATGATCATTTCCCTCGTCGGCTGCTTCTATGGATTACGCGCCACTGGTGGCACTCAAGGCGTCGGTCTAGCCACCACCCGGGCCGTCGTTGTCGCCTCCATTTGGATCTTCGTCGTCGACTTTGTGATCATCAAGATATTCGTGTAATCTTTGAGATGTCGACGTCTGATCATCAAGAGCCAATCGCCGAGTTCGACAAAGTAGAGTTGAAGTTTGGCGACCTCTGGGCCCTCCACGACGTCACTATGGAATTAAACCCCGGAGAAACGCGCATCATCTTTGGCCAGGCCGGCAGCGGCAAAACTACTCTTCTCAAATCAGCCATCGGCCTCATTCAACCCGATGCCGGCGAGATTACGCTGTTTGGCGAACATGTCAGCGGTTCCAAAGAACAAGATTTGTTCCAGTTGCGCGCCAAAGCCGGCTTCTTGTTTCAAGAAGGCGGCCTCTTCGACTCATTAACCGTCCGCGAAAACGTCGCCTATCCGCTCGAAAACCAGCAGGTAGAACATCGCATTGGGCCCGACGAAATCGAACAGCGTGTTCGCGACGCGCTGCGCTTCGTCGAGCTCGAACATACTCTCGACAAGTTTCCAAACGAACTTTCCGGCGGAATGCGGCGCCGCGTCGGAATCGCGCGCGCTATTGTGACTGAGCCGCCTTTCGTCCTCTACGATTCGCCCACAGCGGGCCTCGACCCAATTACCGCAAACACCATCATGGCTTTAATTGCTAAGGAACGCGATGTCCGCCATACCGCATCGCTCATCGTTACCCACAGATATCAGGATGGCGAGCTGATGGCTAACTTCCGCTACGAACCCGAGACCCAGGAGCTCATACCGGTCAGCGAAGACGAGCAGCTCGATCCCGCTCGCAGCCGTACGAAATTTTTCGTCATGAAAGACGGCGAAATCGTCTTCACGGGTACCAGAGCGCAAATGGAGCAGGAAGAAGATCCCTACGTGAAACGATTTGTCAGACACTAAAGCAAGAGGCTATGCCCAGTAAGGAAAAGGTAAGCTTAGCGCAGCTCAAGGTCGGTATCCTCGCCCTGGTTGCGATGTTCTTTGTTGTGCTTTTGATTTTTCTGCTCACCGGCAACGTCAAATTCTTTGTCAAGGAAGTGCCGCTTCACACTTATCTCTTCGATGCCGCCGGGCTCGTTGTCGGGGCCCCCGTTCGCATCAACGGCATCGGAGCCGGCAACGTCAAGGGTGTCGGTTTATCCGGTTCGCCTGACCCCAATAAGGTCATCCGCGTTGACTTCGTCGTAGACCAAGACATGCTGAAGGAAATTCCAAAAGACTCCCAGGCCGCTATCGTGGCCGACAACCTGCTCGGCAGCACCAAGTATCTAAGCATTACTAAGGGCAAAAGCCGCCAGACAATCGAACCAAACGGCACCCTGCAGGCCGTTGACACACGCCAGTTCGACCAAGTCGTTCAGCAAGGCTATCAGGTGCTGGGCTCTCTGCAGGGAATCCTGCAACAGGTCCAGGACATTGTAGGCCAGGTCGAGGCCGGCAACGGAACCATCGGCAAGCTCATCGTCGACGATTCGTTTTACAAAAGTATGCAGGCAACTGTTGACCAGTTGCAGCTCCTCGCCAGCACCTTGAACTCGACTAAAGGCTCAATCGGAAAATTTGTGCATAGCGATGAGCTTTACAATCAGGTTCACACCACTCTCGACCGCTTCGATTCGCTTCTTTCCGGCCTGCAATCTGGCGAAGGCACAGCCGGCAAAATCATAAAAGATCCGGCGCTGTACACCGATTTACACTCGAGCGTTCAGCAGATCAACACGCTTCTCTCCGATTTGAACGCCGGCAAAGGAACTGCCGGAAAGTTTCTGAAAGACGAGCAGCTTGCGCGCCAGATGTCTCAAACTCTTACAAACATCAATACGACCTTCGACAAAATCAATGCAGGCCAAGGCACAATTGGCCAATTGATGGTGAATCCGCAGCTTTACGATAGCCTCAACGGCAGCACTCGGGAGTTGCATGAACTTTTGAAAGACTTCCGCGCCAACCCCAAGAAATTCCTGCGCATCAAATTATCAGTCTTCTGAAACTGCTGATTGTAAATGCCGATGACTTCGGCTTCACGCACGACGTGAACGCCGGCATAATCCACTGCCACACGCATGGCATTCTTCGCGCAACAACTTTGATGGCCAATGGCAGCGCGTTCGACGACGCCGTGCGGCTCGCCCGCTTGAATCCGTCCCTCGACATCGGATGCCATCTTGTTCTGATCCAGGGCCGCTCTATCCTGACCGGCGCCGAACTGCCTAAAAACTGGAAACAGCTTCTCGCGGCGGTTATTTCCCGGCAAATCAATCCCTATCGCGAATTGCGCGCTCAGGTCGAAAAAATCGTGGCGGCTGGGTTGCGTCCCTCCCACCTCGACACTCACAAGCACACGCATGTTTTGCCGGCCGTTCTCTCGGCTGTCATTCGCCTCGCCCATGAATTCGAAATCCCATTCATCCGCCTTCCCTTCGACGCAGGCTGGCGCGCCGTTCACTGGCTCGACCGGTACGGCCGCGCAAAACTCGCTCAAGCAAACGTGCGCTCAACCGATCATTTCCTCGGGTTTCGACTCACCGATGAACTGACCGAAGAAAACCTGCTCCGCACAATCTCGAACCTGCCCGCTGGTTCGACCGAGTTTATGTGCCATCCCGGCTATCTTGGCCCTGAGCTGAGCCAGGCCGAAACCCGCCTCAAGCAAACGCGCCAGCGCGAGCTCGAAGCGCTCACTTCACCCACGACAAAATCGCGGATCGACGAACACCAAATCGTCCTAACCACCTTCCGCGACCTGCCGTTAGCCGAGCCGCGACCGTGAGGAAGCGGTTTATGCGTCTCTTCCGCTGCGTTGACCGCACGCCCGAAGCCCAATTGCATGCAATCACGCAACGCCGCAACGACCTATCCGCCCTAAGCGATCATGAACTCAAATCCGCCGCACGGGCGATTCGCGACAGCCCCGACGTCACTGAAACCTTCGCTCTGACAGCAATCATCGCCGAGCGCGTGCTCGGGCTCCGCATGTTCGATGTCCAAATTCTCGGCGCGCTCGCACTCGAGCGTGGAGAGATCGCCGAAATGCAGACCGGAGAGGGCAAGACCCTGGCCGCCGTCCCTGCCGTAGTCTGGTATGCCCTCAAGGGCCGCCGCGCGCACGTTCTCACTGCAAACGATTACCTCGCTCGCCGTGACGCAAAGTGGATGGGCCCCATCTACGATTGGTTCGGGCTGTCGGTCGCCTACATCTCCCAAAACATGTCGACCGAGCAGCGCCGCGCCGCCTACCTCTGCGATATAACGTATGCGACCGCGAACGAGGTCGGTTTCGACTACCTTCGTGACGGCCTCGCCCGATACACGGACGAACTGGTCCAGCGGCCGTTTGCCTTCGCCCTGTTTGATGAAGCTGATTCCATCCTGATCGACGAGGCGCGTATCCCCCTGGTCATTGCCGGAGGCGTTCCTGACGACGCCTCGCTTGCACACCGCGCCGACTCTGTCGTACGCATGCTTCGCCCTTACGCGCACTTCTCGGTCGATGAATTCGCTCGCAACGTGCGGTTGACCGACCGCGGCATCTTCCTCGTCGAAGAAGCGCTCGGCTGCGGCAGCCTGTTCGATGAACAAAACCTTCCCATTCTCACGGCCGTCCAGGATGCCCTGCACGCACGAGTACTGCTGAGGCGCGATGTCGATTATGTCGTCAAGAACGGCTCTGTCGAACTGGTCGACGAATTCAAAGGCCGCATCGCTCAAAACCGCCGCTGGCCGGCGGGCCTGCAATCCGCAATTGAAGCCAAGGAACAGGTCGCACTGAAGACCCAAGGGCGCATTCTCGGCACGATCACCGTGCAGACACTGGCCGGTATGTACGAGCGGATTTGCGGCATGACGGGCACTGCCGCCACGCAGGCCGAAGAATTCCAGAAGGTGTATAAGCTGCAAGTGACAGTCATCCCGACGAATCGGCCCGTGATTCGCCGCGATCTTCCCGACATTTTGTATGCGAACAAAGAAGCGCGAAATCGCGCGCTCGTCGAAGAAATTCGAAAGGTCCACCAAACCGGTCGTCCTATTCTGGTGGGCACAGCCAGCGTCGAGGAATCGGAGCGATTAAGCCGCCGCCTCGAAAGCGCCGGCATCCCGCATTCTGTCTTAAACGCCAGAAACGACGAGGCCGAGGCGGAGATCATCGCTCAGGCCGGCGGCCTTCGAGCAGTGACCATCTCAACCAACATGGCGGGACGCGGCACCGACATTCTCCTCGGCGGCAACCCGCCCAAAGATCGCGAGAAGGTGGTTGAACTCGGAGGCCTGTACGTCATCGGCACGACGCGCCACGAGGCGAGGCGCATCGACAATCAGCTCCGAGGCCGCGCCGGACGCCAGGGCGACCCGGGCACATCCCGCTTCTTCATCAGTCTCGAAGACGATCTGCTCGTGCGATTCGGCGTCGCACAAAACCCGGACATCGAGAGCGTACAGCGCATCGCCGAAGGTCAGAACCTCGAAATCCGCCAGACGCTCTGGAAGTACGAATCCGTCATCGAACATCATCGCCGCGAAGTCCACGATCTGCGCCGCGAAGTCCTGCTATCGCCCGGCTGGAACATTGCGTCGATGTTATCTGAAGAGCAATACCAGCAACTCATCGCAGCCGCCGGTCAGGATGCGCTCGAGGCTGCTGGACGCCGCCTGACCCTAGCTGTTATCGACGACCTCTGGGCCGACTACCTCGCGAATGTCGCGGAATTGCGCGGCGGCATCCATTGGGTCTCCTGGGGCGGCCGCGATCCGCTCCACTCATTCCTCACCGGCGTGCAGGAGATTTATGCCGATTTCCAAGCGTACCTGAAAGAGGAGATCGCTGAGGCGATCCAGTTCCCCAACGCCGAGCGCTTCGAGCGAGGAGCAACCTGGACCTACCTCACCACCGACCAGCCCTTTGGAACGCTAGGCGAGCGCATCGCCAAAGGCCTCCGACGAAGATTCTCAAAAAAATAATCCCTAACCGAGCCGCGACCGCGAGGGAGCGGTCTTCCGAGTGTTTTTCAGAGGAGCGGCCTCAATTTGCCTTTTTTCCGCAAGCCGCCTGTTGGCGGCCGTTAATCCGTCAATACATGCAGAGCGACAATCGCGAGGATGCCGCCGGCTGACAACGTCGCTCCCGCTACCAATACGGTCGCCAGGTGTGCGCCAAGTGTCGCGAAAGTACGCCGCGCGGCCTCGCGCAGTTCAGCGTCCTCGCTCCATCTACGCACAAGCGTGACACAGCCTGTGACCAGCACCGTCAGCGGCAGAGCGATGAGGAATACCCAGAGACCGGTAACCTGCCGCGCCGCGTACCAATCGACAATCTGCTGAGCGGAGTGTGCCGGCTCGTATTGCTGCGGCTGCACATTGCGCGCAAAGAGTGCAGTCATGAAGAGAACGGCGGGGAAGACGAGGAGGAGTTCGACGGTGGCGATGGCGTACTTGGGGAATTTCATAAGTACTTTATACAACAAAGTACATGGCCGCCGCAAGACCTGCTTTCCGAGCGTGCCTTACTGCCCGCCCGTCAACCTCTTCACCAGCCCATACAAAAACTGCTGCCCATCAAAAAACGATTGAACCAGCATCCTCTCGTCGCGGCCGTGCTCGCGTGTATCGGCTTCGTCGATAAAAAAGCCTGTAACGCCATAGCACGGAATGCCCGCCTGCCGTATCATCCGGCCATCGGTCGCGCCTGTCGACATCGTCGGAATCACCGGAATACCAGGCCAGAGAGCAGTTGTACTTTGCTCCACCGCGTTCATAATAAGCGGACTCAGCGGCGAGGCCGGGCCAACTTCGGCAGGCTTTACCTCCGTCAGCTCAACGTGCGAGTCGTTCACAATCGCTCGCAGCTTCACTAACACGTCTTCCGGCTTATCGCCTGGCAGCAGCCGGCAATTCACAACCGCTTCAGCCGATTGCGGCAGCGCGTTCTCGGCATGCCCGCCTTGAATCTCCGTCGCCACGCAAGTCGTTCGCATCATCGCGTTCTCATGGGGGTCCGCCGACAATTCATCGATCGCAGCGCTATCGTTCGGATTCAATGCAAACGCCCCCATCGCCGTTGCCAAAGGGCCTCGCGATATCTTGCCCGTCCGCTCGAAATACAGCCGCGTCACCTCATTGAGTTGCACCGGAAATTGATACTGCGAAATCCTCAGCAGTGCTGCGGAAATCCAATAGATGGGATTGTCCTTTCGCGGCATCGAGCTATGGCCGCCGGCGTCTGTCGCCTTCAACCGGACCGAGTAATAGATTTTTTCACTCGCCTGCACATAATTCGCGACTTTTTTGCCGTCCCGTATCCCTCCGTCGCCGCCCTCATTCAAAGCCAGGCCGGCATCGATCCAATCGCGATGATTTTTCAGCAACCATGCGACGCCGTTATGCTCCCCGCTCTCTTCTCCCGCCGTCAGCGCCACAATGATGTCGCGGTCCGGCTTGTAACCCTCTTTCTTGTATGCAATCAAATTCGCAATCCAGCACGCCGCTTCCGCCTTATCGTCCACAGTGCCGCGCCCATAGAAATATCCATCTTTCTCCGTGAAGTGAAACGGATCGAGCGACCAATCGGACCGCCGCGCCTCCACCACATCCAAGTGCGCAAGTAACAAAATCGGTTTGTGTTGCCCGCTTCCCGCGTAACGCACAACCAGGTTCTTGAAATGCGGATCGGGCCCGTCCACATGAATTTCGCTCTCGCTGAATCCCGCCTCCCGCAGCCGCTGGGCCATCGCTTCCGCCGCGCCCGTCACGTTCGCAGCCGAGTCAGCGGTATCAATGTCGATGAGCTGCCGGTAAATATCTTCCGCAAGCTGCTGTTGCGGCGTCAATCCAAATGCGGGAACAAGTAAAAACAGGAACCGAGCCGCGACCGCGAGGGAGCGGAATTGCGACAGCGCCAAGGCTGGAAGTGTGCCCTTCATTTGCGCTCGAAACCCACCTTTCCCCCTAAAACCGTAAGGTCAACTTTCACATTCCTGATTTCCACTGGATCCATGTGAAATATGTCTTGAGACAGCACAACGAAATCGGCAAGCTTTCCCGTTTCAATCGATCCCTTGATCGTTTCCTCGAAAGAAGCGTAAGCGCTGCCCATCGTGTATGCCCGCACAGCTTCCGCCACCGCGATCTTCTGCTCCGGAACCCAGCCTCCCGGCCTGCTTCCGTCGAGCGGCCGCCGAGTTACCGCTGCGTAAATTCCCATGATCGGTACCATCGGCGCGACATCCCAGTCCGATCCAAACGCCAGTACAGCGCCCGCATCGAGTAGCGAGCGAAATGCATAACTTGTTTTCGCCCGCTCCGGACCAATTCGCTTCTCCGCCCAGCGCCCGTCATCGATGCAATGATAAGGCTGCATCGAGGCGATCACTTTCAATTGGGCAAATCGCGGAATGTCGCTTCGAAGCAGGTGCTGCGCGTGCTCAATGCGAAGACGCCTGTCCCTTATCCCGTTCTCCTTCTCGAGCCGCTCGTAGAAATTCAGAATTGTGTTGTTGGCGCGGTCTCCAATCGCATGTATGGCAATCTGCAACCCGGCTGCGTCGCCGCCGCGTACATTCGCGTACATCGCGTCGGGATGAACCAGCTCGTCGCTCGCGATCCCGCTCGTATTCGGCGAATCGAGATACGGTTGAAAAAACCACGCCGTTGTGGATCCCAGCGAGCCGTCGGCAAAGCCCTTCAATCCTCCAATGTGCAGCCACTCATTCCCGAAATCGGCTTTCACCCCCACATCGGCCAACCTCTTCCATTCTTTAAGTGGCTGATGTCCCGAGATCCGCACTCGCAGCTCTCCTTTGTGGAGCATCGTCTGGTACGCGCGAAAAACCTCCGGAGCGGCCGACATGTCTTGTACACTCGTAACGCCGTTTTCCGCCGCATACGTCTGCGCGGCTCGTGCAGCTTCAATGATCTGGTTTTGCGTCATGGGCGGAATCACGCGCTGGATCAGGCTCTGAGCAGCATCCTTGAAGATGCCCGTTGGATTGCCTTGCGCGTCTCTTACGATCACGCCTCCCGGCACATCGCTTGTCGCTCGCGTTACACCCGCCAGTTTCATGGCAACCGAATTCGCCAGCCCCATGTGCCCATCCAGACGGTTCACAAAAACCGGATTGTCGCCCGTCACCTCGTCTATGAGCTGATGCGTTGGCAGCTCCGCGGGCCGCCAGTTCTCGTGATCCCAGTCGCCGCCAAGAATCCATTCGCCCTTGGGACGGCTCTTCGCAAAATCCGCAAGACGCTTCCGAAACTCACTCTCGCTCTTCGCATCCCGAAGCTGAACGCCGGCAAGCTGCGCGCCGCCAGAGACGAAATGTACATGAGCGTCGTTGAAACCGGCCACCACCCGGCGGCCCTGCGCGTCAATAACGCGCGTTTCTGGACCCTTGAGCCTCTCAATAGCAGCGGTTGATCCTACGTCCACAATCCGGTCGCCCGCAACCGCCAGCGCCTCTGCTTCAGGCTGCTTCGGATCGCCAGTCCAGATCTTTCCGTCGATTAGAATCAGCTCAGGTTGCGTTTGAGCGAACGCGGCACAAGCGAGCAGAACCATCGGCAGCCACCTGGAATACGCGCAGCGCATAAACCATTCATGGTAGCTGCCTCATGTTCTGTGAATCGTCACCGGACCGCTCCCTCGCGTGCGCGGCTCGGCCCAACAGTTGAATCCACAAGCTTCGTTTCCGAGCCACGACCGGAACCGAGC
>JBAUZG010000180.1:0-7966 GCA_049585195.1 Bryobacteraceae bacterium | reverse complement strand
GTCGACGATCTTCTGTCTGATTTCTGGAACGCACTTGGGGCAGAGAGAATCGGTTTCGCGCGGCCATCCAAGTGGGGGCTTTGCCTTCTGCCAGCTCTTGAGCAACGGCTTGTCTGACCACTTGGGCGTGAACGAGGGATTCTGCTTGATTTGATTCGCGGCGTCGAATACGTGCCAGGCAGCATTCGCGGCCACTGTAACCGCCTTCTCAACGTATTTGATAGGTTTGTGCATTTTAGTACGTCGTTTAACCCCCTTAGTCTAGGGGCGGGATAGGGGTCGGTACACGCAAAAGCAATCAAACTGCGGCCATTGGGGGTCGATTGGGGAATAAGAGAATTGAAGCGAGGGGAATAAAAGCTGACAAATCCTGCATAATCTGCGAGTTAAGCGCCATACACCCAGGCATTCCTACCAGGCGTGGTAATAGCCGTTCCGCTCGTAAACTTCGACCGGAACCCCGAATAACTCGGAGAGCGGCTCACGGCGTAGGACCTCAGCTTTGGTTCCGTCGGCATATACCTTGCCTTGGCGAAGTAGGACCACCCGCTCGATTTCGGGAATAATGTCGTCGAGATGATGGGTGACGAGCACGATTCCGATTCCCGATTGCGCCAGCCGGCGAAGGTGGCCTCGTAATTCGTGCAGCGCAGCCAGATCGAGACTGGTGGTTGGCTCATCGAGAAGGAGAGTGGACGGATCGTGAATGAGGGCTCGGGCGACGAGCAGCCGCCGCGCTTCTCCTGACGACAGTTCATCGAGCCATCGGTCAGCCAGGTGAGTGGCTTCGAGAGCGTGCATGACCTCCGCCGCTTTCTGCTCCATCGCCGGTGTGACATGGTGATTGGGCCAGATGCCGATGCTGCCGAAGAAGCCTGAAAGCACCAGCTCAAGGCCGCGTATGTCGCGCGTACATGTCGCCATCAAGTCGTTGCTGACAACGCCGATGTGAGAGCGTAGCTCGAAAATGTTCCAGGAATCCTTACCCAAAATGCGAAACGAACTGTCATCTCGAAGGAGCGGATAGCATTCTCGAGTAATGGTTTTGATGAGCGTCGATTTTCCGCTGCCGTTGGGGCCGAGGATTGCTACATGCTCGCCTGCTTCGATGGATAGGCTTACACCGTTGAGGGCGTGGCGATTTCCGCGAAGCACATGAACGTTCGTGAGGCTGAGCAGCGGGCTCGATTCGGGCATCAGACGAACAGATCGTCAACTGCCAATGTTGCGCCGCCGAATAACGGAAGCGGAATCTGCTGGCCTGGACGGTAGACACTCGTTGGGCCGTTCACGCGCGAGATACGCACGTAACCGTCATCCGGATCGACAACCCAGAATTCCTTCGAGCCATGGGCCAGGCAAAGCTGCTCTTTTTCGTACATTTCGCGGGCAGTGTTCGAAGGCGAAAGAACCTCAATTACGATATCCGGCGCATCTCGGATATTGTCTTCCAGGTCGGCTTGCGCCCAACGCTCGGCGGACACGAATCCGACATCGGCGACACGCAGGTCGTGTTCGGGAAATGCTCGGAAAGCAACTTCGATTTCTACAAAGCCTCCAGGCGGAGCAACTTGGCGTAGCAGATCGCGAAGCCGGGACTGAAGAATGTGATGTTTCAGCTTCGGGCGAGTCACCGGGACGAGTTCCCCATGGTGCAGCTCATAGTTGTAATCGCCGACAGGCTCTGGCAACTGCCTGAACTCCTCGACTGTCATGAGATGAGCCGGATTCGCGGCCACTGGATCGCTCCTCTTCGCTCAGTATACGGCAGGGCAACTAATACCTTGTGCTTCTACATTTTGTATGTTAAGCGTGTAGAAGGACGAGGTGTTTGACAATGACCTGGTTGCGGCGTCTGTTGGGGCGAAGGCGGATGGAGGACCAGCTCGATAAAGAACTGCGTTTCCACCTCGAGCGGCACGCGGCGGACCTGATTGCGCACGGTCAAAATCCCGACGAGGCGCGGCGGCAGGCGAGGATTGCGTTTGGCGGACCCGAGCAGGTGAAGGAACAATGCCGCGATGCGCGCGGGACGCGGCGGATTGAGGATCTTTTTCAAGATTTGCGGTACGCGCTTCGCACGATGCGGCAGCGGCCGGGCTTCGCTGCTGTCGCCGTAATGACTCTTGCATTGGGCACGGGTGCAACCAGCGTGATGTTTACGGTTGTCAGCGGCGTCCTGTTAAAGCCCTTGGCCTATCCGGAGCCCCAGCGCCTTGTGAGCCTGCACGAACACAGCGAATTCGAGTGGGCATTCTCGTATCCGAATTTTCTCGACTGCAAGCGCCAGAGCCGGTCCTTGGCCATGGCAGCTTGGCGTTTCGGTGGCGGGACAATCAGCGAGCCCGGCGAAGCCGACTATATTTTCGGCCGTCAAATCTCGGCCGACCTTTTCTCAGTCCTTGGCGTTCCTCTCTATCGTGGACGGGCATTCCTGCGGGACGAAGACCGCCCCGGTGGAGCACCTGTGGCCATCATCAGCTACGGTCTGTGGCAAAGCCGGTTCGGCGGAAAGCCGGACGCTATCGGAGGGCGCATCGTTTTCAATGGCAAGGGATACATAGGTAGCAGGGCGTACACAGTAGTTGGCGTCACACCGTCAAGATTTCAGCTTTCGGGCGAAGCCGACGTCTTCACTCCCATTGGCCAGAACACTGCGCCGACAATGCAGAATCGCGAAATGCATCCCGGCATTCAGGTGATCGGCCGGCTCCGGTCTGGCGTCACGCTTGCTCAGGCGCAGGCTGAGGTGGCGCTGATCGGCCATCGTTTGGCGAAACAATACCCCAAGGAGGATGCCGGCCAAAACTTTGGAGCCGAGCCGCTTCGCCAGCGGATTGTTGGGGATGTCCGGCCTATACTTTGGCTGCTGCTGGGCTCGGTCAGCCTTGTCTTGTTAATTGCATGCGTCAATGTCGCCAGCCTGTTGCTGGCGCGGGCCGTTTCGCGCGAGCGGGAACTCGCCATGCGCGCAGCACTTGGCGCGGGCCGCGGCCGGTTGATACGCCAGTGTCTTACAGAGAGCGCGATCCTCGCGCTTGCTGGCGGCGCGCTGGGTGTCATACTCGCGGCAGTCGGCGCTCGTCCCTTTGTCACGTTTTGGCCGGGCAGTCTCCCGCGCGCTGAAGAAATCCACCTCGACTGGCGTGTACTGCTGTTTGCATTTAGCGCCTCGCTTTTGAGCGGTCTTTTCTTTGGCTTGGCGCCCGCATTGCGCGCTCCTGCCCGCGAATTAGAACGTACGCTGCGAGCCGGAGCGCGAACCGTTACTGGAAGTTCACGCCGGCTTCACAGCGGCTTTGTCATCTCCGAGATTTCTTTAGCGGTCGTACTTTTGATCGCTGCCGGGATATTGGGCCGCACGCTGCTACGCGTGTCGTCGCTCAATCCCGGGTTCGATCCGCACAACGTCCTGGTAACGCAGGTCGCGCTCTCATCCGACGCACTGACAAGTCCAGCCGGCACCCGGGCAGCATGGCAGGACATCCTCGATCGCGTGCGCAGTGTGCCCGGAGTGCGGTCGGTTGCCGTAGCCGATATAGTACCGATGGGCACCGATACCGAAGAGATCGGGTATTGGACGACTTCCAGCCCGCCTCCAGCGAACCGTATACCGTTATCGATAATGAACTTGGTAACGCCCGATTATCTCAAAGTAATGGGCATCAAGCTGCTCCAAGGCCGCTTCTTCACCGGGCAGGATCGCCCTGGCGGCGAACCGGTCGTCGTGATTGACGATGTCATGGCACAACGAGCTTTTGGCGGGCGCAACCCCATCGGCAACCGGCTAAACCTCCAATTTCTTGGCGCCACACGGGTAGCGGGCGTAGTGGGTCATGTGCGGCATTTCGGCCTTGCTGCCGACGATCAAGCGAGTGTTCGCGAGCAAATCTATATTCCGTTTGTGCAGTTGCCCGATCCGTTCATGCGCTTGACCTCCGGCATGTGGCTGATGGTGCGAACTGGCGTTTCACCGTTGACTATGGTGGAAGCCGTGCGGCGCTCAGTGCGCAGCGCGACACGCGATCAGGCGATCTACGACGTTAGCACCATGGAGCAGATCGTGGGTGCTTCGCTCGCCCGGCAGCGCTTCCTTTTACTGTTGTTCAGCATCTTCGCCGGCTTAGCGTTACTGCTCGCCTGTATCGGCATTTACGGCGTGCTGGCATACCTGACCAGCCAGCGCGTGCCCGAAATCGGCGTTCGCATGGCCCTTGGCGCAAACGCCGGCGACGTCATGCGGATGGTCTTCCGTCAAAGCCTCGTCATGATTTTCATCGGTGTCGCGGTCGGCATAGCCGCGTCACTCGCCGCCGGACGCGTACTGGAACAGCTCGTTGCCGGAGTACAACCCACCGACCCAGTAACCTACGCCACCATGATCTCCGTCCTCGCCGCAGCCGCGTTGTTCGCAAGTTTCCTACCGGCCCGCCGCGCAGCCCGAGTCGATCCGATGACGGCCCTGCGACAGGAGTAGACGATGACTTGGTGGCAGCGCTTGTTTCATCGCAAAAGTATGGAAGAGCAGCTCGATAAAGAGCTACGTTTTCATCTCGAGCGGCATGCTGCCGATCTCACGGCGCGTGGCTTTGATCCTGACGAAGCGCGGCGGCAAGCCAGGCTTGCGTTCGGCGGGCCGGAACAGGTGAAAGAAAGCTGCCGGGACGCGCGTGGCACACGCTGGCTTGAAGACCTCGTTCACGACCTTCGCTACGCGCTCCGCACGATGCGGCAGAAGCCGGGGTTTGCGGCCGTAGCTGTCCTGACATTGGCCTTGGGCACGGGTGCGACCACGGTGATGTTTACTGTCGTCAACGGCGTTCTGCTGAAGCCTTTGGCTTATCCCGAGCCTGATCGACTCGTGAGCCTGCACGAACACGACGAGAAACACGGCGACTTTTTTTTCTCGTATCCGAATTTCCTTGACTTGAAACGCGAAAGCCACTCCCTGACCATAGCGGCATGGAACTACGACGGTGGAGGCACGGTGGCGAAACCCGGCGAACCTGCGTATGTTTCCGGCCGCCAAATCTCGCCCGAGTTGTTTGCGGTGCTTGGCGTTAGCCTGCTACGAGGCCGCACCTTTCTCCCGAATGAAGATCATCCCAATGCCGCGCCCGTGGTCATCATCAGCTACGGATTGTGGCAGCGCCGCTACAACAGAAGCCCGGCTGCGATCGGGATGCCGCTTGTTCTGGACGGCAAGTCTTACACCGTTGTGGGCATTGCGCCGGCGAACTTCCGTTTGGCTGGACAAGAGGTCGATTTGTTCACTCCGCTCGGTCAAAACACACAACCGAAAATGACCGAGCGCGCAGCGTACTTCCTCCCGGTTGTCGCGCGGCTGCGGCCTGGAGTGACATTGGCTCAGGCGACGGCGGAGCTGGGGCTAATTGGCCGTCACTTAGCCGGTCAATATCCAAAGACCAACGCGGGCCGAAGCTTCGTAACCAATCCGCTTCGCGAGGAGCTGGTCTCGAACGTTCAGTCGACGTTGTGGGTGCTGCTGGGTGCGGTCTCCCTTGTGTTGCTCATTGCGTGCGTCAACATCGCTAGTCTGCTACTGGCGCATGCCGTCTCGCGTGAGCGCGAACTCGCGGTTCGGGCGGCCCTCGGAGCGGCCCGGAGCCGCTTGATGCGTCAGTGTCTGACGGAGAGTGCGGTTCTAGCCCTTTTCGGCGGCGCGCTCGGTGTTCTGTTGGCTGCGCTGGGGATACGTCCATTCATTTTGTTCTGGCCCGAGAATCTGCCTCGTGCCGAGGAGATCCATCTCGATTGGCGTGTGCTCGCGTTCGCGCTTGCTGTCGCGCTTTTCTGCGGAATTCTTTTTGGGCTGGCTCCGGCTTTGCGCGTTCCTGTACGTGATTTAGAACAGGCGATCCGTTCCCGAGCGCGTACGGTTGTAGGAAGCTCGCGCGGCATGCAACGAGGTTATGTAATCTCCGAGATCGCTCTGGCCGTGGTGCTGCTGGTCTCTGCCGGAATGCTCGGACAGACGCTTCTCAGACTCTTGGCGCTCGATCCCGGCGTAAACGCGAAGAACGTCTTGGTCACTCGGGTTGCATTTTCGCCCGGACTCGAAAACCCTGCGCAACTCCGATCGGCGTGGCAGGACTTGATCGATCGTGCCCGCCGCGTGCCCGGGGTGAAGTTCGTTGCGCTTTCGGATCTCGTCCCGATGCGTGTAGGTTCTGATGAAGTCGGCTATTGGGCCACTCCCGCCGCGCCGCCACTCAACGAGACGCCTCTGGCACTGCTGTCGTTCGTGACGCCGGATTATTCGAAGGTAATGGGCCTCCAGCTGCTTCAAGGCCGGTTTTTCGACGAGCACGATCGTTTGGGCAGCGAGCCTGTCGTAGTGATTGACGACGTCTTGGCGCAGCATAGCTTCCATGGTCAAGACCCTGTTGGAAAACCTCTCCAGATACAGGGTCTTGGTCCAGCTCGTGTAATCGGAGTGGTGAGACATGTGCGGTTTTGGGGAATTGCCGGCGACGATCGGGCTGTGGTCCGCGCTCAGATGTATTACGCGTTTGGGCAAATCCCCGACTCGTTTGTCGGGGTTTTTTCTAACATTATGTCGCTGACCGTCCGAACAGCCATACCGCCTTTGAATCTCGCTGAACCGCTCGAGCGCGCAGCGCGTGGGGGCGCGGGCGACCAGATCCTGTATGAGGTTCGAACGATGGAGGAACTCGCGAGCGACTCGCTGGCCCGCCAGCGCTTTTTGCTGCTACTGTTCGGCATCTTCGCGGGTTTGGCTCTGACGCTTGCGTGTATCGGGATCTACGGCGTGCTGGCTTACCTGACTAACCAGCGTGTGCCGGAAATCGGCGTTCGTATGGCGCTCGGAGCTAATCCGGGCGATGTCATGAGGATGGTGTTCCGCCAAAGTCTCGGCATGATTTTGATCGGCGCCGCCGTTGGCATAGCGGTATCACTGGCGGCGGGCCGCTTGTTGGAGCGATCGGTTGCCGGAGCGCTGCCCGCCGGCGCATTGACCTACGCGACCATGATTTCCGTACTCGCTGCTGCCGCGCTCGCTGCCAGTTTTCTGCCCGCTCGCCGTGCCAGCCGCATAGACCCGATGAGCGCCTTGCGGCAAGAGTAGTAGCATCGACAAATGATCTCCCTGCGCGTTCTGTTGCAGGATTTTCTGCAGGACTTTCGTTACGCACTCCGCACGATGCGGCAGAAGCCAGGGTTCGCGGCTGTCGCTCTCGGCACCCTGGCACTCGGCGCCGGAGCGACGACGGTCATGTTCACCGTGATCGATGGCGTTCTGCTCAAACCCTTTGCCTATCGCGATCCCAGCCGGCTTGTTCGTTTGCAGGAACAGACGGACTGGAGCAACCAGTGGGGCAATCTGTGGGCGTTCACTTACCCGAACTTCCTCGATTGCAAACGCGAAAGCCGCTCCTTGGAGATGGCAGCGTGGCGGATCGAACGCGGCACAATCAGCGCACCCGGTGTGGCCGAATACGTTGACGGCATCGAAATGTCGCGCGAGCTTTTTCCCATGCTTGGCGTGCACGTCGCGCCTGGGCGCGTATTTCTGCCCGAGGAAGACCGCCCGGGAGCAGCGCCTGTTGCGATTATCAGCTACGGTTTGTGGCAGCGCCGTTTTGGCGGGAAGGCCGCGGCCGTCGGCTCGAAACTCGTGTTCGATGACAAGCCCTACACAGTCGTGGGCATCACGCCTGCAGGCTTTAAGCTCGACGACGCTGAATTCGACGTGTTCACGCCAATCAATCAAGACACGTCGCCCGCAATGCAAAATCGCGGGGCACACGGCTTCCGTGTTTGGGCGCGGCTTCGTGGGGGCACAACACTGGCGCAGGCACAAGCTGAGCTCGCCGTCGCTGGCCGGCGGCTCGCGGCCGAGTATCCGAAATCGAACAAAGGCCGCACGGTCACTGCCGAGCTGCTTCGTCCCGATGTGGGAGACGTACGTTCTACGCTCTGG
>JBAUZG010000179.1:0-40345 GCA_049585195.1 Bryobacteraceae bacterium | reverse complement strand
AAATCAACGCCTGGAATAAAAGGATGAATCGCGATCGAGTCAAGATTAAGTGGCAATTCACGCGCAAAAAAGCACGCCTCAAGTTTGGTTACAAAACAAACCGCTCTAAGCGGTCAGAGACCTAGTCCGTCGGCCTCGAACCATCCCGGAGCCGCAACGATCCGGGCGCCGGCGATCACTTGGGCGGAAACGTATACTGCTAGCGCAAAGACCATCCATGTGGATGCCACACTTATGCCCCACGCAACTCTTCTCAGCGGCCGGACCCAACACAGGAGGGCCGCCAGCAATGGAATGACGAGGATTGCAATCAACGCCATGCGGCAGGCTCCTCCTTTAGCTCACTCAACCCACCAGCCTCGGTTGTTCCGAGAGTTTGTCGAATGTTCCGCGTGAGCAATCCAACCACGACGGCAATCAGAATGACATCCACTGCGACAGCGAGTTCGGCGATGATCGGCAGTTCGGGCGCGATGGCGATCCCTGCAAAGAACGCGCCATTCTCCATAGCCAGGATTCCGATGAGCTGGGGAATCGCCTCACGGCGTGCAATCAGCGAATACGCGCCAATCAGAACACCGGCAAGCCCGATCGGCAGATTCACCTTAACCACGGGATCGCGGGCAGCAGCCACCAGAGGCTCGGTTAGAAACTCAGAGACTACCGTCAGCAGGAGCGCCCGCAACAGCGATGAAGGGATGTTGATGGCCTGAGAGATCTCGCGCCGCTCATAGAAATCGCCCGGCAGAAGGCGGCGCAAGATCCAGGGGATGGCTATGACCTTCGCCGCGACAGTAATTGCGCCAAGCGCCCATAGGTGGACTGAGTTGCTGCCGTATCCGAGCAGAAAGGAGGAGGCGGCCAGCAGGAGCGACTGGATCACAAAAAAGCGCAGAACTCCCTGCACTTGTCTGGTCGCCACCATAGCGAACGCTGAAATGAGAATCAGCCCCGCGCTAAGCGTGTTCAGAGCGTCCGGTATAGAAGTCTGCATGTCTCAGGCTCCTGGGAAAATGCTAGTGACCATTGCCGCCACCGACGTGATGAATGCCGCGCCCAGAAATTCACTGATCCGGAACAGCCGCAGTTTGGCGAGAGAAGATTCAATTGCCACCAGCACGAGCGCGAACAGAAAAACCTTGAAGAGAATCTCAGGGACTGCGGTAATCACCGCCCCGACGTTTGTCGCGTGCGCTAAGCTCCAGGGCGCGACCAGGACATTCAGGAAGATGCACGTCAGAACCAGGAACTTCATTTGGCCGCCCCATTTCATTAAAGCGGCGCCACGGCCGGAGAACTCCAAGCCCTTCGACTCATCGATCATCGCGAGCTCGAAGTGGCCGGAAGGATTGTCCACGGGGATCTTTCCTCCTTCGGCCAGAATCAGCATCAGGAATGCGATCAACAACAGGATGTGAGCCGGGGAGAAGAAGGCGGCAACGCTCGAAACCCACTTCTGTTCCACGATGTAGGGGATCGTGGATTGGGCCACGAAGGAGACTGTAAAGAAAACGATCATGAAGACCGGTTCGGCAAGGAATCCGACCATTCGCGTCCGGCTGGCTCCCATCGGACCATAAGGGGTTCCAGTATCCACGGCCGCGAGCGCGGCGAAGAAGCCCGCGAGACCCAGAAAAAAACCTCCGGCCAGCATGTCGCCCGTAAAGGCGAACGCCAACGGATAGTCTGTCAGCACGGGGATGAGTATCGTAACAAAGATCGGCGCCACCAACACGAGATATGGCGTGACGCGAAAAATCCAGGTGGCCTTGTCCGATACCAGCTCGTCCTTTTGAAAGAGCTTCCAGATGTCCCAATAGGATTGAAAAATACTGGGACCACGTTTGCTCTGCACGATCTCCTTCAGGCGTGATACGACGCCTGCATATAGGGGTGCGAATGCCATTACAAACAGCACTTGAACGGCGTTATAAGCGATGCTGCCGATCATGAAAGTGGGCCCCTGGTGGGCCGGGCGAGGCCCAACCATAGGCCGGCAAGAAACCACACGTTTTCCACTATGTGACCTCCACGCGCAGAATTGTTCTCAGTGGGATCTATGGGAAGCGGCACAACGCGGCCGGCCGGTCTCCCACAGTCACCACTGTAGGAGTCATTGGCCGCACGCGGCATTAAGCGAACTCCACCGCTATCGTTTCAGCATACTCCTTGGACGCGCGTTGCCGCAATTACTCACTGTGGCACGCCAGAGAAATCCCTCTTTGGGCTGCCAGGAATTCAGCCACACGGCCGAGAACACCGCTATGCTGGCTATCTCGAGGAGCGTCTTCGTCGACTAGATGCGTGAGCGCACTTCGCAACTCTGTGCTGCCGCTGCGGTCTGGCGGACGGCCGATCGATGAAGTGAAGTTGTCCTGCTGCGCGGGTCGTTGTAATCTAAGGTGGGTGGTGGAGTTCGCCGCTGCCTGCCGTGTCCGGCGGCCAATGACTCCTACGACGAGAGAATTCGTATGTGGCGAGTTATGAGCAATGCGCAACCTCCCCGACACGCTGCTTTCCACACTATTTCGCGCGCGCCTACGAATGCTCCCGTCCTGCTTCCGCGGCGCGTGATTACTGTTCGATTGGCCGTGCGCATCCCAAAACGTAATCCCTTACCCGACGGAAGGAGGTCTCCGTTCATGCTGCCTAAAGGCATAGCCCGAAAGGTAACGATTTATTTGAACCAGGACACGCGTGCCCATGTAGAGCCGCTCTGGTCGACCATCCTCAATTTCTTGCGATCCAGGCATGTCGCTGGAGCGACCGTATTTTGGGCGGATATGGGATTCGGCAGTCATGAACAAATGCACAACCCACGCTCCGAATATGCCGTCGAACATCGGCCCGTCCGCATTGAGTTCATCGAAACGGTGGGGCGGGTCGAGGAATTGTTGCCGACGCTTTATGACATGGTGACCGACGGTCTGATTGCGGTTCAAGACGTCACGGTCGTCAAATCCGTTTCAAAGGACAAACGGCGTGAGATGGCAGAGCCCGAGATGCCCCGCAAGACCGTGGCGACTGCGGCAAAGCTCGTACGAATCTACCTTGGAGAAGCGGATAGGTCTAAGGACGAACCCCTGTATGAGGCTATTGTGAAGAAACTTCGCATGATGGAGTTTTCTGGAGCCACGGTCTATCGCGGAATTCTTGGATACGGGGCAAAGCGCCACACACACAAGAGCGGACGCTTCCATCTCTCGCACGATTGCCCCATCATGATCTCCGTCGTTGAGAAGCCCGAAAGAGCGGCCGAATTAGTTCAAGTCGTGGCCGGCATGATGCAGGACGGAATCATCGTGAGCTCCGATGTTGAATTGCATCAGATTGTGCATGAGATCCCTGCAGATAAGAAATTATGAACAGCCGGCCCGGTAAACTGCTTCGGCTCTACGTGAACGAGCATGAGAAATACGAAGGCAGGCCGCTATACAAGGCCATTGTGGCCCGATGCCGAGAGCTCAGGTTGGCGGGACCCCTTCTCCTCTCATGTGAACCGAATTTCTGAAGGAGTTATGGCACGTGCGGAGAAACAAAATCGTGATCGAC
Source organism: Bryobacteraceae bacterium (assembly GCA_049585195.1). GTDB lineage: Bacteria > Acidobacteriota > Terriglobia > Bryobacterales > Bryobacteraceae > KBS-96. Next base: position 36,793 of record JBAUZG010000179.1, on the reverse strand, counting down.
CGAAACACACGAACCTTGCCAAGAGTTGATCGAGAGAGGGCCTTTACCGAACTACGGTTGCTTGAACGCGATCGAGAATTACGCAAGCTCATGCAGTCGGGCTTCGAAGGGAAACCCATTCTGGTGTGCGGATCTCCGGGTCTTGGAAAGACGCGCCTCCTCCTGGAAGTCAGACACAAGCTGATGGCGGACGGCAGGAAGGTGTTGTATGTTCCGTTTGTCCAGCCCCTACACGAATTCCTGGTCAGTTTGGCTGCGCGCCTTTCTGTTGGATCTGTCGCAGACTCGAGCATCGCCTTAAGAGGTGCGTTGTGGAAAAGGCTCGAGGAATTTCCTCAGATCGTTCTTCTCGATGATATTTCCGAGCCGAGCGTTCCATTCCATCGATTCTTTGAGCGCGTCTTGCACGTGCCAGGAATCACTCTGATCGGGAGCGCACTTCACTCCCATGCGGTCGGAGCGCTTCACCGCATATTTTGGAATCAGCAAACGATCTTATCGTTGCGGCCCTTAAGTAAACAAGCATCGATTGAACTTGCGGACAACGTCATCAATCTTTTCGCTGCCGACTTGCCTGGCAAGGCAGCATTTCGCGAGCAGGTTGTTCGGACTGCCCGTGGCATTCCCGGGCGGATCGTTGAAATGTCCATGCGGGCGGCCGATCCTGCATACCGGAGTGGAGATCGAGTACGATTTGCGGCCTTGAGCATCGACTCCTTAACTCGATTGCTTCCATGAACGATTCTTTTGACGAATCAGACCCGATTACCTCACAATCGCGAAGAATCCGTGAAGCTCGAAAGCATTGGCTGACTCGGAACGTATTCGCCATCGGAATGCTCAGTCTGTTCTCAGATATGGGCCACGAGCTGACGACGGCAGTTCTTCCGCTGTTTCTCGCCTCTAGACCGATTCCGGCAACGATATCGATTCAGAAGTCCCCTTTTGAGGGGATCTCTTCGTTGGAATAACCCTTAGCTTTACTGAAACTCCTCTTGTCCGGCGTGATTCCGAACCGGCGCGTTGTAGTGGGAGGAGCGGAACAAAAAAGTCGATGAGGGGCCATACGGTACCGAGGGCCCAAGTTCTGGCAAAGTCGCGTACAAAGCCGTCGCCCCCTTCTGAATCCCCTGAAATCCAGAAACTACCGCTTAAGGGCTTTGCCCTCGCAGCGCGCAAGGCCCTCTGCCCTCCAGGTTTCGGGAGGTACCCCCGCTTCCGTCGCTGCGCTCTTCCCTCTCCCCCGAAAAGTTTCGCTCAGAAACCTTGCCGCTCGCTACCCCACTCTCGCCGGCGAGGGCCTCGGAGGGTGTTGTTATCAACACCCCAATTCCAAACGAAGGAAAAAACAAAATGGCAGTATCAAATAAAGTCGAGTGGGAGAGCTTACTGGCGCAAGTCATCAGCGAACCGGGAACAATCAACGAGGCGTATCGGCGCTTCCACGGATTCTCACTGGGGAACCGAATCTGGGCCATGACGCAATGTGCATTCAGAGGAATCGCGCCGGGACCGCTGGCGAGCTTCAACCGTTGGACCGAACTGGGACGGCATGTCAAGAAGGGCGAAAAAGCTCTCTCCTTGTGCATGCCCGTTTCCGGGAAGCGCAAGCAAACCGACGAGGAAGGCGGCAATGAGACCGAGACCAGCTATCAGTTTTTCGTTTGCCGGAATAATTGCTTTGTGCTGTCACAGACGGACGGAGTGGAGTATATTCCCGAGCCGCTACCGGAATGGAGCGAGGCCAAGGCGCTGGAGGTAGTCGGCTGAGCAAGGTTCCGTTTGACCTTTTAAATGGAAACATCCAAGGATACGCAGCTCCAGGCCGTAAGGTCGGCGTTAGCCCGATTGCAGCAAGCCCGCTCAAAACGGTGTTCCACGAGATCGCACACCTCGAATTGGGCCATGTCGAAGCCGATGCACTGACCGACACGGAGCACACGCCCCGGAACATTCAGGAAGTAGAAGCGGAATCGGTTGCCATGCTCTGCTGCGCATCCCTTGGTTTGGCGGGAATTGAGTACTCCCGAGCTTACATCCAGTCGTGGGCCGAAGGCCAGCCGATCAGCGAGAAATCAGCGCAGCGCATCTTTGCCGTTGCAGACAGAATTCTTAAGGCCGGAATGGAGGAGCCCGCTTAGGGCTTTTCTCCAGCCAACCAGCTTCTGGTTGGGCTGGCCGCCATCCTTAACAAAAGTTGTGACCGCCCGCTCGAAAGACGCCTTCCCGCACGCCCAACATGTTGGCAGGCGGCTTGGATCTCAGCGCTCTTGAAGGAGCGATAACCGAAAAGTCTCGAATGCAACCGTACGAGACCGAGGCCGAGCTTCAATCGAATTAAGCAACCGAGATGCTATCGTTTCTGTTCCCGGATCTTCCACATACGGCGATCAAAGACAAACTCGATGGGTGTTCCAATCTGGATACTCCCGAAATCCGGATGCTCCGGATTCAACAGATAATTGAATTCTCCAGGTGTAGCGACCGAGGGAACTCGGGCTACCGCCGAGGATTGAGATCTCGGCCAAGCAGTTCCGAGATCGCGGAGTTCTGTTGGACCGGGATCGTCACGCCAGTTGCTCGGCAGGTCGGCTTCGTCGAAGCGTTGAACCACCAGATTGTCAGGAATGTCCGCAGCCACCGCGACATACGTGAAGAGTGGTTCCTCGGGATCTACATGAACCCACAGTCAATAGTCGCGAGAGACAAGGACTGAGCGGTGTACACGATCCGGTGGCCCTTGTGGTGCCAGCGCCCTGCGGCTTTCAAACCGCCGTCGCCTGAGAACGATTTCTTGGAATATTGTTCTTTGCAGATTCGCCAGGCGTGCACTAAGCGTACATCCCGTACTCAAGACCGTACAGGAGTTCATCGACTTTTTCCGCTTCGTCTGGCAGACCGTTTGTCAGGACCTCGAGCGGCGCTTTGCCCGACAAGCTGCGATTGGGCCGCTGAAGCCAGTGCATGGCGTTTACCTGGCCATCCAATGCCTCGGTTGCATGTGCAATAATCTCTGCCTTCCGAACCGAATCGGGAAGCGGGAGCACGACGCTTTCTTCCGAACCCATCCTGATCACCTTGTTGATTCTACCTTTGCTTTTTCGGCCAGCCACTTCGATAACCACGAACCGGCCGGCCTCCGCAGCTCGCTCCGGCTGAGAAAATCCCAGATCGGAAAGTGCCTTCGCCATTTGGCCGCGCGAGACCGTCTGGACCCTGAACTTGGTACCCGGATCGGTGGTCCCGGATCTGGTTTTCGCTCGTTTAGTCTTTCTCAGAGGCGGTGTTGCCATCGGTTTCCTTAGTTTCCAGTGTAAAGCTCGAAGCAGCCTCTCGTCGAACCCCACGGTATCCGCGGGAACTGAAAGAATCGCCCCAGGTAATTCGCCAGAGCGGCAGTAAACGTACTTTCAACATCTTACGAGAGGTCTACGGCGCTCAGCGCCCCCGGCGTCACAATCCCCGGTTAAAGAATATTTGTGCAGCTTCAACGTTTTTGGCAAATTTGCCCCGCTCTATATCAGAGGGAAATCCCTCCGAGACCACAACCGAGGACACCAACGGCTATGGCCAGTTTTTCCCATCTCAAGACATTGGCGGGGTTAGGCGCCCTGGCGGCGTTATTTTCTACGTTCAGTTTCTTCGCCGCAGCTAAAGAAGCTCCGGCGGTGCATTCGACCCCACAGTCGGGAGATTTGATTCTTCAGCAGGCGATCCAACACGCGGACTGGTTCAATTGGGCTGACGCCGCGGAGGAGTTCGAGCAAGCCGAAAGGTTTTTTACTGGCAAACAGGATCAGCGGAACGCCCTCTACGCAAGAATCGGCGTGCTTCGCGCCACGATGGAAGACCACTCGCTAACCGAAGTGCAAAAACAACTTACAGAAATCGTCGGGATGCAGGAAGTGCAACACGATCCTGAACTTTTGTTCTTCGCCTCGATTGCGAAGGCGGATGTCGACGGCGAACTGAACGCTTAAGATGCACGAGACGATTGGCAACGCATCGCACAACTTGCAAGATCGCAAAATATTCAAAAATGGGCGAATCGAGCACTGGGAGAGCAAAGCTTTTCTGAGTTTCTACTCGGCAACATTTCTAAGGGCCGGATCTTGCTCGCCACGGCCCTCAGAACAGCGCAAAAGACAAACGACATCGGTGGTGAGATCCGATATCTCACAGGAATCGGGGCAGCGCTCGACCAAGCTCATCAATACGATCAAGCGCTTGAATACTTGACAAGAGCTGCCATTCTCGTGCGGACGCACCAGCAGGCGGGTTACGCCTTCGTCACCAATGAATACGAGCTGGAGGCTTTGGTGGGGCTAAAGAACTTCGGCGAGGCCGAGGTGCTTGCGCGCTCGATCATTACCGAAGCAGCCCGGCGAAATAGGAAAGTCAAGGAGGCGCAAGCGCTGGTTACGCTAGCAACAATTCAGGAACAAACGCAGCGCCCGAACAAGGCCATTCAGACTCTCGACGCGGCAGAGCAACTCACTTTGGCCGGCAATTTCACACGTCTGTCGGCAGATATCCAGTTCATGCTGGCCGATCTCTATCGGCAACTTGGCGACAATGGAGTGGCCGAACGCTGTCTGACGCGCGGGCTACTAATCACGCAACGGACGCCTGAGATTTGGTTAATGCCTGCCCGACTCGAATCGCTCGCGGAACTTAAAGCTGCCGACGGAAGATACCGCGAAGCCGACAGGCTTTATCATCGAGCCGCCGATATTGTTGATGCCTTCCTCGGCAGCACGACCAATCCCCAAGCCGAACGGAGCCTGATCTCTGCCAATAGCCAGATCTTTGTGAAGCATTTTCAACTATGCGCCGACCATTTGAGGCAGGTGGGGGATGCGTACGGAGGCATAGAGGAGGCGCGCGGCCGAGCGTCACTCGATATGCTCCGAGGCGCTTTCTCCGTGAACAAGGCAAAAGGGACCGCCATTGACCAGACGCTGAGTCGTCTGAGGAAGCTAGCACAAGCCTCAAGTCCACAAAAACGGAGCGAGCTGAAGAATGCAATCTTCGACACTGAACAACAGAGATGGACTACGGATAAGGAAGCTGGCTCCGCTGGTCCTCGTGCAGCAGAAATCGTGCCGCTGCATCGCGTGAAGGCACAGCTCGCTACAAACGAAGCTGTGCTCGAGTACGTTGTGGGCGAACTACGAATCTATTGCCTGGTAATCACCAATAACTCGGCGGAAATCGTTGCCCTTGGCCAACGGACCGCGGTCGAGGAGAACATCGATGCTTACATGGCAGACATCGCTAACAAACAAGCGAAGACGAAAAGCGGGCACGGCTTGTACACGATGCTCCTGGCACCCATATCTGCGTTAAGAGGCAAGTCGCATTTGCTTGTGATCCGTGACGGAAAACTGAATCTTTTGCCTTGGGACGCGTTGGTTGACAACTCCAATCGGTACTTAGTGGAAACGGAAAACATTTCCGACGCCCCCTCCGTGAGTTCCGCGATCTTGTTGCGCGACGAACCGCCAGTTAAGACATCAAAAGCGCTTCTTGCGGTCGGAGGTATTCCGTACGATCAACCTGGCATGTTGTTGGCTTCCACTCGAGGTTTGTATCCGTCCGAGAAACTTGGCAACCTCCCCGGTTCGCGCGATGAAGTCCGCGATGCCGCAAGACTAATAGAAGCTCGTCATGCGGAAGTCGACCTGCAACTCGGCACGGATGGGACCAAGGTTGCCTTTGAGCAAGCAGTCCGTGAAAAATTCAGCATCGTCCATCTTGCTGTTCATGCGCTAGCCGATTCAAAGAATCCCGATCACGCGGCATTGTTCCTGCTAGCCGACAAAAAGAACGGAACAGACGGAATGCTGGATTCAGCGGAAGTGCTTACGTTGCCGGTGCGCGCCAATATCGTCGTGCTGTCGGCGTGTGAAACCGCGGTAGGCAGACTGGAGGGACAGGAGGGAATCGCGACTCTGTCGCGCGCGTTCCTGCTAGCCGGTGCGCGGACGGTGGTCAGTACGTTGTGGACGATTGACGACACGTTCTCCCGGTTTCTCATGGCCCAGTTCTACGCAGGAATTGCGAACCGCCAGACGGCGAGCGTGGCACTTCGAAACGCAAAACTGGCGCTATTGAAGACTTTCGGGCCTCAGGCGCTGCCATATTGCTGGGCAGCCTACACGCTTGAAGGCGCAGACAACTATGTAGTTCCCCTCGGATCCTAATCACGCATGACTATCAACCGAGAAAAAACGCTACATACGATCAAAACACTTATTGCCACCAAACACGTAAATGTAGAGCCTCGTGTGTATGCAGAGTGGGCCTCTGCGTTTGATCGTTTGGCTCCAGAACTACTCACTGCGTCACTGATCGGCTTTCAGGAAGCCATCCATTCGTCTCTGGCCGCCCTTCAGACGAGCCACACTGCATTTTTGAAGCCTGATGCAGAGACGATTCCTCTACGCCATGCTCTTTGCGCCACAACACGGAAGTACGCGACTGCGGATGGCGAGCGGTGGATGTTTCAGGATGTGATTGAAGACGGCCCTGCCGATCTCGCTGGTATTAAGCCTGGGCAACTATTGCTCGCCAGGGACGGCGCGCCTCTCTTTGCCAGTAACAGCCCTCTGTTCGGTTTCGGCGGAACGTATTCCCTGACAGTTGGCAAGTTAGAAGGGATCGAGGCTAAAACGGTTTCGGTGACTGTGCCTAATAAGCCGGCAAAAGACCGTCCCCCAATGATCGAGCCGAAAGCGCTGTCGTTCCGGTTCGAGGGCGATCACATTCCTGTTATTAAAGTCAGCACATTTCCAGGGGCCGTTGGATTACGCTTCGTGAAGGAATTGGACAGGATCATCGACCGGCTCACGGCCGAGAATCGTGATGGGCTTGTTATCGACCTGCGCGGCAACATTGGCGGTGGCCTGGCATCCTTGCGACTCATGAGCCATCTTTGCCAGGACCGCCGGCCGATCGGCTATAGTCTTACGAAGCGTCATATTCTAAAGGGCACGAAGCCTGAACAGCTTCCTAGAATTCATCAACTCCCGGAGTCAAAGCTTAGGCAACTTGCCATGTTTCTTCGCTTTCGATTCGTCCACAAAGACCGCTCGATCGTGCTGGAAACCGAAGGGCTCGGCCCGCGACCTTTTCACGGTCGCGTAGTGATGCTCATCAATGAACACACGCATTCTGCCGCCGAAATGGTTGCCGCCTTTGCAAAGGAGAACCACCTCGCGATCCTCGTTGGAGCGAAAACTGCGGGCGAAGTAATGGGCGGCACTTTCAATGTTGGAAACGGCTATCGGCTGCGCATTCCGGTCACGACCTGGCAAACATGGAACGATATGCGGATCGAGAAGGCGGGAGTGGCGCCAGATGTTGCTGTTGAGTTTTGCCCCGCAGCAGCCACAAGCCAAAGAGACTGTCAATTGGAAACCACACTGCACATCGCGACTAACCTCAGTTGAAGAGCCGAAACAAGACGCTGGGGCATTTGTCATTACTAATCGCCGCCGAAGCATAAATTATTCTCAACGAGTGCTAAGGCCTGTTTCCGTCAATTGAGAATCGAGTAAGATGCGCCTATTGGAGATTCCCATGCCGAAGAATGATTTCAATCTCATCGCATTAGTCTTTCTTGTTCCGCTTTGCCTACCCGGCGCAACACGCCAGGCACCGGCGCAGGCAGAGAAGGCTCCGTATCCGGCCATGGCTCCCGTTGATGAGTATTTGACCGCCGACGAGAAATCTGAAATCGCGCTGGCACGCAGTGCTGCTCCGGCATCCATTTCAGACGGAGCCGAGGTGATGGTGCTGGGGCGGAAGGGATTCACGACCGCAGTAAAAGGCACGAATGGCTTTCTCTGCGTAGTGGAGCGATCATGGGGCGCCGCCACCGACGCTCCGGAATTCTGGAATCCCAAAATCCGCTCCCCCATTTGCTTTAATCCGCAGGCCGCACGAACGTTTGCGCGCATCTTCCTGATGAAGACCAAACTGGTGCTGGAAGGAAAATCGAAAGCGGAGATCGTGGCGGCGACCGCTTCGGCACTGGATAAGAAGGAACTGCCCGCGCTGGAGCCGGGAGCGATGTGCTACATGATGTCGAAGCAGCAGTACTTAAACGACCAGGGCGCGAGCTGGCACCCTCATCTGATGTTTTTTGTCTCGGGCGACGCGGCGAAAAGCTGGGGAGCCGATCTGCCGGGTTCGCCGATTATGGCCGCGGATGACCCTGAGGAGCGGACTACAATCCTCATGGTCTGGGTCGGCAATTGGTCCGATGGGTCGCCTGCTCCGCCGATGGAGCACTGACGCCGCGTCACCACTCATCTAGTTGAGATTAGTAACCAAAAGTCGGCATCGCGTCGATGATTGGCGTCCTCGAGAAAGACCTCCGCTTTCATCGAAACCAGCTTCCAGATGGCGGACAATCATGTCTGCAGCATTAGGTTCCCATGATGAAACCATCCAATCGCAGAGAGGCCCTCAAGAGCATCGCTACGGCGGGTGCGGGCGCGCTGCTGGGGGGCGAAGGCTCTTTCGCACAGGAGGCCCCCGTGCAAATCGCCGGGCGGCCGATTGAAATTACGATTACCGCGACCTCGCTTCAGACGGTGCGCATCACTATCCAGCCAATCGAGAACGGCCAGCTGCTCCCCGTTCCGCGCGATGGAGCGCTGGTCCGGGCAGACTGGGGCGCGCCTGCACTCCGGTGGCGACCCATTGCCGGGACGCGGCACATTAAATGCGGCAGCCTCACGACCGACGTTTCGGCGAACCCGTTCGCGATCAGCGTGGCGCGAAAAGGCGGCCGCCTAGTGCAGGAGCTCAAGCTCGATACCGCCACGGGAAAACTGACCTTCCTTCTAGGGGACGCTCCCTTGCTCGGCCTGGGCCAAGGTGGGCCGCAGTTCGACCGCCGCGGCACCATCGACCCAATGGGCAGCGGCCAGGGCGCTTATAGACTGGCCACGCACGGCGCCCGACTGCCGATACAGTTCGCCATTGGCACGGCCGGCTGGGCCATGTATATCCACCAGCCGCTTGGTGTGTTCGATCTTACCGGAAAGGAGGGAATCTTCCAGACACCGAATTCTCAATCGGCTCTGCCGCTGGACCTTTTCGTCATCGGTGCGAGCTCGCCCGCTGCGATTCTGGGCGAGTACGCCAGCATCACCGGGTATGCCGAGATGCCGCCGCTGTGGTCGCTGGGCTACCAGCAATCGCACCGCACGCTGGGCGCGCCCGAGGAGATTCTCGCGGAGGCCCGCACCTTTCGCGAAAAGCAGCTCCCCTGCGACGCCATGCTCTATCTCGGCACGGACTTCTGTCCGAACGGATGGAATACGCACAACGGCGAATTCACGTGGAACCCCAAAGCGTTCCCAGATCCCAAAACAGCAATCCAGAAGTTGCACGACGAGCATTTCCATGTGGTGCTGCACATCGTGATGGAAGGCCGGCACTTCAGCGGAACGGTCCGCGAGCTGTGCACGGCCCCATCGCAGCCGACCGGCCGAACACCGGAAGGCCGCTGGCCTGACGACCGGCAAGTGAGCTGCTACTGGCCCGCCCACAAGCCCCTACTCGACTTCGGGGTGGATGGTTGGTGGCCCGATCAGGGCGACGGTTTCGATGCGCCTTCGCGACTGGCGCGGGACCGCATGTACTTCGAGGGGCAGCAGATGTACCAGCCTAACCAGCGCGTCTATGCGCTGCACCGAAACGGCTACGCAGGCATGCAGCGGTATGCCTCGTTCCTGTGGTCGGGCGACGTGCAATCGACTTGGGAAACGCTGAAGACGCACGTTTCGGTCGGGGTGAATACGGGTATGAGCGGCGTTCCGTATTGGGGAACCGATATCGGCGGATTCATCCCTACGCGCGAATACACCGCCGAATTGTATTTGCGGTGGTTCCAGTTCGCCGCTTTCTGCCCGCTATTCCGCTCGCATGGCCGCGTATGGACGCTGCATCTACCGTGGGGCTGGAACATGGGTGAGCCGAGTCCTCTCGTTCGTCAGGAAACCCCCAGCTATCAACCGGACCCCAGCGAGCTGCACAACGCCGCTATCGAGCCGATTTGCAAGAAGTACCTCGATCTGCGCTATCAGTTGATGCCCTACCTCTATGCCGCGGTGAAAGAGACGTGCGAAACCGGCCTGCCGATCATTCGTGCGCTCTGGCTGTACCACCCCGACGACGCGGCCGCCGTGGCCCGCGGCGACGAATACTTGTACGGCCGCGAGATTCTGGTAGCTCCGGTCGTGGAGAAAGGCGCGGCCACGCGATCGTTATACCTGCCGCCCGGGGCTTGGTACGACTTCTGGACTAGGGAGCGTCTCGAAGGCGGCCGGGAGATTGCGCGGAAAGTAGACCTCGAGACAACTCCCCTCTACGTACGCGCAGGAGCCGTGATTCCGATGGGTCCCGTCAAGCAGTACGTCGCGGAAAATGTGGCGACGCCGCTTGCGTTATGGGTACATCCAGGCGAAGATGGAGCTTTTTCGCTCTACGAAGATGATGGCGAGAGCTTCGATTACCGCAAGGGCGAGTTCATGCGCGTTAACATTGGATGGAATGATCGTCAGCGGCGATTGAGCGCAAGGCTTGCCACGGGTTCGAAAATGCTGGGCTCGTCCAAGAGGAATTTCATCGTGCATGTGGCCGGTGAATTGGCGACCCGTGAATTTGTGTTCCGTGGCCGCCCAGTCGAGATCAAACTGTGAGGTTCCACCCATGAATCACGCTATGTTACCCGATTTCTCCCGCTTTACCATGCTTCCGGGTCCAGCTATGGAGATAGGAGGAAATAGGTCCCGGGATGTCGGCATATGTCGCCGAACTTGTCATCTCACAATCACGTCCTTTTCACGCCAGGTCTCACCGGCTCTGCGAAACCGAAATTTATATTCTCCGATCGGTACTTTACGCAGGTCTCCCTTGACCAGGATTGAAGTCAATCCATCTTTGATGGATGCGCGACCTTTCGCCTGCCAAACCGCCTCGCCCGTTGACCGCGCGATTTCAAGATCGTACTCGCCGGCAGGGCTTCCAAGCGGTCAGGTAGACAGTGAGGCTAAGCTGGTTGCGGGGCAAATGTTGCGCCCGCGAGTTTGCGCGGTTACTCGAATCGCCTTGGGCACCGCGGAGCTCAGATCCATCTTCAAAATTCAGAACCGCTGCCTCGCCATGATTCGCGGCGGTTGTCAATTGGCCCGGTTTGTCCGACGCCGCTGCCACGCATAGAAACTTGCTCCAAGCGCGACCAGAACGATAAGGATCGAGCCCGCTCTTACCGCCTTTCGGAAATCGCTCTTTCGCTCTTCCTTAAAGAGCTCCTCTCGAATGTCGGCAAACTACGACTCGGGCGGTGATCCGGGGAGCGACGCGCACCCTGGCTCGCGTATTCGAACTTTCTGAAGTGGAAGGCGCGCACGCGCACCGCTTCCGCCACTATACCGCGTCCCGGACTATGCCGCATTTGTTGCCGTCGAGCTTTGTTTAAGGGTTTTGGTTTCTTCGCCACGGCATAGTCCGGGGCATGGTTGCCACTCTGGAGGAATGATAAAGAAGGGATTTACGTTCCCAAAGACGACAGAACGGCTTCGCCAGGGGCCCTTGAGTAAATATCTTGATGCTTATTCGGTGACGCAGGCTGGGCTAGGCTATGAGCCCCTCTCGATACGACAACAGCTTCTTGTGATCGCGGACTTCAGCGGTTGGCTTGAAGGAAAGGAGATAGCCGTCAGAAAAATAGGCGATGACGATGTGGATCGATTTCTTCGGCTTCGCCAACGGCAAAAACGAGTGCGCAGAGGCGATCCGACAGCGCTGAAACGAATGCTGGCCATGCTGCGTGAGAAGGGCGTTGTGAAGCGGGAACCAGCCGCGAGCAACGCTCCCGCGAAAGTCACTGCTGAGTTCCAGCAGTACCTATTACACGAGCGCAGACTGTCGCCGGCAACGCTACGTCACTATGTGCCTGTGATCGAGCAGTTCCTGTCCGAAAGCTTTGGTGACGAGACTACAAACGTCCGGCTGCTATGTGCGTCTGACGTCACCAAGTTCGTTGTGCGCCAAGCCCATCGATTGAGTCCAGTGCGGGCTGGGTTGGTGGTGACGGCACTTCGGTCCTTCTTTCGCTATTTGCGCCATCGCGGAAAGGTGTCCATTGATCTTTCGGGTTGCGTTCCTACGGTCTCCAACTGGTCGCTTTCCACACTGCCTAGGTTTATCCCCACCAACGACGTCGAAAGGATTCTGAAGTGTTGTGATCGAAAGAGCTCTGTCGGTAGGCGGAACTACGCGATTTTGCTGCTGCTGGCTAGGCTCGGTTTACGAGCGGGTGAAGTTGTCGGGTTGACCTTAGACGACATCGATTGGAACGCCGGCCAGATTACGATTCGCGGGAAAGGGGGGAGGTCGGTGCCGTTGCCCGGCAGATGCGGGTGCAGCTCTGGCCGCATATCTGCGCAAAGATCGCCCCCGTTTGTTAGTCGGAGAGCTTTCATCCGGCATCGCGCGCCGCTGATCGGCTTTGCCAACGCATCTGCGATTTCCACTCTCGTGATGCGCGCGATAAAACATGCGGGCGTCGAGTCAGCGCATAAGGGCGCACATGTGCTTCGTCATTCGCTGGCCACTACTTTGCTTCGACAGGGAGGTTCTTTGGACGAGATCGGAGAACTTCTGCGCCACAAAAGCCCAAACACCACTGCGATCTACGCCAAAGTGGATGTGACCGCCTTGCACACCTTGGCATTGCCATGGCCGGGGTGCCGTCGATGAAGCCACTTAGAAAAGCTGTTCGAGACTATCTGACAATGCGCCGCGGCCTCGGATTTAAGTTGGTAAGGCAGGAGACGGCTCTGCGGGAGTTCTTGTTATTCCTGGATCAAAAACGCAGTGCAGCCATCACAGTCAAGCTGGCATTGGAATGGGCCACACGACATGAGAATCAGAAACCTTATGAATGGGCAGCGCGGCTCAGTATTGTGCGTGGCTTTACTCGTCATTGGAGCGCTACCGACCCCTCGACAGAGATTCCCGCGCTGGGTTTGCTGCCCCATCGACCTCCGCGAGCACGGCCCTACTTCTACTCGAAACTGGAGATCGAGAAACTGCTGAAGGCCGCTAAAATGCGGCCTTCCGTCGATCCTCTTCGTCCTTGGACCTATTACTGTTTGTTTGGTTTGCTGGCTGTCACAGGCTTGCGGCTGGGTGAAGCACTGCAACTGCAAACCGAGAACATGGATTGGTCGAAGGGCATTCTCACGATTAAGGGCGCGAAGTTTGGAAAGTCCCGATTGGTGCCGTTGCATCGTTCAACCTGTGCGGTTCTGGCCGATTACGTCAAACGGCGGGACCGCCGCTTTGGCACACGATTGGACGGGCCTTTCCTTGTAAGCAAGAACGGCAAACATTTGGATAAAGGGGAGGTCCACCGGGCGTTCTACATCCTCTCTCGCCAGATTGGATTGCGCGGCGCGAATGCGAGCAGAGGGCCCCGCTTGCATGACTTTCGTCACCGTTTTGCGGTTGAGACGCTGCTGCGCTGGTATCGCAGTGGCGACGACCCCAAGCGGCGTCTTCCCATCTTGTCCACTTATCTGGGCCATGCTCACGTGACCGACACCTACTGGTACCTAACCGGAACTCCCGAACCGCTCGGCGCGGCCAGCGAACGATTGGAAAAGAGATGGGAGGCCTTGAATGCGTAGTACAGCGACTCTTCCCACCTTGCTGCAGTCCTTCTTCACGGTTCGGTTGATGACTCAGCGCAAAGTCAGCGCTCACACCATCACCTCCTACCGCGACACCTTCCGCGTGCTGCTGCACTTTACCCATAAGCAGCTGCGCAAAGCCCCTTCTCAACTGGCGTTGAGCGATCTAAACGCGCCACTGATCGATGCGTTTTTAGACGATCTCCAAAGGAGTCGTCACAACAGTGCCAGAAGTCGCAACCTGCGGCTCACAGCCATTCGGTCGTTCTTTCGTTACGCCGCACTGGAGGCACCGGCGGAGAGCGGCATCATCCAAAGGGTGCTCGCCATTCCCAACCAACGCCAAACACGCGCTCTGGTCGGCTTTCTGACTCGTCCCGAGATCGAAGCGCTTCTGGCGGCGCCGAATCGAACCAAGTGGCTGGGTCGTCGCGACCATGCTTTCTTGATCACCGCCGTTCAGACCGGCCTGCGATTATCCGAGATGACTGCGTTGCGGCAGGAAGATCTTTCGCTCGGAGCCGGCGCCCATGTGCACTGCCAGGGTAAAGGACGTAAGGAACGGCGCACACCATTGGCTAAAACGACTGTTGCCGTTCTCAAAGCCTGGATTCGAGAGCAAGATAGTAAAGATTCCAAGACGTTGTTTCCCAGCACACGCGGTGGACCGCTAAGCGCCGATGGCGTCCAGCATCTGTTGGCACGCCATGTCGCAACGGCGCGCAAAACTTGTGTATCGCTGCGAAAGAAGCGCGTCTCGCCCCATGTCCTGCGGCACGCCGCCGCGATCGAGTTGTTGCAGGGCGGGGTCGATCGAGCAGTCATTGCACTTTGGCTCGGCCATGAATCGGTGGAAACCACCCAGATCTACCTCGACGCCGATCTTGCTTTGAAAGAAGAAGCCATGGCCAAAATTAATCCTGTCAAAGCAACTCCCAAGCGCTTTCAACCGGACGACGAGCTGATCGCGTTTCTCAAACAACTCTAATCCCAAACTCTCAGACTATGCCGCATCTTTCTCTTTTCGTCCACAACAAGCAACGCGTTCTGGTGGCTCCTCCGCCACTTCGCTTTGTTTTAGTCGGCATAGTCCGGGACGCGGTATAGTGTCGGCTATGCCGCGTGCGGCATAGCCGCCATACCTTAGCAACCGCGCTGCTGGAAAAGGGCTGGACGACGGAGGACGTTGCGGACGTTCTCGGCAGCACTCCAGAGATCATCCGGAAACACTATGCGCAATGGACTGTTCAGCGTCAGGAACGCATTTTGAGCCTGGCGCAGGATGTGTGGGATGTCAGATTTTTGTCAGACTCGAAAAAATCGTCTGTAACTGCTGATTCTAAAGAGGATATCTTGGTGGACGGCATGGGATTCGAATTATCCCCGACTCTTAAAAATCAGCAACTTGTTGATTCTACGTTGTGCATATTGTGCTCCACGTGCCACTTTAGTGGGTGTTTGGCACATCTCGGCACACGGACGTTCCAGACCATGTTCCGCTCACCGCGATGGTTGTGCTGGACTGATGTTTGTGTCATCGGGTATTTGCCTACGGCAATTTTCGTTCGCCGGCGGAAGGTTTCTCACCTGATTCCCAAGAACTTGCGGGGTCCGATTAGATGCGAGCTTCGCCGCTTACCCGCGCTCCTGGTCGCGCTGCCCAGCGAACCGTAAAAATCTTCGGCCGGTTCCCGCGTATGAAAAAATTGGTCTCAGTTGCGCTGCGTAGGTCGAGCTTTTCTGCGCGGACGCACTCACGATTGTGATTTCCGGAAGGAGCCGTCTTTGCCAGTCCCAGAATTCCATTGGGTTGCGTGTATCGCGAGTGCTGAGGCGTATCGACAAATTTTAGCTAAATGGCTGAAATCGCAAAGCGTGTTCGAGAGCGCTGCTGGTAAGGAACCGCCGCCATCCTTTCATGAGTTTCCGGAAAAAGCTAGTGGAGAAGCCTGGAGGCAGTCTCAGAGGGACCCTGACGATTGGCTGCTGTTGCCTGCGATTTCTCTATCAACACTCGTAATGTCAACCAGTTTGCCCAAACGTCCTCATCTTGCTGCGTGGGCCCGACCGCGAATAAGAAAGCTGCGGCTGGTACCAATCGCAGTCTCGAGTACGTCGCCCGATATGGTGGAGGCAGCGAAGGAGCTCTTGCGAGGCCAACCGGAATGGTTTCTGGTCGGAGAAGAGTTCGATACGTTAGAGCGCGAGGCACAACGGCTCAGAGGTCACGAGCTGAGTGGCCAGTCCCCACTGGAGGCGCTATTTCGCGCTGCGCTCGATTTCGATCGGGTCCTCCGGCGAGTATATCCGGCATTGCCAGTCGCGTTACTGGTGGTGTTCTATAAGTGCTATCAACTTCGAATGCACCTAGAGGAACTCGCGGATCAGTTGGAGAAAGGCGGAGCAGACAAATTCGCATGTGCGGCGGCACTGCGTCAGATCAAGGCGTTACTCAGCGATTACGGGGACGAACTTGCACTACACCTACCGCAGTCGGAAGCACTCACTATCGAACCATCTACACGGGTGGAACCTCTGCCCGAAATCGGCTCGCCTAGCGAGATGTTACTCGCGGCCACCAAAGTAGCAAACTCAAAGGCCGCCTTGCGGTGTCAGAGGGAAGATCTTTTAGAACGCTTCCGAAACCGCGAACAAGAACGCCTGGGCTTGCAAAATCTGACCAATAAGACGATCTACGAAGGGATCGGTGTTTCAAGCGCGGCATTCTACGCATGGCTCAAGGTGGAGAACAATCCGAAAAAGGATACGCCGAATGTTTGCAAACGAATTGAAGACTTTCTTCAACACGGCCGCATCAGAGATAAAGCTGCCTTGGAACCAATTAGCACGATACATACTGAACCGTCGCACTAGTTGCGAAGACCTGCATCGAGGCGAAACATAAACTCCCTTCTTTCAAGGGATTGCCGTTTCATTCGAAAAAGTGCTCTAGCACTAGTTGCAGCACGAGATTTACTCTGTTGCAAAATTCGGCCATGCCCAAAGTGCCGAATGCGCACATCGAATTGGAAGAGCAGTTCTACACGCCGCAAGAACTAGCCGCCCTGTTCAAAGTTCAC
This sequence comes from Bryobacteraceae bacterium, assembly GCA_049585195.1. Lineage (GTDB taxonomy): Bacteria > Acidobacteriota > Terriglobia > Bryobacterales > Bryobacteraceae > KBS-96. The sequence continues at coordinate 19,998 of JBAUZG010000179.1, read as the reverse complement.
AGGACCACGATTACCCGACTTTTCATTGACGAACCCGGAGTATGGCGAGCCGGGCATGCGACCACTCGCTCGAAGCGACAACGATATACACTCCGAATCCCGGCAAGCGTGGTGGAGCGTGTTTTTCGACGCATGACAGTGGGCGAATAGGGAGGCAACAATCATGTCAATCAGCTTGGGCAGGTCCAGCAGTGACTTCCGCGTAGGTGTGCAATGAGCCGGGGCGACATCACCAATTCAGCCCGGCTGCTGATGGCTCCCGGCGGCGTGCATGAGGTGCGGATCCCCAAGGCCGGTCGATTTGGCACGATTTCCGGCTGCTTCGATGACCCCGAGAAATTGGCTGCGGCTGTGGAAGAGTTCGATGGGTGCTACCCTGCAATCTACATAAGCCTCAATCCGTGTAATCCGGCATTACTCGCACGAGCAGATAATCGCTTGAAGCCTTACACGGAACAGACGACCAGCGATAACTATATCCTCCGGCGGCGCTGGCTCGGCATTGATTTCGATCCAGTCCGACCAAGCGGCATAAGCTCGACAAACTACGAGCACGGCCGTGCCATTGCTGTCGCCTGTGGAGCGTGGGATGAGTTGCGGAGTGCCGGATGGGGTGATCCGATCGTCGGAGACTCCGGGAACGGTGGGCACTTAATTTACTCTTTTGACGCTCCAAATACCGACGAAATCAAGATCTTGGCACAACGTCTTCTCGCGGGCGTCGCAAGGCGATGCGGCACTGAGGACGTAGCGATCGACCTGACCGTTTTCAACGCGGCGCAGGTATGGAAGCTCTACGGAACGCTGGCATGCAAAGGTGACTCCACCGCCGCCCGGCCCCATCGGCGCTCCAGACTGCTCGAGGTGCCAGACAAGATCGGCACTGTACCGCTACCGGGACGACTGGGGGCCTAATGTCGCAATTCTCCGCGAGCGATTACGATCCGTTAGCTGAAGTCCTGGATTGGGCCGAGGAGGCGAAAAAGCAGGCGAACCCTAACGGCAACGGAGGCTGCGAAAGCGGTTCACCGGGGTCACAATGGCTCGATGGTTTCATTGCCCGCCATAACATCAGTGTGTTGCGCCGTGAGCCGTGGAATGGAGGCTTGCGTCTCCCACTCGACGAATGCCCGTTCAATCCTGAGCATAAAGGCGGCTCCGCCGCGCTCTTCGTCAACGCTGATGGAAAACCTGGTTTTAAGTGCCATCACAATGGCTGCGCTGGGAAGACTTGGCACGATGTGCGGCAGAAGTTCGCGCCGACGAAATCGAAGAGCCAACCCGCGCCGACTCTTAGTTCCGACTCTAATTCGAGTTCCGCGCGCAGTAAGTGGCCTGAAGCTCTAAAATCAGAAGCCTTTTACGGCATATCTGGTGAGTTGGTTCACTTGATTGAACCCCATTCTGAGGCGGATCCGGCCGCGCTTCTGCTCCAATTTCTCGTTGGCTTCGGCAACCTGATCGGCCGCACAGCACATTTCGTGGCGGAGGCCGACCGCCACTTTTTGAATCTTTTCACAGTTATCGTCGGGCAAACTTCGAAAGGTAGAAAGGGTACATCCTGGGGCCAAATTCGACGCACTCTCGGTTCGGTGGACGACGTTTGGAGCAAAAAGCGCGTAATAGGCGGACTTTCGAGCGGCGAGGGACTTATCTGGGCGGTTCGCGATCCAATCAGAGAAAGCATTCCAGTTCGGACGAGAGGAGGCGTAGAGTATTCGGAAAAGATTACCGACGCGGGGGAGCCAGATAAGCGATTGCTAGTCATGGAACCGGAATTTGCGAGCGTCTTGCAAGTTATCGAGCGAGAATCGAACACACTTTCAGCCGTTATCCGACAGTCCTGGGATACCGGGATTCTCCACATTCTGACGAAGAAGAAGGCTGCGACTGCGACTAATGCTCACATTTCGTTCGTCGGACACATTACGAGAGACGAATTGGTTCGCCTACTCACGGACACGGCAAAAACCAACGGCTTCGCAAACCGATTTTTGTGGATTTGTGCTGGCAGATCGAAATTGTTGCCTGAGGGCGGCGAGTTGCATAAGGTCAACTTCGCGCCAATACAAAGCAAGATCCAGGACGCCGTGGACCTCACCCGAAACGTAACTGTGCTTCGACGCGACGACCAGGCACGAGCCATCTGGCACGAAGTGTATCCCGCGCTTAGCGAAGGTAAGCCAGGCATGTTCGGCTCCGTTACATCGCGCGCCGAGGCCCAGACGATGCGCCTGGCCTGTCTGTATGCCTTGCTTGATCGCTCACCAATTATCCGCGCTCAGCATTTAACGGCGGCGCTCGCTGTTTGGCAATATTCGGAAGCATCAGCCCGATTCATCTTCGGCGACGCTCTCGGTGATCCCACAGCCGATGACATCCTGCGCGCACTTCGGAATCGCCCTGGCGGCATGACGCGGACCGAGATTCGCGACCTATTTCAACGAAACAAGGACTCCGGCGAGATCGGCCGAGCCCTGGGTGTTCTGCAGGAATACGGACTCGCCACCATGACGCAATCATACGAGAACGAGGACCAAAAACGGCCAACAGAGCGATGGAAGGCAGTCACCCGGTAACGCGGTGAGCGACATCGTTAGTCACACGTTCAAATTAATGGCGTAAATAGCGTTAATGGCGTAGGAAGCCCACAAACAAATTCCTGATTAAGGGCGTTAACCGCGTTAATCGCGTACTAGGTCCCAAGAACAGGGCGGCGTGATTAATAGCGTTAAACGCGTTAAGGGCGTAACGAACGAGGAGAACCAAAGACAGTGGTTGATTACGTGTCAATTGCGCAGAAGACATCGGCCGCGAGGGCAGCACAAGCAGAACCCGCCCCCGGCAACGGTTTTCAGCAGGAAGCAGATTCCGCCGAAGAATCTTGGACTGAGGTTAGGGCAAATGCCAGCGCTCTGCTAAACCGTGAAGGCGTCCGAATAATAAACGTTGAAGGCCGTTTCGCAATTGGTGTATGGAGCGATCGGGACAGCCCGGAAATACGCGAAGCGCTCCGAGTGCTGGACATGGGCGAGCTGTCGATTCGTTACCTCGATGGAGACAACGTTCGTGACTGTTATAAGGAGCGCGATGTGGAAGGCGAGCCCGTTCCCATCGCAGTGCTGCGTGCGATGGAAGCAGACCCTGACGCACCTTGGGTTATCCGAGGTCAGATGCTGGCTACGATGGGTTGGTCTCCCAACGGCGTGACATGGGACGAGTGGAGAACCGCGACCCGGACAAGCTCAAACGAAAACGTTCCGCCCGAGTCTAAAGGCAGCGGGCCTGCTCCTGAAGAAAAAGTTGGTTCAGTCTCACAGTACGCGGTTAACGCTATTAACGCGGTTATTGACACGCAGCTCGGCCTTTGCTTTGAACCAGACCCAGCGGAAGATTTCGCGAAAGATCGGACGGAGGAACCAAACTGCGAATCGTTAGTTGAGAGTGATCGCAAAGGTCGTCTTGAGTAGCTCTTCGCGGGAGATCTTTGATATTTTCTCTATTCGTGTAACGATGTTTTACAAGAGCGTTGACAGTAAACACGCGCCATGATGCCCTACAATTACGCGAACAGGCTTGACATGCACCCGATGCGCGATGCAATAGCCGATGCGCTGCACGCGGGCCAGACTCCGCGCGAAGTCGCCTCTTGGTGCGAACCGCCGACATCCCACCAAAGTGTTTGGAAATTTAAGAAGCTGTGGGTCGAGCCGCTCCAAAAGGAGATCACGGAGGCAATTGAAAAATTCGCTGCACAGCATGGCCATCTTCCAGTGCTCGCAGACGATGATGACATCACCGAAGCCGAGCTTGAAAGCGACGACTGGCTGCGAGCCGTATGGGAGTTTAAAGAGAAACGCGTAAAGCCGGCGCTCGAGTTGGCGCGCCGGAAAGCTGCACTGGAACTACTGCGATCGAACGGGCATTACACATGAAGGGCGTATTCACTGGAACCCGCGGAATTTTGTGGGGCCCCGGCTCCAAGGTGCAGCGGTGTCTCGCTCGGACGCGCCACGGAACTCCTTGCCAGCGGCCGGCCGAAATTAATCCGCTGACGGGCAAGCGCTCTCGATGCCGATTTCATGGAGGGCTGGCGGGCTGTCGAACTGCGGAAGGCAAGGCCAGGATCAGCGCGGCCAACACCAAGCACGGCAGGTTTACAAAGGCCGCGAAAGAGAAACTGAAGGCGGAGCTGGAAGCGAAGCGCGCCGATGCTGCAATCCGCCGCGCTGAACTGGCATATCTGCAGGCCGAAAACGCACGTTTGAAAAAGCAGCTAAGTCGCGAAAAGCAAGAGTTGAGACCCAGTCAGCCTACGCTCTTGGTTATACCCGAGGGCCCGCCTTAAGTCTTGCGAGCTGTCGACATGTGCCGAAACCTGCGCTCTCGAGAACGGACAAAAAGCCACTGATAGCGGGTGCCTATGGCGTCGGATATACCCACGCCTCCCTCGCGAGCTCGTCCGCTTGGTCTGGCGCAGGCCGTTGCTCCTCGCCTGGCTGAACACCTCCGAGTGGTCGATGGCCGCCTGCTCCACGGTCGGAGACAGTTGCGTCTTCTCCTTGAGGTTCTTCACGTAGATCGGCCGGTGCGCCTGCCAGTGGTGCGCTGGCAGAATTTTGACATACCGGCCGAGGAAACTAGCAGTTTTACTCCGTAAGTAATTCCGCACAGGTCATTTTGAGCGCGGTCGCAAGAGCTTCAATATTGTCGATCGAAATGTTGCGTTCACCTCGTTCGACGGACCCAACGTACGTTCGATGAAGTCCCGCGAGTTCGGCAAGTCGCTCTTGACTGAGATGCCGGAGCCGGCGGGCACGGCGGACGTTCTCGGCGAACACAAGTCGAGCTGGCCGAGACCTCCTCACCAGCGACTAATCTCGCGCTATGATGACTTTACGTCTACAGCCTTTAAGTAGCATTCCTATAAGAATTTCCGGAGGCGGCGGAGACTATTTTGGTGGATGAATAATCCAGATCAGTCCATTTTCGAGGCTATTAGCGAGCTCGCCGCCAGCCCAGTCGGCGGTCGTATCCGCCCGCGGAAATGGCAGCCTTCAGTCGAGTCTTCAATCGCCTGGCTTCACGAGGAAGGCCTTACGCGAGAAGCAAAATCGATGCGGCTCGAGCCCAGCCGAGATCCAGTAATGCTACAGGGCCGAGGTGATGTAGCCCTTCTGGGATTACCTGCCCACCGAGTTGGCAGGACTACAAAACGGCGGATCGACTTTCTCAGAGAGCAAAGAAAGGCTAGCCGGTATGGATCGCAGATGACCCCGGCACAGTTGGATCGCCTCTGGAAAGAACTTCAAAATCCGGCCGGCGCCGTATCGATGCTTGCCATCGACCGAATGCCTGCGGATGCGCTCGCCTTCTATCGACCTTTCCATTGGGCACCCCATCGCGAATGGGGCATTTACATGCTTGCTGGCCGATTGCTGAACTACTGCCTCAAACTCTACTCAGCCTTTGCGGTTCACTTGGCCGCCTTTACTCTCGAAACGCTTCTCGGATGTGTTTTGTTCGAGGTCTTTCATCACGAATTTTTTCACCACTCGGTCGAATGCGCTGCCACAACGATCGAGATCGCGTCAGCCGGTTTCGGCCCCCCGCGGCCCATCTACGCGAACTACTGGAATGGCGAGTACGCGAAGGAACCAGGCGTTCGCCCCCACCCGGATCACCCACTGGAAGAGGCGCTGGCCAATTCGTATGCTTACAACTCGTTTTCCTTTTTGTCCCGTACAGAAATCGGCCACAAATTGCTGTGGGTAAAGCTCTATCAGAAGGTACTTGAGAAATGCTGGCCCAAAGAACCACTGGGGTATCGGAGTGCTGGCAAGTACGCTAATGGCGAGTACGTCACCGGCGCGGCTCAATTATTGGCGATGCTGCTCTCCAACCCAGACGTAGACCCCGCTTCTCTGCTGCTGTTGGCAAAGCGGGTTATGCCGAATGGTAACAGTGCTTTTCTGCAGAAGGCAGAGGTGCCTACATACTTCGTAGGATTGGAAGCTGAACTCGAACAGTTGTACAAATTAGCGCCTGCGCCGAGCGAGACGTACACCACGCTGCTCTGGTTGGGTGATACGTCAGAAGTGGATCGATATTTGAAGGATCGTAAAGCGAAAGAGCAAAAGGAGAAACATGGCAATTCTCCTGAAACCGTATGATCACGCGTAGCCAATTTAAAACCACCATCTCGAAACTCTTTTCTCGAATCCGCGCCGGCGAACTGACCCGGACGTTCTCGATCTTCGTTCTGCTGGTCATCGTTTGGGAATTAGGGGGAATTTGGATAGAGTTGAGGGGCGTACGAAGTGAACAAGTCAAGAACGCTTTCTATGCCTTGCCTTCAAAACAGATGGAACGCCTTCGGTCGCGTTCGGATAGGCGCGTGCAGAACCGCTTGCGGCTGCTAGCGTCAGAGATAGCTGGAATCGAGCAGCACGTGAACGTCGATATCGACCAGCCTCTGGATGTGGAGATCGGAAATCAGCCTTTGAGCGTCGAGATAGAAAGATAACGATAGAGGCCGGTACATGGCCTCCCTTCCAGAACTGCCATGGAGCGCAGTTTGAGCATTCAGTTCGCGCAGCGCCTCATACAAGTGTGTCGCCTTTTTGTAGCTTGTTGCGGCCCAACCGGGTAAGGCGCTGCTTGTCCTGCACGGCACGATTGAGGTCGCAGTGTAGAACTATGCGCGGTATTTTTGGCAAACGCGCTGGGCGACATGAGCAGCGCTCAAAAGCGAACGCTGTCCGGCTCGTCGACCGCTTTTCCATAATCCTGCAGGTTGTGTCCGAACAGCCCCTGATTCGACAACAAACCGCGAAGTCGGCTATTCAATCAGTTCATAGCTGGTTTTTCTGGCGCAGGCTCTCCACGTACTTCGGCCGAAATTCCCTCCAGTGCTTCAGGATGCGTTGGCCCAGCGGGCTCGTCTAACTATGATTCTCCGGCGCAGCGGTTCTGGTCCCTGGCTATTGACCGCTTAGCAGCCATACCCGTTTAAAACCGTTTATAGGACAATGAAGTACAATAAGATTGTATGGAGCCCCTCACTGAGATCTATTTAACACCGGAACAAGCTGCGCAAAAATTGCAGGTCGTCACCAAGACTGTCTATCGGTGGCTAAGGAGCGGAAAACTCAGGGGCTCCCTTCTAAGTGCGAAAGCATGGCGGATTTCCCAACGTGAGCTGGATGCGTTCCTACGTCGGCAAACGATATCGGAACTTCTGTTCGAACAGTATCTGGAGGACAATCGGCTGGGACCGGCCGAACATGAGCCAGCGATTGCAGGCAGGACCTCGCGGCTGGACTACCGTGTGGTGTATCAAGGAAAGCCGTTATGGTTCGAAGTCAAGGAGTTTGGCGAAGCGGACGTAGGTTACAGCGGAGCGTTCGATCCATACATTTCGATCCGCAATAGGATTGGCAAAGCGGCGAAGCAATTCAATGATTACAAGGGCGAGACCTGCTCCATCGTTTTCTACAACGACCGGCTCAACCTGGCCAGTATTTACTCGCCCGAAATAGTCTTGGGCGCCATGCTCGGCAACGTGTCCGTTAGTGTTCCGGTTGATTTGGAAAGTGGCAAGGAAGTTGGACCGGCGCGAACATCATTCTCGGAAGGTGGCAAGCTAATCCATCCAACGCTCAAGGTGCCGCAGAATACGACGATCAGCGCGATTATTGCCCTGGAAAGATTTGGCGTTGGAAGCCGGGAATTCAGGGTCATGGTGGTTAGGAAGGAGGAAGCGGAACGAAGACGGTTGTCATGGACCGAGTTTTTCGAATCGCTCGAATCGGACAGACAGAAGCACAACCGGCAGGTGTTACGGACTTTGGTATATGAGAATCCGTATGCGGCATCTCCTCTCCCACGAGATATTTTCAATGGTCCTTATGACGAGCGCTGGGGGCGGATAGATGGTGAGCCGCTTATCGGTCGAATTTTTGTCGGTAAGGAACTGAGAAAACTCGAGGAATCCGAGCGTCAGTTCGATCTTCACTTGAGTCCGATTGCGAAATACATGAAGAACGGTCCGCGTAAGAAGAGGGAGTTGTAACGTGGAGCCGTTCTTGGAGGCAGTGAAATCTCTGATCGTTGAAGGCATTAGTCTTGCATCCTTATTCTTGGCAGGCGTGGCCCTGGTTCTGATTGAGTTATGGGGTGTGAAGAAGATCTGGCGACTGGTAAGCACTGACCGGACTGATCATTAGGTGATCGAGGCTCACCAAATTGACAGGTGATGAATGGATGGCTCGATTGGGCGCGGCGTTCAAGCCCGAGGGCGTCGTCAGTTCAGAGATAGGTGCGCTTGCAAGGTCTGAAGGGGATGTAGCGGACCAAATCTTGTATGTAAAGCATCGCGGTCAACTCCTGCTGATGCATTCCTTTCAAAGCTTTTTCATTCAAACCCTGAATCTTGCGACAAAGCATATCCTCGAAAACGGTCGGCCCGAACAACAGCAGTATATGGTTGCGCTCCTGCATTTTTTCGGTTTGTTCCGCCGCTTCCGGGCGTGCGAGATTCTTTTTGAAAGCGGTTATCCGCTGGATGGGTTAGCACACATTCGTGACGTGAAGGACCGTGCGTTTCTTCTGTGCGCGATTGCAAGGAACCGGCTTACCTTTGTGGAAGCGTTCGGCGGGAAAGAAGGCTTGCTTGTCGAAGAAGACTATGCAGATGTCACACGGGGAAACAGAATGAAGGTTTCGAGCCGCGTCTCCCAGGAACTCATGGGGAAAAGTTCTGGTCTGTCGGAAGCAAATCAGAAGCTGCTTAAGCGCTGGGATAACCTTTTTCACCTTGAAGTTCACAACGGACTGCTCAGTTTCGGGCAGGAAATGTTGGCCCTCCTCAATGAAAGGAAGGCGCCAAGTATCGGCCCGACGTGGGAGCCTTACGCGTATGCTGCGTTCGTGAATCGAACGTCAGAGATAGGCTGGATGCTCGCGAGACTGTTTCCCTTCATTCAACCTTTGCCTCATGCATTTGGTTCTGACTGGTCAAAGAAACGGATGGTTCTTGATGATTCCTTCCGCTTTTTAGTCGAGATGTACGGCAAAAACGGAAACACGATTTCAGAAGCCTTCATAACAATGATGGACAAGAAATTCAAGTTCAAAGAAAGTTTTTGTTATTCGGACTCAACATACAAGCCGGCATGAGGAGAGTACCTAGGATAGAATCCGGTCAAGCTACACAGAGTCTTCCTGCAGACTTTCGTCGCCATCCCCGCGATTGTTAACAACACAATCCGTGAGTCGATGTTCACAAGTTTCCGGGCTTTGCCGTCCGATTCGAGTCGGCGCGTATCCCATGTCAATCTCGCTGAGACTGATCCTGGGCAAGCTACGTTTAAGTGGGACGAATCACCATAACAATTTACCGGAGCGTATGCACTTCAGTCGCGAACAGCGCTCCGATACGAGCGAAGCGTACGGTTCACTTCGACGTATAAGTCGGCTAGCTGGAAGCTGGCAAAAGCCGGCTCGGAGCACCGCCGGCGCACACTAACCTCAAAATTCGTCGCCGTGCCTCTGACGCTGGCTTCAATGCCTTGAAGCGTAATCAACCTTGCGCAGAAAAGAGGAATTATCTCCGCACCCGTTCAGGGGCGTTCAGGCCACCTGTTTACTTTCCGTTTTCTCGAGATCTGCAGCACGGTTTTCTGAGCACCTGGACCGAACGGTTGCTTCCGCGACGCCGAATTGCTTGGCGATCTTGCGCCAGCTTAGCCCTTCCTTACGCATCCGGATCGCTTCATCCACACGGAAGATGCTCTTGGGCCGGCCGATTGGAAGATTCTTGCCGGACCTGCTGCGGGCGCGCCCTGCCGCGTACTCTGCTTAATATCGCTTTACGCCAGCGTTGACGCGTTCGTTAATCGCGTCGCGCTCGAATTGTGTGAAGACCCCAGTAGGTTATCCCCCTAACCTTGGAGCTACTCTGCTTTCAATGCCCGCATGATGCTCGACAGTGACCAACCCGTTTCGTCTGCGATACCGCGCAATCTCATACCGCGCGCCTGAAGCTTACGGACCTTGTGAACGTCAACGTCAACCCGCGGCCGGCCAAGCTGCTTACCTTCGCGCCGTGCCCGCCTGAGACCGGCTTTGGTTCTCTCTGAGATCTTCTGGCGCTCAAGCTTAGCCAGTGATGCCATGATCGCTACGACAGCGTCTTTAAATGGCCCAGTGCTGTCGAAATAGGACTCGCTATAAGATCGCCAGGCCACCCCCGCCGTCTCCAGACGTCTCAAGTGCTGCAACGTCTCCAGGACACCTTCACGGCTGAACCGATCGAGAGACCAGAACAGCACTACATCGAACTTCCGCTTCGATGCGTCCTCGAACAGCCGTTGGAACTGCTGCCTCTTATCCGTGCTGGCTGTCATGCGGTCAATGTATTCATGCTCAATGGTCCAGCCAGACCTGCCGCAGAACTCACGTAGCTCATGAAGCTGGTTCTCCGCGTCCATCTTGCCGTCGTCCTTGCTGACGCGGCCATATAGTGCAGCTTTCATCGGCAAATCCTTGGTGCTTGTATGGTGCCACAAACGATCGTTATTGACAACGAGAATTGTGCAAAACTCGTATACCTGTTTTCAGTATGTTAAGAGTGCGGGTTTGATGGACGTTTTTGACAACACCTGAAAATGGCGAACGCGGACGAGTACAGCGCATAACCTAGCCCACCCCTCCAGGCCAGCTTAGATTACTCCGATCCGATCGAAAGTACCACTGCCCCGGAAAATGGAACTCGTAAGACCAGCCGAGGATCTTGGCGCACGTCGACCCATTGAAGAACCTGAGAAATAAAAAGGCGGAGCAACCGAGTGCAGAACCAGCAGAGGAAATACCGCACCGCGTTCGGCCCCGGTGGGCGAACCACTGGCGACAGAACTTTCAGAACGAGGCGAAGGCGCTCGACCGGGAGGGGCTGCTGGAGCACTACGCGGAACTCGCGACCGAAAGGGCGGCAGACGTGCTGCACCAGCAGATCGCGAAGGGACTACCGTATCACCAAGCGGACGAGTTGGCGACCCAGGAGTGGGGAACACCACCGACGCTGAACAGAACAACCCCAACTTCCCACCGCGCGGCGGAACGGTCTCTAGCACCCGATTTGAGCACGACTACCGAATCCCAGACGGAAGAGTGAACGCCAAATCCGACACCCGCAACGTGCCATACCGATCGACTCGCCAGCCGAGACGGGATACCGGCGCGGCGTCCGATTCGATAAAGCGCATTTCTTTTTTAGGAATTCCTCGAACCACCCCATACCCCTTTTCAGAAAAGCATTCTTTTGTTGGGCCGTAGGTCGAATCCTGGCACGCACTCGCTCTTGCTTTTACAAAACCGTTAGCAGGCGCCGGTGATATGACTTGTTTCACTTTCCGTGAGAATGCACTACCGGAATGGAACTGATCTCGCGAGGGTTTGAGTTGGGCAAGGAGGTGCCCTACGGCAGTTCGATCAAAGTCTCTCCGTCCGCGCGTAGGAAGTCAGTTGCCTCAGACCAACGGTGGGGAATCTTCTGGGCCTCGCTTGCCGGGAGCGGCCCCCTGGGCAGCGGCGCAACGTTTTCGCAGGTGTGGATGTGCGACAAGGTCCCTGTCCTCGCCTGACTGCACGTCTGCCACGCCAGCTCTACCGACAACCGGATTCAAGAAGGCTTCCGCGTTTCCCATTACCAATGTGAAACAGAAGCTCAATGGCTTTGTTGCTTCAGCGGCTGCAACACGATTCCGCAAGATCGCTACCTTCGACGATCATTGACGAGCTTGCAGCGCCTACTCAACTCTTTGCGGAAAGGGAAACCGCGACCGGACAGCCAGAACCTCGTCGTGCTCGCCGCTCTTCGAGCCGCCATAGAATCCAACGGTCGCGTTGAGCCGGATGAAAAACGCATCGCCTTCTTTAGCGGGGTGACGCCCTTCGTTCCCATCGTCTCCGCCGCCAGCAACCATGTCTCCATGTCCGCGGAGAATGTAGTAAATCTCCTCTGCCATTTCGTGGTGGTGCGGGATGTTGGTGCCACCCGATGCGAAATCCATGATAAAGAGACTCACCATTTGACTCGCAGCGGCGAGTTTGTCGCGTTTGCTTTCGGTCGTGCCCATCAGCAGCTTGAAACGAACAGTCGGCCCGTGTCCCGCGACGAGAACGTAGGGCACATCATCGGCGTTGGCGAGCATAAGCTTAGGTGTCGGTGCAACATGGGCAGCAGGAGGAATCTTGAATCCCATTATCAGGAGCCGCAGCGGCTGATCGGATCCATTTGCGACGCCATGCTTGACGCCGACCGGAAGGTACATGAAGTCGTTTTTCTTGAGGGGTGCCCTTTGATCTCCGTAAAGCAATGTCCCCCGACCATCCAACACATAGTAAATTTGTTCTTCGGTGGGGTAGCTCAATATTGCGCTTGAACCGCCAGGCAGGACGGTCAACTGGCCGTAGCGAGCGATTCCTTTGAGTTGAGAAGCCTGAGAGTCACCCGCGCCGAAAACGGCCTGGTATGAAGCGCCTGTCGAGTTAGCCGTGAGCTCATCCTGAACGGGTGACACGTCCGGCAAGTAGCGTTTTAAATAGGTAGGGTCCGCCGCAACCGCGAGGACGGAAACTGCCAAGCAAATCCCAACAAACCGCGAGGCGAGCACGAACATTCCCCTGCTATTCATACGTCACGCAGTTACACCACTTGCCCGTTTCATCGAAGTGGGGCCAAGGACCTCCTGTGCGGAACCCTGACACGATGACGTCGTCGAACATGGGCGTTGGCTCGAAGTAGCCGGGACGGCGCAAGTGCTCTTTCACTACCGCATCGTTCAACTCTAATCCCAGCCCCGGCCTTTCGTCCGGTACCTTCACGTATCCTCTCTCGATGATCGGTTTAGGAATGCCAGTTACTAAGTCTTGCCACCAGGGCATGTCGAGGGCGTGGTTCTCCATCGCCAGGAAATTGTCTCCGAACGTCGCCGCACAATGGTAACCGGCGAACCCTCCGATCGGTGAACCAGCATGATGCATTGCCACCTGGATACCGCACATAGCGGCATAATCGGCGATGCGTTTTGTTTCAAGCAAGCCGCCGGAGGTCTCGATGTCAGGGTGGATTGCGTCCAAGCTGCGGTGGTCCAACAGCGATTGGAAACCTGCCTGGAGTCCGAAGATATCCTCCCCCGTGAGGACCGGTGTAACAGTGGCATCGGAGATCGTCTTATACGCTTCCCAATTCAGATAAGGGTGCTCGCTGCCTGCGGAAACCTGCAGCAGATCCTCAGCCCAGGCAAGGCGGAAAGGTTCAAACGCGCGCGCATAGCGAATCGAATCGTTTATGTTAAGGGGACCGAAATGATCGGCGGCCAATGGTGCTTCTGGCGGGAGAACATCGCGAACCGCGGCTATATATTCGCAGAGGTAACCTAAGCCCTTTTCTGTGCAGACGCCACGTTCGTCGAGCGCGCCAGACCGATGCCGCAGCATGCTCGACTGCAAGTCCATCTTGAAGAAGGTCAGGCCCATTTCGCGCCGCTTTCGCATACGTTCGGCATAGACTCTAGGATCCGGATGACTGGTCGTATCGGCGTAAATGCGAATTCGATCATGGTTCTTGTTGCCGATCAAGCGGTAAGCCGGAACACCATACACTTTCCCGGCAATGTCATGGAGCGCCATATCGACCGCGCTGTAGCCGCCCCCCATCCGGCCGTGATTGGCAAATTGACGCAAAAGTCTAAGATTGCCCTCTATCTTCAGCGGGTTCTTGCCAACCAGATGCGCTTTCAGCACCAGGGCAATGCCCTCGACGCCTGCATCGCGCACCTCGCCCAAACCGTAAACCTCCTGATTTGTAGAAATCTTGATTAGCGGGTAATCGTAATTAGCTGCTATCCTGCAGGCCCGCATATCGGTGATTTTTAAAGTGCTGGGCGCAGAATTCCGATTTACACTTTCCTGTGCGCCAACGGATCCTTCGGTCATCTTGAACAAAGGGCCAAACATGGCCCCAGACGAGACGCTTCGAAACATCGATCGGCGTGTCAGTTTGGCTTTTTGTTGTTTATTCATCGCTATATGCTATCCGAAAGTGACGTTCCTTATCTATGCTGGGAATCCTGTTTGCACGGAGGGAACAGATCACACGAGCATCCCGATGCGATCCGCTGTACCGCGCAGTCCGCCGCTGCTTTGTCGGCTCCGAGCGCGACGGCAATCTCCGCCTTTTGCCAGGCTTCCCAGACTCGTGCCCTGTCGCCGAGCAGGTAGGTCTCGAGCAGGTAAGGCTGGTCCGACTCCGGCCCTTCATGACCGGACGGTCACGTCTTTTGTCCACAGAGGTGAGCCTACGAGTCCTGTCCACTTTGTCGAGCAAAGCGTCGGCCAGATACGGAACGGCAAGTCGGCTAGCATCTCGCGAACGCGTCGGCGAGGCTTGCCCTGCTCCGTTACCAACCTGGCTAGCCGTCGGAGAAAACTGACATTCGCGCCGCTGTCAGCAATTGCTTGCGAGCCTGTTCAGTGTCACTCAAGAGATGTCTCAGACCGACTAACCTCACGAACATCTGCGAGCCAGTTCGAGAAAGCCTTGTCGAAACTCGCACTCTCACAATCGTTGTCGATTCGAGCGCGATAAAAGCCGGTTTCGCTCTCTTCTACGCCGAACACACCCACCTTGAGATCGTCTTCGTGCATGACAAATACAGGAAGTCCAGCCATCGCTGCCATTCCGGCTTCAATTTGCACCCAGGCGGTCGGCAATACGAAGTTCTTCAGTTCCGTCTCCTCCGGCGTACCTGCTCTCCAGGTTCCGCTTCGCACTGTCAGTTCTGGAAATCCAAGGATCAGTGCACCCTTGCACCCGCGTAGGAGCCGACGCACCTCGCCTATGGCTCCGAATTGAGGATAGTCGGGCCGCTCTAGCGCCTTCGGTAGAAGTCCGTTCTCCCTCAACTTGGAAAGTGTAGTCTCGAGGCGCACTTTCTGTATCGGAGTAAGGCAGCCGGGCTTGCTGACGAAGACCGCACATTCTGCGTTTTGTCTCTCAATTACTGGGGGCCGAAATGGAGCATCATCCCTGTAAAGTCCTTTCTCGTCAAACTGTTCTCGGATGCCGAGTGGAAGGTGACGTGCGCAGCTAAAATTAGCCCCCTTAAGAATGGCACCATCAAGCACGGCACCGCCCAGGTCCGCGTCGAAGAAGTCGGCGCCGGCCAGGTTTGCTCCTTTGAAAACGGTATTATGCAGCCGAGCTTGGTAGAAGACTGCGTATGGTGCGTTGGCTCTCTTTAGGGAGGCTCGTGAGAGATCGGCTCGGTAGAAGTCTGCGTAACTCAGATCCATCACCCCCTCTTCTCCGTCCTCTTTTCTTCGAGCACCGAGGTACGCGAATTGGAGGTTGGTTCTCTGCAGATCAGCGCGCTGCAGGTTTGGTGCAAATCCTAAGCCATCGGCCAACACCTTCTGAAAATCGCTGGTAGGCTGACTCCGCAAAATTGCAACTGCTACGTCTACGGCAACCTTGGCGTATGGCGCCTCCCTGCCTGTGCCCATCTCGCGCTTCCGATCATAGAAACGCCGGAGGCGAATCGCGGCTGCCATGCGTTCAACAGGATTATCCGATCGAAGAGACGCGATGACTGCCTCAAACGCATCGCCAATCAATCGAATCCTGTCTCTTTCCGACCGATAGTTGAAATATTTTGTAATCCCAACAATTGCAGTTCCTAGACCTACCAGCACCGTCCCCAAACCCACAATGGGCGTGAGGAGGTCGGTGAACATCTTGACGTCCATTGGACCCTCGCGACGGCCATCATAAACCCACTACTGTGGAGCAGGGGCTTCGTCCATCTTAAGTGCAACAAACCTGGTGGCCTCTCCGCTCGACAGTTGGCGATAGTCGGAGTCGATTATTTGAGGCCGGCGAGTGGCGTCACTCAGAAAACATCGATGGGCCGGGCAGGAATCGCACGCGGCTGTGCAGTCTGGGCCGCCAAGTTCGAGCACCGCAGGGAAGTCGCTAGAAAGATGTGCGCTCGCAGATGCAAACCCGTCCAATTTGATTTCCATAATTAATTAGTGAAGCAGGAAGGATGCTGTCGAACAGAGCGTTACCTCGCGACCGTAATTCCAGTGCTCGCGTATCCGGATGCAAATTACGCCGCGGCTTGGCTGTGTGACGCATTCAGATTTAGCGTGCGTATGCGCATCGGTAACCACTGCATGCAGTTGAATGTGGGAGATGGAGCGGTGATCGTGAGGGAATACGCCCTGACGAGGTCAACGCAGGCGGCTTACAGCAGGAAGCCGACCCTTGGAGATTGTGGGTTCCGTTCTGGGTGGAGCTTGGGAGTGCGGAGTCCGTTACGTCGAACTGCTCGCACAAACCGGACTAGATTAGTCGATTGATTGGTTTTGCAGGGCAAGAGACCATGACAACCATACCACAGCACGGTGGCGGTTCAAACGCAACGCGTGATGTCGCGAATCTCGGTCTCGTTCGCCCGCCGCTTCTGTACCTGATTTCACTCGTCTCCGGGACGGTGATCCACCTCGCCATGCCATTGCCATTTCTCCCCGGAACGCTTGCCGTGCCGCTCGGAGTGCCTCTCGTCGCGGTTGCCATAGCGTTGTTCTCTTACTCGGTTGCGAAATTCTGGGCAGCCGGCACTCCGGTGCCCGCGCGACAGGCGACCACTGTGATCGTCCGCGCGGGCCCGTATCGCTTTAGCCGGAACCCGATCTATCTGGCGTTCTCCGTGTTCCAGCTCGGTATCGCGATCTGGGTCAACAGCGTGTGGTTGTTGGCCACGCTGGTCGGGGCGGTGTCGCTGATCCACTATGTAGTCATACGGAGAGAAGAGCAGTACCTGGAACGGAAATTCGGTGCGCAGTACTTGGACTACAAGGCGTCAGTGCGCCGCTGGCTTTAAACCGCCCAACCAGCGGATGGAGCGGAGCGTGTCTGGTACACCGGCGTAGAGACACTGAGCGCCCCTCCGTGCGCGATCACCGACCTGTCCTTGATGACATTGAGAGGCCCTCGGAGATGCTGGCTCTACGCTGGATCCATGTCAATGGTTGCGCAGCTACGTGACGGGAACGCCCTTCGAATGATTGCCCGTGCTGATCCCCTCTCACGACACTCAAACGTTTCAAACGGATAGCAACGAGCGGAGACATAGTGGAGAATCAAATGGCTATGAACATTGCATTCATTGGACTGGGCAAGATGGGCTCCGGGATGACGCGCAACCTGATGCGCGCGGATCATCAATTGACCGTATACAACAGGAACAAGGAAAAGACGAAGGGATTCGTGACGGACGGCGCACGACTCGCCAACTCCCCGGCTGACGCTTGCAACGGGGCCGAAGCTGTGTTGACCATGGTTGCCGATGACGCGGCGCTGGAAAAAGTAACCCTCGCTGAGAATGGGATCGCATCGGCGCTAGCTGCGGGCGGCATCCACATTTCGCACAGCACGATCAGTACATCGCTTGCTCGCCGGCTCGACGCTGAACATAGCCGCCGCGGTCACCATTTCATAAGCGCGCCTGTGTTCGGCAGACCCGAAGCATCCGAAAGCAAGAGACTCATAATCGTCGCTGCCGGCGCTAGCGCGCCGGTCGAGCGAGTTCGTGCTCTCCTCGATGCCATTGGCCGGCGCGTGTTCGTTGCGGGATCCGAGCCCTGGCAGGCCAACGCGATAAAGCTCTACGGAAATTTCATGATTCTCAGCATGGTTGAGACGTTCGGCGAAGCGTTTGCTTCTATTCGGAAGTCCGAGGTCGATCCTCACCTGTTCCTCGAGATCATGAATGAACTATGGGGTTCACCGGTCTACAAGAACTACGGTTCGACGATCGTCGACGAAAAATTCGAACCCGCCGGATTTGCACTAAAACTCGCGTTGAAGGATATACGCCTCGTGCTTGAAGCGGCTGAGGATCGCTCTATACCGATGCCACTGGCAAGTCTAATTCGAGATCATCTTTTATCGGCCCTAGCCCATGGGGAAGCCGAGATTGACGCTTCTGCTTTGGCCAGAGTTGCGGCTAGAAACGCCGGTCTCTGAGCCCTTGGTCTTCATAGGTCTTGACAGGACGGGCACCGCTTTGTCAGGCCCCAGAGCGTATGCCTTAGAATGCCCCCGAGTCTGTGGACAGCAAAGAAGTGAGCTCATCAGCGCATGCCGGAAAGCTTCGTTTTCGCCAAGCGGTGCCGGCCGGGCCACATACCGCCGATAATCGCGTCGACACTAACGCATGACGTTGTTCCGGACATAGGCAGTTACGTCTTGGATGTCCTTCGGTGTCAAACTTGAACCGAACGACGGCATCTGACCTCCACCTTGTTGGACGATTTGTACGAGTTTTGCAATGTCGCGAATGCTGGTCAATGAGGGCCCGCCATGTCCGCCTTCACCGGATGCACCGTGACAGCTAGAGCACACCTCGCCGAAAATCTTCTGCCCGTTGGTCAGGTCTGCAGTTATTACGGGAGCACTGACGGCTATAGGGGGGCTTATGGATGCTGGAGCGACTTGTTCCATGGTCCCTTTCAACGAGAATAGCCATACGCTGTCACCGCGAGCCGTGCCGGCGAACAAGTTCCCGGCTGAGTAAGCCGCGATGTACTGCTCCCCCTGATACTCAAATACGCTGACGGGAGCATGCACGCCCGCACCAGTCTGGAACTCCCACACGCGCTCACCGGTTGAGGAGTTCAGGGCTGTGAGCCGACCGTCGTTTCTCCCGACGAAGACCAACCCCCCGGCCGTGGTAACCGAGCCGCTATAGCAATCCTTCCAAGCTTCCTGCCAGACAATTCGGTTCGTTTTCATATCCAGTGCCGCAAAAACGCCGGCACCCGGTAAAGCGCCGAATGTGCCTCCCACGTAGCGTTCGCCCGCGCGTGGTATTGCTTGAACTTCTTCGCCTCCTTTGAACACACCCAGGCGATCGCCGCCGCACACGTAGAAATAGTTGGTGGTGGGATCGTAAGAACTGGGCGGCCAGTTCGCACCCCCTCTCGTCGAAGGCTTGGCCACCACGCGTTCCGTCCAGAACGGGGTAAAGATTCGACCATGATTGACGAGATGGAAATCTTCGGGTGCGATGTCGATCTGCTGGGGCACAAAAGAGTCCCCGCGCGGAAAAGGCTGAGTCGGAGAGGTGCGCTGGCGCGAGTCTTGTGGGACCGGCTTCTCATCGATTCCCAGGAGAGGTCTGCCGGTGACGCGATCGAGGATGTAAACCCATCCCGTCTTGCCCGCTTCGGCGACGGCTTTGTGGGAACGCCCGTTTATCTTTACGTCGAAAAGAATGACAGGGTTCGGAGAATCGTAATCCCAGATGTCATGGTGGACCTGCTGAAAGTGCCAGCGATACTTTCCCGTACGTGCTTCTAAGGCGATGATGGAAACGGAAAACAGATTATCTCCCGGCCGAATCTGGCCATTGAAGTCGGGTCCTGGGTTGCCGGTACTAAAGTAGAGGAGACCGAGTTCCGGGTCGACGGCCGGCGTTTGCCATACCGTGGCTCCGCCATGCTGCCAGGCATCGGTGTCTTTCGGCCAAGTGTCGTGACCGAGTTCGCCAGGAGCGGGGATGGTGTAGAAGGTCCAGATCAGGCGCCCGGACTTTGCATCATATGCTTTCACACGCCCGCGGGTGCCGTTCTCACCGCCAGCAAAGCCGACTATGACCATTCCGTCGTAGTAAAGTGGTGCAGCGGTAATCGTGTAGCCATCCTGCCAACGTTCGGTTTGAATGGCCCATGCGACGCGCCCCGACCTCTGATCCAGAGCCACCAGACGGTCGTCTAACACACCGACGTAAACTCTGCCCTCGCCCAAAGCGACGCCTCGGCTCGTCCAGCCACAGCAGGCTGTGGAGATCGTGTCAACTAGGTTGGCTTCATACTTCCAGAGAATGCGGCCCGTCTCGACGCTAATCGCGAAAACATCGTCCGCGC
>JBAUZG010000178.1:0-6309 GCA_049585195.1 Bryobacteraceae bacterium | reverse complement strand
GCAGCTCCATAGGCCACGTACGGAACCCAGCGATGCTTGCGGTACCGCTCGGCGAAAACGGTCGCGATCGACATTGCTGCGATTTCGTGGCCGGAAGGGAAACTTCCGATTCCGCTCAATAATCCGGCCTTCAATGAGACGTTCTGTTTGAACCAGGAATCCGAAAAATTACCATTAGGTGCGATGTTCACCGGCTGGAGCCTTCGGGTTGCGTCCTTCACCGCGATAGCGAGCAATTCGGAATCGAACAACGCTTCGCCCGCGAGCAAAACCGTGTGCTGTCCGTACGTATCCCTTCGCAACAAAGAAAGCGCATAAAAGGAAGCAGGGACCAACGCGATGACCCATTCAGTGTTGTTGCTGCTCATCACCTGATTGAAAGTGTGGAACGTGGTTGTACGGCGAAAATAGGGCGCGGTCGACGGGTCAAGGAGAACAAGGCCGGTAGTAACGCCGGCAACCGCGGAGGTTGCCAGCAAATGGTCGCCCTGTGCCAAACGCCAAGGAAACGTCCAGATCGTTTTTTGATCGCACAGGATATTCGGAACAACTCGCTTCCATGAAATGGGCCGTTCGCCATCGGGAGGAAGCGGCGGGCAGAAGTTCTTCGCGGCCAGGCGCCCCACGCTTAGGGTCAGGCAGCAGAGGACAACCAGAGATCGCCCGATCCCCGCGATTTCCATGTTCCGGGATTCACTCTATCATGCCGGCAAATCCGCGGTTTAGCATTCAGCTCCTCAATATGCGGCGATGCCGTTCAAACCGGCGGCAGCGGTCAGGCCTGTCACCATGTTTTGAGCAGTTAAGCTTCCGTTCGATTGAATGGCGAAGACGGTTATGGTTCCCGCACCCACATTCAGCGTGTACAGGAAGCGTCCATCATTGCTTACGGCAATGTCGAGATTCGTGCTGCCGGCAGCGTTTTTCGCCACGATCGTACCCGAAAGAGGAGTCAACGCCCCACCACTGCCGACCGAGAAACCCGCCAACGTCGAACTCGCAGAATTTGAGACATAGACAAACTTGCCGTTTGGCGTTATTACGTTCCAACAGGCGCCCGCGCCCAGCGTTGGCAAACCGGCGGTGACGTCTGCAAGCGTTCCATCAGACTCGATAAAGAAAGAAGACGTCGCAGACGCATTTGTTCCACTCGACGGTCCCGTCTCCGTAACAAGAAGGGCGCCATCGGGCGCGAAGATAACCGAGAAGGTACCGGGCGTGGCATCGTGGTTTACAACAATTGGCGCCAGCGTGCCGTCGCCTTGAATCTTAAAGACATCGATATTATTGTTCGCGTGCTCCGTCACGGCTAGAAATTCTCCATCGGGGCTGATCGCGATGCCTCCCGGAGCGGCACCGTTCCCGCTCAGAAAACGCAACGAGTTCGGAATGAATTCAAGCCGTCCGTCCTCTTGAATGTGAAACCCTACGACACTCGAAGCAGCGCCGGCGTTCGCAACGTAGAGCAGATCGCCATGTTGAGTGATTGCATTTGGTTCTACGCCGAACGTTGGTTGAACGTCCTGGAGGGCCAGCGTCGATCCTTGTACACGGAAGATGGAAACCGTTCCGCTACCGGCATTGACGGCGTAGAGAAATGCCGCATCCTGACTAAGGACGAGCGACCCTTGGGATGACAGGGGATCGATTTGACCACCGCTTCCTCGCCCATGTGTTGAGAAACGACCGGCTTGCTGAAGAGACCCGTTGTCCAGGCGGTTATAGGTGACGATCTCGTTGTGAAATGCGGAATTCGTCATTATGAAGACCGCGTGGTTGTTTTGCTGGGCGAATCCGCTGCTGGCGGCTGCCAGAAGCAGAGCCAGAGTGTAAGCGAGTGAATGGTATTTCATGAAGCCTCCCACGAGATATTCGCGCCTCGTGGAGAAAAGTCACTCAGCGAGCTTGAAAAAATCGTGTAAAACATCACTTGCATGTTGCAAGCGATGTTGATAACGTGGCGAAAGTGCCAGGGAAGTCGAAGTCAAAACGACGATCCGGCTGCCCTGTGAGTATCTCCCTCGAGAGGTTTGGAGATCGCTGGTCGCTGCTAATTGTTCGCGATCTGATGGTTCGGGGATACCGGAGTTTTAGAGAGTTCCAGGAAGCGGGGGAAGGGATTGCGACGAACGTTCTGGCGGATCGTCTGCGGAAACTTCAAGCTGCTGGCATCATCGCTGCGGAGCCAGAAAGCACGGATGCACGACGGGTGAATTACAGACTGACAGAGAAGGGGATTGACCTGG
Source organism: Bryobacteraceae bacterium (assembly GCA_049585195.1). Classification (GTDB taxonomy): domain Bacteria; phylum Acidobacteriota; class Terriglobia; order Bryobacterales; family Bryobacteraceae; genus KBS-96. Next base: position 4,063 of record JBAUZG010000178.1, on the reverse strand, counting down.
CGCCGGTACTTTATGAGCTGCTCATTTGGGGAGCGCGGCACGAGGAGACAGGTGCGCCTTGTAATCTGATCGTGAATATGGAAAGGAATCGCGAAGAAGTTCTGGCTGAAGTCCGGCGGCGGTGGCGCGAAAGGGACGAGACTCCATTGATACCGAAATTTGGGAGCGATGGTGGGGGTCGTAAATCAGAAAGGAGCACGAGAAACAAGGGATGAGCAAGGTACGGGTATTGGTTGGTACGCGGAAGGGGGCGTTTGTGCTCACCTCCGACGGGAAGCGCGAAAGGTGGGACGTTAGTGGGCCGCACTTTGGAGGATGGGAGATCTACCATGTAAAGGGCTCGCCGGCCGATCCGAACAGAATCTATGCATCGCAGTCGAGCGGCTGGTTCGGGCAAGTGATTCAGCGCTCGAACGACGGCGGCAAAGCATGGGAAGCGATGGGCAACAAGTTTGTATACGATGGCGTTCCCGGGACACACCAGTGGTACGACGGCACGCCGCATCCGTGGGAATTCAAGCGCGTCTGGCATCTCGAACCAGCGCTGACGGATCCGGACACAGTCTACGCCGGAGTGGAAGACGCCGCCTTGTTCCGGTCAACCGACGGAGCCAAGACATGGCAGGAACTCTCCGGTTTGCGCGGCCACGGCTCAGGGCCTCACTGGCAGCCGGGCGCAGGCGGCATGTGCCTGCATACGATCCTATTGGATCCGAGCCAACCCGGCCGCATCTTCATCGCCATATCGGCCGCGGGCGTCTTCCGCAGCACCGATAACGGTGAGACATGGCAGCCGATCAACAGCGGACTTCATTCTCAAGGTATCCCCGATCCTAATGCCGAAGTTGGCCACTGCGTTCACCGCATCGCGATGCACCGTTCGCGTCCAGGCGTGCTGTTCATGCAAAAGCACTGGGATGTGATGCGCAGCAACAACGGAGGCGACTCGTGGCAAGAGGTCAGCGGCAACTTACCCTCCGATTTCGGATTTCCAATCGACGTTCACGCGCACGAGCCCGAGACTATCTTTGTAGTTCCGATTAAAAGCGACTCGGAGCACTATCCACCCGATGCGAAGCTGCGCGTATTCCGAAGCCGGTCGGGAGGAAATGAGTGGGAGGCGCTTACCAAGGGTCTGCCGCAAAGCGACTGCTACGTGAATGTGCTGCGCGACGCCATGGCGGTCGATTCGCTCGATTCGTGCGGCGTATATTTCGGCACCACCGGCGGACAGGTATACGCCTCGGCAAATGCGGGAGACACCTGGGCCCCGATCGTCCGTGATCTTCCGGCCGTACTTTCTGTCGAGGTCCAGACGCTCGAATGATCCGAGTCGTGCTACCTGCGCATTTGCGGTTGCTGGCGCAAGTCGAAGGCGAAGTGGAGCTCGATATCGAGGGCCAGGTCACGCAGAGCTCAGTCCTCGAGGCGCTCGAGACCGCCTATCCGGTGCTACGCGGAACGATTCGCGACCAAGTCACGCAGAAGCGCCGGCCATTCGTGAGGTTCTTCGCGTGCGAACAGGACCTGTCCCACGAACCACCGGAAGCCCCGCTGCCCGATCCGGTCGGAACAGGCGAAGAGCCTTTTCTGGTTGTCGGGGCCATCGCCGGCGGTTAGCAGGAGTCCATCATAAGCGCTCCCTCGCGGTCGCGGCTCGGAAAGAAACTGTGTGGACCCAGATGCCTGATCGAGCGGCTAGCATATCAAGAGCTGCCGATCAGGATTCCGGTCAGGAAGACGAGCACGCCTCCAAAGACTACTTGGATGGCGGCCGTGGCGAAGGGCGTGTCCATGTAGCGATGGCGAATGTAACTGATGACGCCTAGTTCGATTGCCACGATAATTACGGCCACCGACGTGGCAACCCTGAAATCGGAGATCAGATACGGAAGTGTATGGCCGATCCCGCCAGCGGTGGTCATCGCTCCACAAACGAACCCGCGCACCCAGGGATGGCCGCGCCCGGTGAGCGATCCATCATCGGAGAGGGCTTCGGCAAATCCCATGGAAATGCCGGCTCCAATGGACGCGGCGAGGCCAACAAGAAACGCATCCCAGCTATTGCGAGTGGCAAAGGCCGCTGCAAACACCGGCGCAAGAGTCGAAACCGAGCCATCCATCAGGCCCGCCAGCCCGGGCTGTACGATTTGAAGAACAAACAGGCGGCGGCCGGCAGTTTCTTCCGACTTGCGAGCTTCTTCTGTGAGAAGTTTCTTTTCGAGCGACTCGACTGCGGCGCTGTGCTGGCGTTCGACTTCGGCCAGATCGCCGAGAAGCTTGCGAATCGAGGCATCGCTGACTTGCCGAATGGAGCGTTCATAGAAACGCCGGGTTTCGAGCTCCATGATGTCGGCCTGTTTGCGGACAATGTTGATGCCCAGCGGGCGAATGAGCCAAACCGGCCGCCGGTTAATGAAGCCCTTGACGTCCTGGCGGCGTATGAGCGGAATGTGCTCGCCGAAACGCTGGCGGTAGAGATCGATGAGACTTGTTCGGTGCTCCGACTCCTGAGCCTGCATCTCTTCGAACACCCGCGCTGTTGCAGGGTAACTTTCTCGCAAGCCTTCCGCGAAATCGCCATATATGCGGCCGTCCTCCTCCTCGAGCGTAATTGCTAGTGCAAGGATCTCGCGCTCGGTGAGGTCTTTGAAGTTTTTCGCCATGTCACCTATTGATACAACAGGGTGAACTTTGGTCCGCGATGGGCTGGCAAGAGTTTCGCCGGATCGGGCGACTGGTGGCCGGCTCTCAAAAAAATATTTGTGGGCCGGCGGTGGTGTCCATTTCAGGCGTTCCTGAACGACTATGCAATAGATACTCAGTCCACCCCAATCAGGAGAACGCCATGAAATATCTTTGCTTGGTCTTCATCGACGAGAAAAAGCTGGATGCTCTATCCAAGGAGGAGTCGGACAGGCTGGATCGAGAAAGCCTGGCGTACGACGATGCGCTCCGGAAGAGCGGTCACTTCCTGGCCGCCCAGGCGCTTCAATCGGTTCATTCAGCCACCACCGTCCGCCGGGCAAGCGGTAAAGTGACCGTCACCGACGGGCCCTTCGCCGAGACGAACGAGCAAATAGGCGGGTTCATCCTCATTGACGCCAAGGATCTGGATGAGGCCATCCGACTAGCGTCCCAGATCCCGCCGGCACGCCTCGGAGGCGTCGAAATACGCCCAATCAAGGAACTGACCGGCAGCCGCAGCCAATGAGGAAGGAGGAATTCGATGTGTTCTGCATGCGCGTCATCCGCGGCGCGGGGTCGATACAAGAGGACGATATATGCCGGACAAGCACTCCGATTCTTCGTGCGGATGCGGGCGGGATCCAGCATGACACATTTCAGGAACTCTGCCGCCCCCACGTTCGTAGTCAGCTTGTATGGAATCGATACTGGCTGATATCCGGCAATCACTGCGCATGATGCGGAAAAGCCCGGCTTTCGCTGCCATCGCGATTGCCGCGCTTGCCCTCGGTATCGGCGCGAATACCGGAATCTTCAGCGTCATCGATAAGGTGCTTCTCGAACCGCTGCCCTATCCGGAGCCCGATCGCCTGATGAAGATCGGCCGAAAGTATCCGCAAGGCGTGGGCTATTCGAACTCCATCCCCAAGTACATGGTCTGGCGCCACAACAATGTCTTTTCCGCGATGACCATCTACGATTTCTCGGGCCCCGGAATGAACCTCACCAGCAGCGATCGCCCCGAACAGATAAAAGGCATCCACGTCTCGGCCGACTACTTTAAGGTCTTCGGGATCGGCCCCGCTATGGGGAGAACTTTCACCGCATCGGAGGATTCACCCAATGGCCCGAAGGCCGCGCTCATCAGCGACAAACTTTGGCGATCTCACTTCGGAGCCGATCGAAACGTCCTCGAGCGGACCATCTCTTTGAACGGCGATTCTTATCCGATCGTCGGTGTGTTGCCGGCGCGATTCACGCCCGATCCTCCTGCTGACGTTTGGATTCCCCTGCAGGCCGACCCAAGCAGCACCAATCAGGGCCACTACCTGATGGTCGCCGCGCGATTGAAGCCGGGCGTGACCATCGAGCAGGC
>JBAUZG010000177.1:0-3177 GCA_049585195.1 Bryobacteraceae bacterium | reverse complement strand
CTCCCGCGCTCGGCAGTGAAGAGTTCATCGCGCTCTGGATCGAAAACGACGCCGGCAATCACTTCGTTTCCCCTCGCGACCGCCATCGTCACGTTAAACACGGGAAACCCATGCGCAAAATTCGTGGTGCCATCAAGCGGGTCGACGAACCAACGATACTCGGAATTCATGTCAGCGTGTCCGCCTTCTTCGGCCACAATGCCGTGATCGGGAAACATTTCGTGCAACCGGCTTACGATCAACCGCTCGCTCGCGCGGTCCGCCAAAGTCACCAGATCGAATTCGCCTTTCAGCTCGAATCCGACGCCGCGATGCCGCATGAGCAGCGCGCCGGCTTCCCGGGCAATCGTGCTCGCTGCCTCCACAAAGTTCGCCATACTTCTATTGAAACCGATGCACCAGAAAGCATGCGCCGGCTAATGAACTTGCAACGCGATTGTTGTACACAAGAAAGATTATGAATCGTCGCGAATTCATGGCCTCCGGCGCGGCGCTCGGCGCATTCGGCAAAGAGCGAAAAACGAAGAAGAAGCCGGAAGAAGATGCCATCGAACAGCTCACGATTGCCGGAGTTCAGGATGCGTTCTCTTCCGGCCGGCTTACGTCGCATGTTTTGACAGAGCGGTTTCTGGCCAGAATTCACAAATTCGACCAAACTGGACCGGCGATCAATGCCGTCATCGAGTTGAATCCCGACGCCCCCAAAATCGCCGCCGCGCTCGATCGTGAACGCAAAGCAGGCAAGGTTCGTGGACCTCTGCACGGTATTCCGGTTTTGATCAAGGACAATATCGACACCGCCGACCGCATGGCGACGACGGCAGGCTCGTTAGCGTTGGTCGAGAATCACGCGGCCGAGGACGCGCATGTTGCCAAGCAGCTTCGAGCCGCCGGAGCCGTTATTCTTGGCAAGACCAATCTCAGCGAATGGGCTAACTTCCGCTCCGATCGTTCGACAAGCGGCTGGAGCGGCCGCGGCGGCCAAACCCGGAATCCGTATGCGCTCGACCGCAACCCTTGCGGGTCAAGCTCCGGCTCAGCCGCCGCAGTCAGTGCCGGTTTCTGCATCGTCGGCGTCGGCACCCAAACCGATGGCTCCGTCGTATGTCCATCTTCAGTGAACGGATTAGTCGGCATCAAGCCGACAGTGGGCCTTATCAGCCGCGCGGGCATCATTCCCATTGCGCATAGCCAGGACACCGCCGGGCCAATGGCGCGTAATGTTCACGATGCGGCCATTCTGTTGAGCGTCCTCGCCGGAGTCGATCCACGCGACGGCGCCACGCAACCGGCCGCAGCCCACATTCAAAGCGATTACACGCAGCTTTTGGACGCGAAAGGCCTAAAAGGAGCGCGCATCGGCATCGCTCGAAAATTCTTCGGTATCAGTCCCGCCGTCGATAAGGCGATGGAAGACTCGATCGCCGTGATGAAACGCGAAGGAGCCGTGATCGTCGATCCTGCCGACCTTCCCACCCACGGCAAATTCGGCGACTTTGAGAGCACGGTACTGCAGTACGAATTCAAAGCCGATCTAACCCAATATTTAAGCAAGGTGCCCAGCGGAGTTCCCGTCCATTCCCTGGCCGATGTCATCGATTTCAACTTGAAAAACCGGTCGAAGGAGATGCCTTACTTCGAACAAGAACTCCTGATCTATTCGGAGAAAAGAGGCCCGCTGACCGATCAAGCTTATCTCGATGCGTTGACGATGAGCAAAGACATGGCGGGTCGCGACGGCATCGATGCCGTGATCGCAAGCCAAAACCTGGATGCGATTGTCGCGCCCACTTCCGGACCAGCCTGGTTGACCGATTGGATTTCGGGCGACCACGATTCCGGCGGCTGCTCGCAGCCCCCTGCCGTCGCCGGATATCCGCATATTACGGTTCCAGCTGGTTCGGCGTTCGGAATGCCATTTGGAATCTCGTTCTTCGGAGCCGCCTGGACCGAGCCGAAGCTCCTGAAACTCGCTTACGCCTTCGAGCAGGCAACAAAAATACGCCGCGCTCCGGCGTTCCTAAGCACCGCGGCCTGGAACGCCTGATACACTCCACCGCATGACCATCCAAGATGAGGCCGTCGAAATTGCGACGCCGACGGGTTCGATGAGGACGCAGGTCTTTCGGCCCGCTGCCGGAGGCAAATATCCAGGCGTGCTTCTGTTTTCGGAAATTTTTCAGATTACGGGTCCCATTCGCCGGACTGCAGCCCTCCTTGCCGGCCACGGTTATCTGGTTGCCGCCCCCGAGATCTATCACGAATTCGAACCCGCAGGCACTGTGCTGCCCTATGACCAGGCTGGCGCGGATCGCGGAAACGAGCTGAAGATTGCTAAGGAGGTTAGCGCATACGACTCCGATGCTCGCGCCGCCCTCGATTTTTTAAAATCGCGGAACGACTGCACAGGCCGCCTCGGCGCAATGGGCATCTGCATTGGAGGCCACCTTGCCTTCCGCGCTGCGATGAACCGCGACGTCCTGGCCGCTGCGTGTTTCTACGCGACCGACATTCACAAAGGAAGTCTGGGAAAGGGAATGAAGGACAACTCGTTAGAGCGGGCAGGTGAGATCAAAGGCGAGCTGCTGCACATTTGGGGCCGCCAGGACCCGCACGTCCCGCTTGAAGGGCGCAACTTGATTAAAGCGCGGCTCGAAGAGGTGGGTGCGGCATATCAGTGGCTCGAAGTGAACGGGCAACATGCGTTCTTGCGCGACGAAGGCGCACGGTACGATCCGGCTCTCGCCTATCGGTGCTATGGCCTCGTGTTCGAGTTGTTTCACCGGCGGCTGAGCAACGGGGATATAGCCAGCTAACAGGCAATTGTTCGGTCACCGGGTTATCTCCGTATTAGCAAGCACCTTGAGCCAACGCGGATGTCTGAGTCGGCTCACTCCTTCTCCATTTGATAGGGAATCTGTTCGGAGCAAAAAATTGAAGTTTTGACTCGCACGAAATCGAAGTAAACTAATTCAGTCACCGCAAATTTGTATAGCTCCGATGCTTTGAACCTCGCGGCGCTCAGATCGAACAGAGCGATGTTGTGACCGGCCTTGTGCGTCCCTCCGGCATCTCCTTTCCAGCTTGTTTGGCGCGCTGGCCTTGATTCTCGCCGCTGTCGGCCTGTACGGTCTGATGACCTACTCGGTGAACCGGCGACCCAGTGAAGTCGGGATC
>JBAUZG010000176.1:0-5509 GCA_049585195.1 Bryobacteraceae bacterium | reverse complement strand
AGGCCATCACCACTATTTCTCTCGCCGTCCCTATCCTCTGGTTTTCGCCCTGGCTTTTGCTGCTTTTGCTGGCCTTTATCACACCCGCGTTCCTGGGTGAAAGTCACTTCGCTTTTCTGGGCTATGCACTCAGCTTGCGCCAAACTCCTCGCAAACGTGTGATGGACTACCTGCGCATCCTCGGCGGAAGCAAGGAAGCAGCCAAGGAATTGAAGCTGTTTGGCTTGCGCGATTTCCTTGCGGAACGCTTCCGGGGCTTGTGGGACGGAGTGTATTCGGAAACCGTTCAGCTGGCGAAACGGAGGCTTGCAGCGGCTACCTTCCTCGCCATCTTGAGTAGCAGCGGTTACTATGGCGCGTATATCTACGTGCTTTGGCGCGCGCTCGGCGGGCAGCTCTCGTTGTCGACTGTGGTATTCCTAACAGCGGCCATCCTGCAAATCTCGAACAATATACAGAACATCTTCTCGACTCTGGCCAGCATCGCCGACCAAGCGCTGTACTTGACCGATCTCCTCGCCTTCTTCAATATGAAACCCAGCGTGCTGTCGAAGCCCGATGCGCTACCCGCTCCACGGCCCATCCGCGACGGTTTCGAGTTCCGCGACGTCTCGTTCTGGTACCCGGGCACAGACCGTCTCATCCTCGACCGCTTTAACCTAAAGATAGAGCCACGTGAACGAATTGCTCTGATCGGGCAAAATGGTCAGGGAAAGACCACAATTGTAAAACTCATCAGCCGGCTTTATGATCCAAGCGAAGGTCAAATTCTGCTCGATGGCATCGACCTACGGGAATACTCGATCGAGGATCTCTGCCGCGAAATCGGCGTAATCTTTCAGGATTTCATGCGCTACGAAATGACGGCAGCCGAGAATATCGCCGTCGGCCGCATCGACAGGCTTCACGACCGGGCAAGTATCGAAGTTGCGGCGCGGAAGGCCCTCGCCGACAAAGTAGTGGCCAAGCTCGCGGGCGGCTACGATCAGATGCTCGGCCGCCGCTTCGAGACCGGCGTCGATTTATCCGGGGGCGAATGGCAGCGCCTCGCACTGGCGCGCGCCTACCTGCGGGACGCTCAAATGCTGATTCTCGACGAACCGACCGCGGCGCTCGATGCTCGCGCCGAATACGAGGTGTTCGAGCGCTTCTACGATCTGACCCTCGGCAAAATGACGCTGCTGATTTCGCATCGCTTCTCGACAGTCAGGATGGCCGACCGCATCGTGGTTCTCGAAAACGGAAAGATTGTCGAAGAGGGAAAACACGACCGGCTAGTCGCGATGGGCGGAAGGTACGCTGAAATGTTCGAGATGCAGGCGTCGAGCTATCGATAAAGGAGACGCAATGGCAGAAGGGGGCGTGATTCGGGAAATAAAGCCTTCGGGCCCGCAACCCCTCACGATGGAAGCGGCCGCCGAGGGCCTGGATCTGCGTGAAAAGGACTTGCGCGAAAAGGGGCGGCAGCTCGCGCAGGCCTGGAAAACCGTCCCCCACCCGCAGAAGCTCCACGGAGTCAGGGCGCGGTTCGAAGATTCGGTGGCAGTGCTGGCGGGCTTACAACATGCGCTTCGGGCCCATCAGCACGATTCGCTCTCGGAAGACCTGAAGTGGCTCTCCGATCATCTTCGCATTTTCGCCGCGGACACCATGGACATCCGCATGACGATGAAGAAGCTCGAGCGCCTTCCGTATGTCCGGTCCGGCGAGTTCAGCGAAATGCCCCGCGCTTGGATCGTCATGCGCGGCTACATGGAGACCGTCGAGTTTGTCTTCACCGAATCGACGTTTACCTCCTATGTAGAGGGTGTCATCGACGTGGACCCGCTTGACTATAAGGAACTCTGGGCGCTCGGCGAGATGACCAAGCTGGTGCTCTTCGATGAAGCAGCCAAACGGGGCAAAGAAGCCTATGAAGCTTTTATCCGCCATTCCGCCAATGCGCCGCCGGTCTACGCGGACCGCGTCGTAAGAAGCCTTCAGCTCGCCGGCGAACTCGACTGGGAAGAATTAGTCGAGCCGCTTTCACCCGTTAACCATATTTTTATGGACGATCCGGGCGGCGTGTACCCGCGCATGGATGAAATTACGCGGTCGCTCTACCTAAAAGAGATCAGCGATCTGACAAAAGGCACTCACGCGACCGAAGTGCAGATTGCGCGGCTCGCCGTAAGGATGGCGGCCGACGAGACTCCGCCGAGCGCCCCCTCTCGTGAAGCCGCCCGCCGGCGTCACGTCGGCTATTACCTGGTGGGCGCCGGCAAGGACATTTTTCGCGATCGCATTGGATACAGGCCGTCAATCGACAGGCGGTTACAAGACCTGCTATGCCGCTATCCCGACGAGTTCTATATTCTGTTCATCGAATTTCTTTCCCTCGTCACCATTGCCGGCATCATTATGCCGTTTTCTCACGGGAAGCAGCCGCTCAGCATGTTGTTCCTTTTGGCCGTGCTGCTTTTTCTGCCGGTGACTCAGGCCGCTATCGAGCTTGTCAACTATTTCGTCACGTCCATTCTGAAACCCAAGCCGCTGCCGAAATTCGACTTTTCTGAAGGCGTCCCGGACGACTGCAAGACGCTAGTGGCCGTTCCAACGCTGCTTATCAATGAAGACCAGATCCGCCAGCTTGTTGAAGATCTCGAAATACGCTATCTGGGCAATCAGGATCGCAACATTCATTACGCTCTGCTGACCGATCTACCCGATACGGCCGAACCTGCCGACGAGCAGGATCACCGGATCGAGTACGCCATCAAACTCATCGGCCAACTCAACGAACGCTATGCGCATCTCGACCTTGGACAGTTTTATTTATTTCACCGGCACCGCGTTTATAATCCCCAGGAGCGCACATGGATGGGCTGGGAGCGCAAGCGCGGAAAGCTGCTCGATCTCAACAAGCTGCTGCGCAATGCCTTCGACCCGTTCCCTATCAAAGCCGGAGATCTGACCGCGCTACAGAATGTTCGGTTCGTCATCACGCTCGATTCCGATACGCAGTTGCCGCGCGGAGCCGCAGCGAGAATGATCGGCGCGATGGCGCACCCGCTGAATGCCGCCATCATCGATCCCGATCGCAACATCGTGACCGAAGGGTATGGCATCCTGCAGCCTCGCGTCGGCATCAGCGTCCAGTCGGCGGGCCGCTCGCGTCTGGCCTCGCTCTATTCCGGCCAGACTGGCTTCGACATTTACACGCGCGCGGTTTCAGACGTCTATCAGGACCTGTACGGCGAGGGCATCTTTACGGGCAAAGGGATCTACGAGGTGGACACCTTGCGGCAGGTGCTGGAAGCCCGCTTTCCTACCAACACCCTGCTCAGTCACGATCTGATCGAAGGCGCTTATGCCCGCGCCGGTCTTCTCTCCGACGTCGAAGTCATAGACGATTATCCGTCCCACTACAGCGCCTACAACCGCCGGAAGCACCGCTGGCTGCGCGGCGACTGGCAAATCATCCGGTGGTTGTTCTCGCGCGTGCCCGGCAACGATGGCCGGCCTGTTCGCAACCCAATCTCGCTCATCTCGCGCTGGAAAATCTTTGACAATCTGCGCCGGAGCCTGGTAGAACCCGGCACATTCGTCCTTTTAGTGGCGGGCTGGCTGTTGCTTCCCGGGGGCGCAATGACGTGGACCTGTGTCATTGCCAGCCTTCTGTTCCTGCCGGGCCTATTCCAGTTTCTGTTCGGCCTCGTTCGGTTTGCCGCGCTCCGCGAGTGGATGGTCTTATATGACTCGGCCACCAATCTTGTCACCGCGGTCGCGACGGTGATACTCAACTTTACCTTTCTCGCTCATCAAGCCATGGTCGCTGTCGACGCGATTGTCCGGACGATCTATCGGAGCACGATCTCGCGCCGCAGCCTGCTCGAATGGGAAACCGCCACGGAATCTGAGCTGGGGATCAAGAAACGCACGCCCGTCGACGTCTATCTCGACTTGATGCCGCTCGTAGCCCTCGTTCTGGGTCTTGCCGTCGGTTTCATTCGCCTCAAGTCGCTGCCCTATGCTCTACCCGTTCTCATCTTATGGGCCTGTTCGAAGCTCGTCTCGAACTGGCTCAATCTTCCGCCTGTCGTTCAGGCCTACGAGGTGAGCGCGAAAGACCGTGAATTGGCACGGAACACGTTCTTGAAAACCTGGCGATTCTTTGTCGAATTCAGCGGCGAAAAGAACCATTGGCTCATTCCCGACAACGTACAGGAAACGCCGCCAATGGCCGCAGAGCGAATCTCAACAACCAATCTCGGCTTCCTGCTCAACGCGCGACAGGCCGCTTATGCCCTGGGCTCGCTCACCGTTACCGAACTGGCGGACCTTACGCGTAAGACGATCGACCCGGTTCTCAGATTGCCCCGCTTCGAAGGGCACTTCTACAACTGGTACGACAATCTGACGCTCGAGGCGGTCGAGCCTCGATTCATCTCGACCGTCGATAACGGGAACCTGATTGCCTCGCTCTGGAGCCTGAGCCGCGGCTTGGCCGATAGCGCGATTCAACCCATCTTCAAAGCGGAGCTACGCGAAGGGCTTCTCGCTCAATTGCAGCTTCTCAGGCGGCTTAAGGTCGTTGGCCGCCACGAAATTTCCACCCTCGCCGAGGCCTCGATCAGGCATGGAGCCTGGATTATCGCGCTGCTGAAGCTTCCCGAATCGTGGCCTTTGCCGCCGAAGCGCAAGGATGAGCTGGCGGGCGAAGCCGCGTGGTGGGTCGAAGAGACGCGAAACCGCCGCCGCGCTATTCGGCGGCTCGCCGAAGATTTCGCGCCTTGGCTGCTGCCTGAATATGATTCCGTCCGCAATCTTCCTAAGCATGGATTCGAAACGGCTTTGAATAAGCTCGTTCCTGAAACCGCAAGTGTTTTCTATCAGGGTCTCGAGCGCCGAATTGATGAGGCCGTGCGTGGAGCGGGTTCGGGCGAAACGGCCGACCGGCTCACCGCTCTCCGCGGCTCGCTCTCGCATTGCCGCCAAAATGCAGGGGCTCTCCGTCAGGAAATCGCCGGCCTGTCGAGTGCCGCCGAACAACTCGCGCGGGACATGGATTTCTCGCTGCTCTACGACCAGAAGCGCAAGCTGCTGAGCGTTGGATATAACGTAAATGCCAACCGGATTGAAGCCGCCTGCTACGATCTCATGGCTTCGGAAGCCCGCATCGCGTTCTTCGTTGCCGTTGCCAAGGGCGAGATTCCGCAGGAAAGCTGGTTCCGTCTCGGCCGTACTCATACCGTGTGGCAGGGCGAGAAAGTGCTCGCGTCCTGGACCGGAACGATGTTTGAATATCTCATGCCCGCGCTATGGATGAAGCTCTATTCGGGCACTCTGCTCGACCGCAGCGCCCGCGCCGCGGTTCGCCTGCAGGAGAAATATGCCGCCCAATTCCGCGTTCCCTGGGGCATTTCGGAATCTGGTTGGAGCGAACGAAACGCCGACGGACAGTATCAATACCGCGCCTTCGGAGTTCCAACCATCGCCTTGAAAAATCCCACGGAAGGCCCGCGCCTCG
>JBAUZG010000175.1:0-8725 GCA_049585195.1 Bryobacteraceae bacterium | reverse complement strand
CGGCGGTGGGCAAGTATGGAGGAAGTCTGAAGGATAAATCGCCGTCGGACCTCGCGGCAATCGTCACAAGAGAAGCCGTGGTTCGCGCGGGCATCGATCCCAAAGACGTGGACCACGTGGTCTTCGGAAACGTGATTCACACCGATCAGCGGGACATGTATCTTTCGCGTGTGGCTGCGGTAAACGGGGGCATCCCGGTGGAGACTCCGGCTGTGACCGTAAATCGCTTATGCGGGAGCGGCCTCCAGGCAATCGTTTCCGCGGCGCAGATGATCAAGTTGGGAGACGCGCAAGCGGCCATAGCAGGCGGAGCCGAGTGTATGAGCAGGGGGCAATACTGGTTGCCCAACATGCGCTGGGGCCAGCGGCTGAATGACGGCGCGGTGGTTGACGCCATGGTGGGCGCGCTTACCGATCCTTTTGAGAATGTCCACATGGCCGTGACGGCTGAGAACCTAGCGACCAAGTTCAACATCAGCCGCGAAGAGCAGGACGAGTTTGCGGTGGAAAGCCACCGGCGCGCGCTTGATGCGATCAAGAATTGCAAGTTCCGCGAACAAATCGTTCCGGTCGAACTGAAATCGAAAGAGGGGGTGACGCAGTTCGCGACCGACGAACATCCGCGCGCCGACGCCTCGCTGGCAGGCATGGCCAAGCTTAAGCCTGCATTCAGCAAAACGGGCACGGTGACCGCCGGCAACGCCTCAGGCATCAACGACGCTGCAAGCGCGGTGTTGCTCATGAACGGCGAGATTGCTGACCAGCGCGGCTTGAAAGCCATGGCCAGACTGGTGGCGTACTCCCACGCCGGAGTAGACCCGAAGTATATGGGGATCGGTCCCGTACCCGCCATACGCGACGTCCTGAAAAAGAGCGGGTTGCATCTCGAAGATATGGACACCATTGAGCTCAACGAGGCGTTTGCGGCGCAGGCTCTGGCAGTGATCAAAGAATTGGATCTGCCGCGTGACAGAACGAATCCCAACGGCGGCGCGATTGCATTGGGTCATCCCATCGGCGCAACCGGTTGTCTGATCTCGGTCAAGGCGCTTTACGAGCTCCATCGCATTCAGGGACGATACGCTCTGGTCTCGCTCTGTATCGGCGGAGGCCAGGGAATTGCTGCAATTTTCGAAAGGCTGTAAGTGAGGGAGAAAAGGTTATGAGTGAGACCACAAGAAACGGAAATGGAAATGCCAGCCTGGCCGGTAAATATGCGTTGGTAACGGGTGCTGCGCGGGGCATTGGTCACGCCATTGCGCTCGAACTGGCGGCGCGTGGCGCCGAAATCGCAGTCAATTATCACGCTTCGCAGGACGAGGCGGAGGAGCTGGCTAAACAGGTTTGTCGCATGGGGCGGCGCTCGATCGTTGTGCAAGGGCATGTTGGCGATCCCGTCGAGGCGCGCACGCTGGTGAAGCGAGTGCTCGACGAGTGGGGCCGGCTCGACATCCTTGTCAACAACGCCGGCATCACGCGCGACCACTCGATTCGCAAAATCACCGATGAGGAATGGCACGAAGTAATTCGCGTCAACTTGGATGGCACCTATTACGTCACTACCGCGGCGATTCCGGCCATGATCCAACAAAAATACGGCCGCATCATCAATATCAGTTCATTCGTGGCGGAGGCCGGTAACTTTGGCCAGGCAAATTACGCGGCGAGCAAGGGAGGTATCATTGCCTTCACCAAGGTAGTGGCTCTGGAGCTCGCCAAGTACAACATAACGGCTAACTGTCTGGCGCCGGGGTTCACCATGACTGGCATGCTGACCAAAGTTCCCGCAGAAATCCTGGAGCAGCTGAAAAGCCGTATTCCAATGGGCCGCTTCGGCAGCGCGGAAGAAGTCGCCAAGGCCGCTGGCTTCCTGGCTTCCGATGCGGATTACATCACGGGCGAGACAATCAACGTGAACGGCGGAATTTACGTTAATTGAGGACACGTCAAGCGGCGGACGGGTGCCATCCGGCATCCGCCCAAAGCTCGCCGGTAACCGCCGAGTTCGAGATCAGGAAGCAGATCGCATCCGCAATCTCTTCCGGCTTGATTAACCGGCCAAGCTGCGTTTCCGGCAAAATGTGTTTCCGGATGTACTCTTCGCCCAACGCCCGCACCATGGGCGTGTCGGTAAAGCCGGGATGAATTACGCTGCACCGCACACCGTAATAGGTGGCTTCTTTCGTAAGAGTGTTGGCGGCTCCTTCGAGGCCGGCTTTCGAGGCGGAGTATGCAATCTGCCCTTTGATGCCCGCCGATGAAATCGAGCCAATGAAAATGATGACACCTTGGACTCCTTCCTCGGCTTGCCAGCGCTTCAACCCTCGATCACTGCGCGCTTTGGCAATGCGCGCCAGCGTCTCCAAACCCCAATAGATGGGCGCGATGAGATCTACTTCCACCACTTCGCGGAAAGATTCAACGTCATAAATGTCGGGCTCGTTCGTCTGTTTGTCTATCTTAACGGCCAGCGCATCGCGCGTGATTCCAGCGGCCGGCACGCAAATGTTGGGAGCGCCGTAGCGTTCGGTAACTGCGTCGAACACAGCTTTGCGAAAGTTCGCATCTCGGGTGTCGCCCTGAAAAGCCTCAACGGCAATTTTCGCGGTTTTACGAACACTCTCCGCGATATCGAATACATGATCGGACCGGTCAACCAGGGCGAGCACCTTGGCCCCGCGGCGAGCGAGTTCGGCCGACACGGCTGCGCCGATACCGCTGGCCGCTCCCGTGACCACTGCTACTGTGTTTCGAATGTTCACAAACCTACCGTCTCCAATCTTCCCGAGCGAGCCGCCAACCATGCTTCGATATGCGGCCAGGTTTTTTTGGCGGCGTTGCTGCCCGCCATGATGCCGATGTGTCCGCCGGGAATGCGATACGTTTCCTTATCCGCGCTGCCGGCTTTCTCCGCAATTGTTTCCGATTGACAAGGCGGTGTGATGTGGTCGTCGGCAGCAATGACTGTCAATAAATTCGCTTTGATGTGGCTCACGTCCACCTTCTCTCCATGGGCCACCCAGGTGCCGTTCATCAGGCGGTCGTTGCGGTACAAGTCGACAATCAACTGGCGGAAAGCGCCCCCGGCCATCGGTATGTTGTCGGTCACCCAGGTATTCATTGCATGCCAGGCTTCAACGACCTTAGGATCGTCGAGATTGTCCCACAGACGCAAATAATTGCCGACGAAGTTCTCAACCGGCTTCAATGCTTTGGCGCCGTATTCGATCATTTCGGCCGGCATGTTGCCAAACATGGCCAGCACCTTTTCTACATCGAAGTAGCGCTCATCCGTCCACCGCGCGAAAGTGATGGCTTCCTTCTTCGAGAAATCAAGGGGCGCGGTAAGCAGCAGCAGATTGCGCAGGCCGTCGTTCGGGCGAACCGCTGCATACAGCGTGGTGAGGATGGCTCCGATACACCAGCCGAGCATGCTGAACTCTGCCGAGCCGGAGACGCTCTTCATCTTGCGAATGGCCCGCGGAAGATAGTCGAGGGCGTAGTCGTCGAACTTAAGATTGCGGTCTTCCGGGCCGGGAGAACCCCAATCGAGCAAATACACGTCGTAACCCTGCCGGACCATGAACTCGACAAAACTGTGGCCGGGCCGCAAGTCGAAAATGTAGGGCCGGTTCATCAGCGCAAACACCAGCAGCAGAGGAACCGGATGCCGCTTTCCCGCTGGCAGCGCCGGAATGTAGCGGTACAGCTTCGTCTTGTTTAAAGCCCAGATCTGTTCTTTGGGAGTTTGAGCGATCGCAGCCTTCGTAGTGAGGAGCCTGCCTACCCGGCGTAGGCGCTCCTCGGCTTTAGCAAGTTCATCGGTTGCAATTGAATTGCTGCCCATTAGCTATTTCGTTTTCGCCTTGGTTCGTTTTGCCGTGCGTTTTGCCGCCGAAGGCGTGGGCCTTGCCAGCCCTCTCAAAAGCTCGTCGATCTTAGCATCGAAATCGTCCAGGCGCATTTCTACGTTGGTTAAACGCTCGGCCAAACTCGTGAAATCGGTACGAGTAGGCATGTTCATCTGCTGCAACGTTTGCGCCATAGTCTTTTCGAGCATTTCGCGGAAGGGGATGGAAGCAGTCAAGTACGCATCCAGCATGACCCCGCTGGCCTTGGCGTAGTCCTCTGACTTAACTGCCTCAACCATCGCTTTCGCCCAGGCATCCATGCTTCGGTCGCGGATCTCGCGCCAGGCTTGGAACGGATCGAACGACTCCCCTTCGCTCTTGGAATCAGTCATATTCTGTCTTTTAGGCAATTGAGCTGCCATCCGGCGGGAGTCAGCTCTTGCCGGCGGCTGCCCCCTTAGCCATCTTACTGGCCGTGTCGAGGAATTCCTTCTGCATGTCGATTAGCGTGTCGACTCCGCGTTCGACGGACTCGGCCACTTCGGCAACCGGCGAACCCTTCACCCCAGCCTGGTGGCGAAAGGCTTCGGCAACGGCTTTATTTTGCTGTGCAGCAAAATCGAGCACAATCTTTTGTGTCGCCACGGCCCGTTCCGCCGTTTGCTCGACAAATTCGCTCAGTTCGGCGACCGATTGTGAAGCTAAACTCCCGCGCTTCCGAGCGGCCTTTACCGCGTGCGCGCTTTGCTCGATCGTCAGATCCAGAATATCCTTCTGGGCCCCGATCCATCCTTCGATGCCCTTTTCGGCCACGTCCAGCATCGCGATACTGGGCGCCGCAGGACCTGATTTCAGCGATTGCCGCATGGTTTCTGCGACATCCGCGCTCTGCTCCTTCAGGATATCGAGCGTAGTCTTCTCGAGGCCCACCAACCTTTCGATGTTCCTGTGCAAGAGCGTCGTAAAGCTAGTGGCTGCCGTCTCAAGAGTTTCTTGGCTCGTTGCCGCTTCCGGCGAGGCGGCTTTCGTGGATTTGGTGTTGGCGTTCATACTCGCGCCTCCTTATCGAGAACTCGAAATGCTGCGATGCAGCATCCCAATTTCAGTCTACGCTCAATGAGAGAGCATGTCAAACGGTTAGCGCCGGTGGCAGATTCTTCGAGGGACGGAAATTTCCGGATGTATAACGACACTTCTATTCCTGCGCCAGCTCGTAAGGCTTATACACGGGCTCCCAGATATTTGCGTCGAGCTCGGTTTCGAGCTGGCTCGGCTCCACGCCTGCCAGACCGTCTTTTATTGCTTGTTCGCCTACCGCTTGCGCTACTCGTTTACTGACGGAGCGGATTTCTTCGAGCGGCGGCAGAAGGCTGGCCTCTTTGTCCTTCCGGGCAGGAGAGAGATCGGCGAGCGCTTTTGCCGCGGTCTTGATCATGGCATCCGAGACGCGCGCGGCCCGCGAGGAGATGATTCCCAGTGCCAGTCCGGGGAAGATGTACGAGTTGTTCGTTTGAGCGATAGGAACTAGTTTGCCGTCAACTTCTAGAGGCTCAAACGGGCTACCCGTGCCGATCAGCCCACGGCCACTGGTCCAGTCGAGCAGCTGCCGCGGGGTAGCCTCGCAGCGTGACGTCGGATTCGATAACGGGAGTATGACTGGCCGCTCTGTGTTCCTTGCCATTGCCCGGATGATGTCTTCGGCAAATGTACACGCCTGGCCGCAGGCGCCAATCAGCGCCGTCGGTTTCGCATTGCGTACCACATCCAACAAACCGATCTCCGCTTGACTGGAAACCTGCCAAGTTTCGACGTCTCGCCGCTTGCGCACGAAGGATACTTGCTCGGGGCGAACACCTCTCACTCCTTCTATGAGAAGGCCATGCAGATCGACAGTGAAAAAGCGGTCGCGCGCCTCCTGGGCGGTCAGACCTTCGTCCTCCATGAGCGAGACGAGAAGTTTGGCAATACCAAGCCCTGCCGAGCCCAGGCCGAGCATAGCAATCCGCTGCTCCTTTAACGGAATACCAGTCACGTTGATAGCCGAGAGGAGGGTGGCAGCTACCACCGCGCCGGTGCCCTGTATGTCGTCATTAAAGCTGCACAGTTTCTCGCGATAGCGGTCGAGCAGGCGTGCCGCATTGGGACAAGCAAAATCCTCCCATTGCAGCAGCACATGCGACCATCGCCGCTGGACCGCCGAGACGAATGTGTCCACGAACTCGTCATACTCCGGCCCACGTATCCGCTTGTGGCTCCATCCCATATACAGCGGGTCCCGCAGGCGCTCCTCATTATCGGTTCCGACATCGAGCAGGACCGGCAAACAGTTTTCAGGGGGAATGCCGGCGAGGGCCGTGTACAGCGCCATCTTGCCGATCGGAATCCCCATTCCTCCGATCCCCTGATCCCCCAGGCCGAGGATACGTTCGCCATCGCTCACGACAATGCACTTCACCTCGTCGTAACGCCGATGCGAAAGGATCTGATGGATGCGATGTTTGTTGGGATAGCTGACAAACAGGCCGCGCGGCTTGTGCCATATTTCGCTGAAGCGCTGGCAGCCTTCTCCCACCGTGGGCGTGTAGACGATCGGCAATGTTTCTCGAACGTTGCGTGTAACCAGCGCGTAGAATAACGTCTCGTCTGCATCTTGCAGGTCGCGCATAAGGACGTACTTGGCGAATGGAGTCGGCTGATTTTGAAGCGCTCGTTTGCGTCGCGCAACCTGCTCATCAAGCGTCCCAACATGCGGCGGAAGCAGGCCGTGGAGCGCAAAGACATCTCTCTCTTCCTCGGTGAAAGCCGTACCTTTGTTGAGTCTCGGATCGTTTAGAAGGTCGTAACCCGTCAGTTTTGTTCGGACTTTCCCATCCTTTTCGGCGGCTGGCGCTATTCCTGTTGCCATGGCAACCTCCCAGTGGCAAACGTCCTCAGCCGAGCAAGCGCTGATAGCTGTGACATCGAGGTTTTAGCACGTTCAGGACCACTTTGCCCAGCGCTGACATGCGATGCTCAAACGGCCTCAGCCTGCGCGACTTGACAGCGCGATGGGTGATATGGCGCAGCCAGACGCACGGCACAGAAATCTTATACTGGAACCGCCATGGATCGCCGGTTGGCCCGCCGTGCCGCAATGATCGCGGCACTTCTGCTGTTCACTCTGTGTATCGGCACGGTCGGGTTCCACCGCATCGAAGGGTATTCCCTTTTCGATGCCTTCTACATGACACTGATCACAATCACCACAGTCGGCTATCAGGAGATCCATACACTCGGTCACGCCGGGCGGGTCTTTAACTCTTTCCTGATCTTGTTTGGCGTAAGCGCCATGTTCTTTGCATTGGCGGCCGTGACCCAGACCATCATTGAACTGGAATTGCAGGATCGCTATGGAAAACGCAGGAAGAAGCGCATGATCGAAAAATTGCAGAATCATTTCATCGTCTGCGGTTTCGGCCGCGTGGGCCGCAATGCCTCCTTCGAGCTACAACGCGGCAAATTTCCTTTCGTTGTAGTCGATCGGAGCGAACAACGCGTGCAGCGTGCCACAATGGCGGGAATGCTCGCGGTCGTGGCGGATGCAACACGAGACGACTGCCTGCGCGAGGTCGGCGTGACACGGGCGCGCGGATTGATTGCCGCTTTGCCGTCGGATGCTGAAAACCTGTTCATCATTTTGTCCGCCAAGACTCTGAACCCGAACCTAACGGTAGCGACCCGCGCATCGGAGGAAGAATCCGAGCAGAAACTACGCCGAGCCGGAGCCGATACGGTCTTCGCGCCGTATACGATGGCCGGCCACCGGCTTGCGCAAGCTTTAATTCGGCCCCACGTTGTTCAGTTTCTGGACTTCGCCACCGGCGCCCTGGCGCCAAATATCCGGGTAGAGCAGGTTCGGGTGGCGCCAGAGGCAGAATTCGTTTCGAAACCTTTGGGCGAGATGCTGCAACGACGTAAGTTTAGCGGCATCGTGTTAGCCATCCGGAGGCCGGACGGCCAGATGATTTTCAACCCGCCGCCCGAAACGCGAATCGGCGCCGGAGATTTTCTCATCGTATTAGGCGAGCAGCCCGACCTGGAGCGGTTAGAGAAAGTCCTTACTTGATTCACTACTCTTGTGACAGCGGCGCTTTATTCTTCTCCCTCGAGCACATTTGAAAAAAGAATGCACGATACAAAAGAGGCAAGCATCAATTACGTCGATACTGCCCCAGGGCCGCGCTTCCAGAACCAACTCGACGTTTTCTTCAAACCAAAGTCCGTAGCTGTGATTGGCGCGACGGAGAAAGCCGGACATGTAGGCCGGGCGATTCTTTGGAACCTGATCAGCAGCCCTTTTGGTGGAACGGTTTATCCGGTGAACTCGAAGCGAGCGGCTGTGCTCGGAATCAGAGCTTATCCATCGATCTCTGCCGTGCCTGAGCGCGTCGATCTGGCCGTTGTAGTGACTCCCGCCGAATCTGTGCCGCAAGTCATCCGCGAGTGTGCGGGTGCCGGAGTCGCAGGCGCAGTGATCATTTCTGCCGGGTTTCGCGAAACCGGTTCTCGCGGACTCGAGTTGGAAATGGAAATGCTTGATGCGGCCAGGCGAGGAGGGATCCGGCTCATCGGGCCGAACTGCCTTGGCGTCATGTGCCCCGTCAACGGCTTCAACGCGACGTTCGCGCCCGCGATGGCGCAATCGGGCTCGGTAGCCCTGATCAGCCAAAGCGGCGCCATCTGCACTGCGTTGCTCGATTGGAGCCTGCGGGAAAAGGTGGGCTTCAGCGCCTTTGTTTCGGTTGGATCGATGCTCGATGTCGGATGGGGAGCCCTGATCGATCATCTGGGAAGCGACCCGCGCACGCAGAGCATTGTCATCTACATGGAGTCGA
>JBAUZG010000174.1:0-35442 GCA_049585195.1 Bryobacteraceae bacterium | reverse complement strand
CTGCTCCGGGGAACGCGACTTCCCCAAAACATCGCACTCACACTAACACGAACTTCTCATCTGCCCTCTCAAAACCGGACATTTCTACTTTGCACGGAATAGGACATTTCTATTTTGCGTTGACAGGAGAAACTGAGCCAATGTCGCTGGCCGCCCCTTCGCCAACGCCTCTTTGATCGAATTTCAGCTCCGCCGATCCCGTAGGCGAATTCTGCCAGCTTTCCTCTGTTCATCTTCGCGGACAACGGGCTTTCGCCCGTTCAGTCCTTCTCGCAGAGTTCTGCACGGCTTCTAAACTAATCTGCGATCGAAGCGGAACACCACGTTCTCGTTTCAAAGCGAGACCCGAACACAAGGTTTTTCTTTGTTTCCCCGAATCCTGTTTATTGGCATGATCGAATCGGACACATAAAACGGGGGCAGTGAATGCGAATTCGGGCGGGCGCTGTTGTCGCCGCTTCGTTGTTGTGCGCGGGCGTCATTCCACTGCGCGCGACGACAATCGTTTCTTATACAGTCAGTAACTGGGAGTCAACCGAAACCGGTACGAAGGATGCCAATTTCAATCAAATTCAATACATCACTTACGGCCCATCAGGATATACAAGCAGCGACGGTTTTAATATCACAGGCCCCGATGGGTCTACAACATATCTGGAAGGTTTGGAATACAAGGCTGCTAAGTCGCTCGAAGGCGGCACCGATAGCTCCGCCGAAGTAGAGGTAGCAACTCCGAGCGGCGGCGAGACAGCGCTGCTATTCGTGCTCGGAAGCAACCCGTCGGCATCGAGCTATACCATCACGCTGTCGGATGGGGAAACGTGGACCGTTTCCGGTTCGACGACAATTTTCGGAGTTTCCGTTTCACATCCGATTACGACAGCCATACTCTCCGCAACCACCGGATCGAATCTGATCCTGGAAGATGTTTCCTATGGCAACACCACGTTGACTCTGGATTCGGGCGGATCGGGAGGCGGTCAGAGCACGGTTCCTGAAGCCACCACGGCGCTTCTGCTCGGAGCCGGCTTGGTTATGGTGGCCGTCGCCGGAAAACGCGTCTCCCCCCTGTAAGAAGCCACTCCAACTCCGCTTCTTAGGACCTCCGGGACTTCCCGGAGGTCCTTTTCTTTTACCTGTTCTTTTACCTGCACGTACAAACTCGAATGCGCCCGGCTTAAAATATGGCATTCCCATGAAATTTTCCTATTTGCTCACTCCGGCGCTGGCAGCTGCTAGTTTTGCAGCCGCCCAAACTCAAACAGTTCGCGGTTTTCTCCCTTCCGATCTGCAGCAAGAATCCGATGCCGAGGCAAAAGCCCGAGCCATTCCCGAAGGGGCGCGGATGGCAAAATACATGGAATACATAGCAGGGCAGCCGCACCAGGCCGGATCGCCGCGATCGAAAGCGGTTGCTGAATACATAGCCGGGCTGCTTAAAGAGTGGGGACTCGACGTACAGATCGAGAGCTTCGACGTTCTTCTTCCTTATCCGACGGTTCGGAAAGTGGAAGTGCTGGCGCCGAAAAAATACGAAGCCAAACTGAAGGAGCCCGTTGTTCCGGAGGATCCGAATAGCGGAGACAAGAACCAGCTTCCAACTTACAATGCCTATTCGGCGAGCGGCGATGTCACAGGCGATGTAGTCTACGCCAACTATGGACTCCCGGACGATTACGACTATCTCGCGAAACATGGCATCGATGTAAAAGGCAAAATCGTTATCACGCGCTACGGGAAGAGCTGGCGCGGTATTAAGCCTAAGCTTGCGGCCGCGCACGGCGCAATCGCGTGCCTGATTTATTCCGATCCCCACGAGGACGGCTTCTTCGAGGGCGATATTTTCCCCACCGGGCCGATGCGTCCCTGGCAGGGCGTACAGCGGGGAAGCGTCATGGACATGCCTCTCTATTCGGGCGATCCGCTGACTCCCGGTTGGGCCGCAGTTCCAGGCGCGAAGAGACTGTCACGCGACGAAGCTCAAGTCCTCATGAAAATTCCAGTGCTGCCGATCTCGTATGGAGACGCGCAACCTATTTTGGATCAGCTTACAGGCCCGCTTGCTCCCGAATCGTGGCGCGGCACGCTGCCCTTTACCTATCACCTGGGACCCGGCGCAACGAAGGTGCACATCAAAACTGATTTCGACTGGACCTTGAAGCCTATCTTCGACGTCATCGCTACTATTCCGGGTAGTGTCTCCGCGAATGAATGGGTGATGGCTGGAAATCATCATGACGCATGGGTGAATGGCGCTGACGACCCAGTGAGCGGAACGGTCTCCCTGCTCGAGACGGCGCGCGCGCTAGCCACCATGAGCAAGCAGGGATGGCGGCCCAAAAGAACTGTGAAAATTGCGTTCTGGGATTCAGAGGAGTTTGGCTTGATTGGCTCCACCGAGTGGGTGGAGAAACACCAGGATGAGTTAAGGCAGCAAGGGGTCGCGTATTTGAATTCAGATTCAAATGGCCGAGGTTGGCTTCACGTATCCGGGTCCCATACACTCGAGGCTTTCGTAGCCGAAGTAGCGCAGAGCGTGACGCAGCCGGGCGTCAATGAAAGTCTCGCTCAGGCCAAGCTGACCCACAAGCCGCCAGAGAATGCGCCTCCCGAAGAGGAACCGGAAAAGAAGCAGAAGACGTTTACTATCGGCGCGTTGGGTGCCGGTTCCGACTACGTGGCTTTTCTCGATTTCGCGGGTGTTGCAAGCATGAATGAGGGATTTGGGGGAATGGACCGCAGCGGTATCTACCACTCTGTCTACGATTCCATCTATTGGTACAACCATTTCTCCGACGCAACACACATTTATGGCCAGGCCCTTTCCGAATACACAGCGACCGCGCTCATGCGCCTCGCCGACGCCGATATACTGCCGTTCGAGTTCGGCCATTTCGCGCAGACCGTGACCGGCTATCTCTCGGAGATCGAAAAAGAAGCAGCCGGCAAGGGACAGCCGCTTGTCTTTCCCGACGTGCGCAAGCAGTTACAAGTGCTGGTTGAGAACAGCGCAAAATACGATAGCGCCCTCAAAACGGCCGTCTCAAAAAACACCCTTGATGCGTCCGCAGTCGCCGGCCTGAACACGACGCTCATGCGGACCGAACGTGCTCTGACCAGGCCGGAAGGACTTCCGAATCGAAGCTGGTATAAGCACCAAATTTATGCGCCAGGTTTCTACACAGGCTATGGAGTGAAGACGTTGCCCGGCATTCGAGAAGCGGTAGATGCCAAGCAGTGGCAGCTCGCGACCGAAGAAGCCGGCAAAGTTGCTGACTGCCTTCGCCAGATGAATGCGCTGGTCGAGAAGGCGACCGAGGAAGCCCAAGGGCTGTGATGAATCCGTTGGCGGATTAGTTTTAGAAACTGGCGGCAATGAGGTAAAGTGCAAACCGAGCGCTCAAACTCTGGCGTCTCCGTTCCCCGTGCTTAGCCAGCGCCGTGCAGTTCAGCACTTCACATGACTTGGGTCAAATCTCGCTCAATCCAAAGAGGGCTTCAATCCAGTGGTTGAAGTGCTTACACTCGGCACGCATTCTACTCAGGCCAATCGTTTTCGCGACGGCGAGTCCGTAAGCAGTCTTTACATAACCTGGCAAGAGCTCACATATTCGTTTTGACGGCGCCTTGTTTGGATAGTCATTAATGTGTTCCGGGCTCGGGAATGATCCGCGAATGCGCTTCAACTCTTCAATTTCAGCATCGGCTATTGGGAAGGCTGACGAAAAAGCGTCAGGATCGGAAAACAGGAGGGCCTCAAATTCATACAACTGAATGTACGGTATCAGCCTGTGATCATTAAGGTCGCCCCTGAACATCGATTCAAGGCATTCAACCTTCCCAAGCGGATCGGCAATTTTTTCGCAGGCTTTCATCCCCGGAAAGTCATGCGGTAACCGATATAGATCAATCATGGTAGTGAAACGCACCTCAGAACGCCGTTCCTGCTTCATCCAAAGACTCAGATCGCGACGAATGTGAGCGTAAGCTACGAACCCGCCTCGGTACAAGGTCCCTTTTTTTCTGCCTGTCGTAATCCTATGGACATCGGCCACGACCGATCTCCCAGCCAATTCGGGTGCCAGAATGTCCCGGACAAACGTCTCTTCAGTTTGGCCTTCCACCACAAAATGGAGGCGGATCAACTTATGGCCGACCTCCGATGACGTTCTTCTCCCAGAGTTCGGACAAGGTATACTGCTCCATCCAATCCTTGAGATCGCCGCCGCTGAGCCGCTGGAAGCAAGAATCCCTTCCGCGGCGCTCCACAACGA
The DNA here is from genome assembly GCA_049585195.1 of Bryobacteraceae bacterium. Taxonomy (GTDB): domain Bacteria; phylum Acidobacteriota; class Terriglobia; order Bryobacterales; family Bryobacteraceae; genus KBS-96. The sequence goes on along the minus strand of JBAUZG010000174.1, from coordinate 31,168 downwards.
CGATATCTTCGGGATTAAAACGATCGATTAGCGAAACCGATTGGGTCGCGAGTATGACCTGCACATGGTGCGAAGCTGAACGAATAATTCCCGATATCACTTCGATTGCGTACGGATGCAATCCTAATTCGGGTTCATCCAATAAGAGAACATCCGGCAGATCCCATTCAGGCTGCTCCAATAACGCGACCAGGGCAAAAATTCTCAACATTCCGTCGGCTGCCTGGGCCGAGTTGAAAATGCGGTCAGACCCTCTCTCACGCCATCTGAGCAGCACTCGACCATACTCCAATTCGAATTCGAAGTCAGCAAAAAACGGTAGAATCAGGCGTATCGTATCAACGATCCTTTTGTAGAAGCCAGGCTCCTCTCGCAATAATCTGTACAGAAAGGGTGCCAGGTTACCAGCGTCCTCTTTCAACCACCGTCCCTCCTCGATATCCCACTTCTGACGGATTCGAGCGCTATCGGAAGTGTTGTGGAATTGATGCGAAATGACTTTCCTGAGGAGTCCTGAGATGACCTTGGCGGTCTGCTCGCCTTTTTCAGCCCTGACTATGAGACTTGATTCTCGGTGACCCGCATCAAGGTCTGTCCAGCCCCGCTCTTTTGGAAACTGCGAGGATGAAAATCGGTACTTTTCTTCAGTAAAAATTAAACTGTCCCCCGAGGCGTATGCAAGTCGAAATTCATAATCGTTGCTACCCTTACCGGTTATGAGGCGAAGCTGACCTTCTATGTGCGATGTCCGTTCGGGACCGTCGTGTAGGATCGCACTCGCGCCGCCGGCTTTTCCGATGTATTCTTGTAACCCTCCGGGAGGTGCTAAGGCCCAGGAGAGCATCCTAAAGAAAGACAAGAAATTTGACTTGCCCGCTCCATTAGGTCCAATGAGAACTGTCAATGGGCCGGGCCGGAAGTCCTTAAGTTCTCGGATCGTCTTGAAGCCGCGTAACGTGATGCTATCTAGAAACGGTCTTCCCGGCCTTTGAGATTGATCTGGCATAAGCTATTGTTGCCTAACTGAGTGAATCCGAAATACCCCAGAATCCCGCCCCTCACTAAATCGGATCGAACGTGCCGTCGCGATTCACTTTGTATCGCCGGCCGCGCCAGGCGATGCTGTTGCCCGTGAAACCCAGAATCCAGAATACAAAGCTTAATATGTCTTGCACTGGTATCAGTGGTGAATAGCGAATCCACAGCCGGTCTTTTAGCACAAGAGAAGCGGTCGCGTAAGCGACTGTTACACGAAGAACGATACTGATAATCAATACGGGCCACAGGCGCCGGTTCATCAGATACAAGATCAACGCCAGTGGAATGGGATTCGTGAATAATTGGCCGACATATCCCCAGGGACGCGAACGCCTGGTGCTGCGGGCCCAGCGAAGGCGATGGCTCATGTTTTCCGCGATTGATTCGTCGCTCAAGTGGTGTTCGACGATCACGCGCGACAGATCGACGTGAAATCCGTGCTCGGCCGCCCGCCGGCCGAGAACAAAATCCTCAGCCAAATAAGAGCTCAAGCTGTCCCAGGGGATCGCTTCAAACACTTTGCTGTGAGCTACGACGGTGGGACCGACCGTGAATCGCACTCCTTCCATGAGTTTTGCTACCAGAACCGAACACCAGAATTCGGTGTTCAAACCAATGGCTTCGAGTAGGGACCATACATTGCGGCCGGGCACGGCCCGGTAAGGACAAGTGGCGAGATCGTAATCGTGCGCCACCAGTTCGTAGGACAGGCGTCGCAGGAAACTTTTGGATACTCGCACGTCGCTATCGCTCATTACCAGCCAGTCGTAGCTCGCCGCCGCCGTCATATGCGACAGGCTGAACACTTTCGCGTTCGGATACGGCGGGTCGCCGGTAATCAAGAGGCGTGAGCGTACGTCGGGATAATTCTCATGAAGCTTCTCGAGCGTCCGAACGGCGGGGTCGTCTTCCGCTCGAACGGCAAACAGGAGTTCGAACGAAGGGTAATCCTGTTCAAAGAACGATTGGACGTTGGTCTCGAGCGAGGGCTCGTATCCGGCAAGCGGTTTCAGGACCGAAATGCGCGGCAACTCGGGCTTTCGCAGAACCAGCCGCTGACGGCTATGCCGTATCGCTGAGATCGCGCCGAGCAGGCAATAAACCCAGGCTCCCAGTAAGCACAGGGCAAGTGCGATCTCGACAGCGATCACTCTGACGGCACTTTCTCCGTGACCAGCCGTTGAATATCGGAAACAAACTCTGAAACGAGCTTCGCGCCCTGATCGCCATGTTTTCGGTTGCGCACTGCCACTTGCCCAGCCTCCTCTTCCCGCGCGCCAACAACCAGCATGTAGGGAATCTTTTGAAGCTGCGCTTCGCGAATCTTCAGATTTACTTTTTCGCCGCGAGCGTCGATTTCGGCGCGGAGACCCGCTTGCCGAAGTTGGTCCAAAACCCGGCTGCCATAATCGTTCTGCTTGTCTGTGAGCGGCAAAACAACGGCTTGAACCGGCGCGAGCCACACTGGGAACGCGCCGCCATAAAGCTCTATCAAGTAAGAGATCATCCGCTCCATCGTGCTGACGATGGCGCGATGTATCATTACTGGACGATGATGCTGTCCGTCCGGCGCGATGTAACTCAAATCAAGCTGGTTGGGCAGATGAAAATCGATTTGGATCGTCGAATAAGTCTCTTCGTGACCCATTACATCGGCGAGCTGAATATCGAGCTTCGGTCCGTAGAAGGCCGCCTCGCCGGGCGCTTCCGTGTAGCGTAGCCCCAGCGAATTCAGCGCTTCGCGAAGAACACGTTCCGCAAGCGCCCACATCTCGTCGTTCGCAACATATTTTTCGGTGTTCGCCTTATCGCGGAGGGAAAGCCGGTAGCTGTACTGAGTGATCCCGAGGTCGCGATAGGCCTCCTCCACCAGTTGCATCACACTGGTGAACTCTTCTTTGATTTGCTCAGGAGTGCAGAAAATGTGCGCATCGTTCAGCGTCATCGAACGCACACGACTTAATCCGCTGAGCACGCCCGAACGCTCGTATCGATATTGTGTGCCAAGCTCCGCGATACGCACCGGCAAATCGCGATAGCTGTGCATTTTTGACTTGTAAACGAGCATGTGATGCGGGCAGTTCATCGGCCGCAGCACCATTTGCTCCGTCTCCAGTTTCATCGGCGGGAACATGTCTTCGTGATAATGCTCCCAATGCCCGGACTGCTGGTAAAGCTCGACTTTCGCGAGAACAGGAGTATAGACATGTTGATAGCCGGCCAAGCGCTCCTTCTCGAGAATGTACTCTTCAAGAATCCGCCGCACTGTGGCGCCCTTCGGCAGCCACAACGGCAGTCCCGCGCCAACCAGTTCATTGACCGTGAATAACTCGAGCTCTTTCCCGATCCGGCGATGGTCCCGCTTCTTCGCTTCTTCCAGCCGGTTCAGATAATCTTCAAGCTCTTTTCTGGTGAAGAACGCAGTACCGTATATGCGCTGCAGTTGCGGGTTTTTTTCATTCCCCTTCCAATACGCCCCGGCGATGGAAAGCAGCTTGAAAGCTCTCAGCTTCTCGGTCGACGGAACGTGCGGGCCGCGGCAGAAGTCGATGAAATTGTCTCCGAGGGTGTATTCGGAGAAAACGCTCTCTGCTTTCTCCGTGATCAACTCCCTCTTCATCCAGTCGTCCGCGTACTTCCGAAGCCCGTCTTCCTTGCGCGTTAGTTTGCGCTCAAAGGGGAGATTCTGTTTTTGCAGCTCCCACATTTTGGCCTCGATCCGCTCCAAGTCATTGGGCGTGAACCTAGTCTCACGCTGAAAATCGTAGTAAAAACCGGATTCGGTCGGAGGCCCTATCCCTAGCTTTGTTTCCGGAAACAATTCGAGCACCGCGGCTGCCAGCAGATGGGCGGTCGAGTGGCGGTAAACAGTTAAAGCCTCAAGCGATTTAGAGGTGAGAATTTCGAGCGACGAGTCGCCTTCGAGTGGCCGGTTAAAATCCCACAGCTCGCCATTTACCCGGGCCACGATCGCCTCGGAGGCTAGCCGCGAACTGATCTTCTGGGCTACGTCAACAGGCCGGGTTCCCAGGGGTGCGGCTTGTTCGCCGCCATCGGGTAATGTCACTCTAAAACTGGTTGCGATGATGCTCATGACGGGGGCTTAGACTTGAGCGTATCAAAATGTCTACTGCACGCTGTTACACTGAACACAAGCCTTCCAACTCCGTCTTTTATTTTCGTGAGCACCTCAACGATAGCGCCGACATTTGATGAAACTTCGCTGGTGGCCAAGGCCAAAGCGGGAGACCCCGCGGCCTTCGCGGAGCTTGTGAACCACTACGACCGGCGTGTCTTCCGAATGGCGAAGCAGATCACGCAAAATGATGAAGATGCGGAAGATGTACTGCAGGAAACGTTTCTCAAGGCCTATTCGCATCTGGACGATTTTCAGGGCAATTCAAAGTTTTATACGTGGCTCGTACGAATCGCGGTGAACGAAGCCTTGATGAAGCTTCGGAAGCGGCGGTCCGACAAGACGGTTCCCCTCGACGATCCGATTGACACCGGAGAGGATGTAGTAGCCCGGGAGATTGCTGTTTGGGACGAGAACCCGGAGGACACCTACTCTAGAGAAGAATTGGGGAAAATCCTGGATGAGGCTGTGCAAAGCCTGAAGCCAGCTTATCGCACCGTTTTTATTCTTCGCGACATCGAAGAAATGTCGATCGAGGAGACGGCAGAGGCATTGAATCTATCTATTTCAGCGGTAAAGAGCCGGTTGCTGCGCGCACGCCTTCAGTTACGGGAGAAGCTGACGCGCCAGTTCAAGCGAAAGGGGGACGACGCCCTTGCTTACCTGTAAGCAGTTTTTGCATGAGCTGAATGACTACCTCGAAGACGTTTTAGATCCCGAGTCCCGCGAGGAGATTCGCAAGCATGTAAGCGAATGTCCTAATTGCTGGGTTGTCTGCGACACGACGCGCCGCACCCTTCGGATTTATAAGGGCATGGAAGCTCAGCCGTTGCCGCGTGACGTGCAGTCCCGCTTAATGGAAGCTATCGAGAAGAAGATGTCTGAAAAGTGCGGGAAACGGGCTACGCCCGAGTGCTAACGGAACCGCGACCCCAGGGAGCGGCTCTTTCATAGCTTCTCAACTTTTCGGTGGCGGCTCGTGAAGTAATTCGGCGAAGCGTTGCTTCTGCTGAGGATTCAGCACCCCGTAAATGCGCTTTTTTCCCGATTCCGATACGTCCTCTCGCTGCTCCTCGAGATTTTGATAATACTTCGCAAAATCATCTAATACTTGTTTCACCGCCTGTTCCTGGACCGGAGTCAAGCCTAAATCGCTTTTCAACGTATTAAACCCGAGCCGGCGTCCGTGATAGACGAAGGCGTGCGCCGGAGGTCCGAAAAGCCTGGAGTGCAGATACTCGCGCATCGCGGCAGCGCCAAACGCCGAGCCACAGAGGAACACCAGCGCCAGGATGGTAATTACTTTCGGATTTGCCCATCCCACGTCGTCCCGGGCCAGCGCGCGCGCTCGCGCCAGGTTAGTTGGATTGGTCGGAATAGGTGGCAAGATTCACCAGCACCACGTCTCGCTGATGCGCTTGATCGCCGGTTACCTGCATCTCGCTCGGCGATTGGCGGGCGATCGCGGGCGCCGAATTTCCAAGGTGACCATCGGCGCGCTCGATGCCAACCAACCAGGTCCCAATCAGCAGGGCCAACGCAAGCGAAGCGTACGCTAGCCACGTTCCGAATGGCCCTTCGGTGAAGACGGACCAGATGGAACGAACTCCGCTTTCCTCGATACGCTGCACCACTCGGGCATAGAACCCTGGATCGGGTTCTACCTCGACCGGCGCTCGAAGGCAGCGCAAGAGTGCCGCCTGCTCTCGCATGGCATCGAACTCTCCTGCGCAGCCAGGATCGGAGGCGAGATGACGCGCTGTCTCTTCCTGCCTCGCATCCGGACTCAACAGTTCCTCTAATCTATCCCGGATAGGCCCGTGCATATTTCCCTCAAAAAATTCTTACATCTTATTGCGGATCTTATCGTCCGCTTACTTAGATCTACATCAAAACAGATTTTAGACTGTTTTTGTCGTTCCTGGAAGCTTTCCTAATCGCTGAGCCGCCTTCACCAGCTTCTGGCGGGCGCGGAACAGCTTTACTTTAATCGTGTTCTCATTCATTCCCGTCATTTGCGAAAGCTCCTCGACCGAGTGTCCTTCGACCTCTTTCAAAAGGATCAACGATCTATCCTCTTCGGAAATCTTCGATAAGAGCTTCATCACCAGGTCGCGCTGCGCCAACTGCGTATCCACGGGCGCGCCTTGATCCATAGCCGGCTCGGAATTCTCCATTAGAAGCGAATCGTCCGCCGTAAAATCGCTTTCATAGACCAGCTTGCGAACTCGCTTCTTTCGCAGGTAGTCGTAGCACTCGTTGACGGTGATCTTATAGATCCAGGTCAACAGCGAGCTCCGGAAATCAAAGTTTTTGATCGAAAAATAGATCTTCGCAAAGACCTGCTGCGCGATATCTTCAGCGTCGTTGCGGTTGCGCAGAATGCCGTAAATGATGGAATAGACCTTGGTCTGATAGCGTTCCACGATTTCGCGAAACGCGATCTCGTCCTTCGCTTGAATGCGTCGGACAAGAGCAGCCTCTTCCGTTGTGCGGTGATCCACTCTGGTCTTCGTCCGGCTGGCTTCCCCAACGGCGGGAAACGGTATTGTCGCGCTCAACCCGTTCATACATCGCTAGGGACGTAGTGCTTTACGCGCCGGTTGCGTAAATCGGGGGCAATTTGGCGGCGCAGGCCGTTGACCCGGGTTGCTAATCTTAATAGTAGACGGATATGGCGGTGTCCGGGTGAGGATACGGCAACGCCAGCGTGCTTGGCCGCATCCAAACAGTAGTCAAGACTACTGAAGCAGCCCGTCGAGCCGTATAGTACACTCGAAATAGACTGGGGCATTTTCCTCAAGAGGAGTTAAGAAATGATTCAGCTTACCGAAAAGGCTGTTGACAAAGTGACCGAGATCCTGGATATGCAGGAACCCAAACCGGCGGGCCTGCGCATCGCTGTGGTTGGCGGAGGCTGCTCCGGGTTTAGCTATTCCATGGCCTTTGAGAACGCGCCCGGCATGCTCGATAAGACCTATAGTTTTGGCCCACTTAGGGTGTTTGTCGATCAGGCCAGCATGCTTTACCTTGACGGCGCTGAGGTCGATTATGTCGAGACCCTCGAAGGCTCCGGTTTTAAATTCAACAATCCGAACGTGAAGTCCACGTGCGGTTGCGGCAGTTCGTTCCAGGCCTGATTTTCAAGAAGTGGCACTTAACTTACCCGACGTTCGCAAGCACTTTCTGCCGCGTCGAGGTCGTCGGCGACTGCTTCTCAGCTGCGGGTTCGGCTTCAAGCCCTAGTCCCAGAATCTTCCGCAATTCCGCCTCAATCGTCTTGTAGAGTTCCGGCTTATCCAAGAGAGTTTGGCGCGCGTTTTCTCGCCCCTGGCCAATTCGTTCTCCTTTAAAGCTGAACCACGATCCGCTTTTCTCGATTAGCGCCTTCTGAACGCCCAGATCGAGCAGGTCGCCTTCTTTCGAAATCCCTTTTCCGTAAAGAATATCGACCTCGACCTCCCGAAACGGCGCGGCGACCTTGTTTTTGACCAGCTTGATCTTGGTCCGGTTGCCAACCACCGTCTCACCTTCCTTTAAAGGTGTGCTCCGGCGAACTTCCGCTCTGATAGAGCTATAGAATTTCAGGGCCCGGCCGCCCGTCGTGGTTTCCGGGTTGCCGAACATGACGCCGATTTTTTCGCGAATCTGGTTAATGAAAATCAGGCAGGCATTGGCGCGGGCGACTACCACTGTCAGCTTGCGGAGCGCCTGGGACATCATTCGGGCCTGCAGGCCCATGTGGCTGTCGCCCATTTCGCCTTCCACCTCAGCCTTGGGCGTCAACGCGGCGACCGAGTCAACCACCACAACGTCGAGGGTGTGCGATGCGAGCAGAGCCTGAGTGATCTCGAGAGCCTGCTCGCCATAGTCGGGCTGAGAGACGATCAGGGCGTCGATATCCACGCCGATGTTCCGCGCATATGTCGGATCGAGCGCGTGTTCGGCATCGACGAATGCCGCGGCCCCGCCGGCACGCTGAGCTTCGGCGATCAAATGGAGAGCGAGCGTGGTCTTACCCGACGATTCCGGCCCGAAGATCTCGATAACGCGGCCCCGCGGGAAGCCTCCTACGCCCAAAGCGTGGTCGATCGCGATGGAGCCGGTTGGTATGACCGATATATTCTGCACCGCTTGGTCGCCAAGCATCAAAACCGAGCCCTTGCCAAACTGCTTGTCCATTTGAACCAGCATGTTGAGGATCTCGCGCTGCCGTTCCGTCATTTTCAGGAGCCTCCTGTTTCATGTAGGTGGTGTGCTGAACGCTACAGGATGCTCCAGGCGAACTATAAAGGATTGTTCTGAGCCATGATGGACGAGTGAACAAACCCATCGCTCTAGTGACAGGCGGCAGCCGCGGCATCGGACGCGCCATCGCGGAGGAACTTGTCCGGACACACCAAGTGATTGCCACATACAACTCGAACCGCGAAGCGGCCGTTTCACTCGCTGAGAAGACGGGCGCTGCGATTCTGCAGTGCCAGCTTGGCGACAATGAATCGCGCAAGGAACTGCTTCGAGCTGTTTGGGAAAGGTTTGGCGAAAATAGATCTTCTGGTCAACAATGCCGGGATGGCTCCAAGGGTCCGGGCGGACATTCTGGATGCGGAGGAGAGCAGCTTTGACGAGCTGATTAATACGAATTTGAAGGGTCCTTACTTCCTCACGCAGGCTGTCGCCAGCCGAATGGTGAGCAAGAACGCCGGGCGCATCGTATTTGTTACTTCGATCTCGGCGTTCACAGCCTCGATTAGCCGGGGCGATTACTGCATCTCGAAGGCTGGTTTAAGCATGGCTGCGAAACTGTTCGCTGCAAGGCTGGCTCCGCATGGAGTAACTGTTTTCGAGATTCAGCCCGGGATTATCAGGACGGATATGATCGCGGGCGTGGCTGCGGGATACGACGAACGGATTGCGAACGGATTACTTCCCCAGCGGCGAATGGGCGAACCGGCCGACGTTGCGCGAGCCGTTCGAGCCATAGCCGATGGCCTTCTGGATTACTGCGCCGGCCAAGTGCTCAACGTAGATGGCGGGTTCCACTTGCGAACGTTTTGATGCTACTCCTCGCGCAAGACGACAGCCGGATCTGTTCGCATGGCGCGTGCCGCGGGGAAGTAGCACGCAACAAGCGCTAGCAAGGCTAGCAGACCGCCTACAGCCAGTAAGGTAAGCGGGTCGTCCGGCTGGATCTCGAATAAGAGGTCCCGTAAGTAACGAGTGACTAGTGCGGTACCCGCCAATCCGATGACGACACCGGCCGCGGTCAAGCGGATTCCGTCGCCGATAACCATGCGAAACACCACAAGACGCGTTGCCCCCAGCGCTACCCGGATGCCGATCTCGCGCATCCGCTGCGTTACTGAATAGGCAATCACACCATAGGTCCCAATGCAGGCGAGCAAAAGAGCGCCGAATCCGAACCCGCTGAGCAACAGAGTCTCGAGGCGCGGACGAGCTACCGAGTCAGCGATGAGCTGGCGCATGGATTCGACTTCGGCAACGCCTTGATCGGAATCCACCTGCCGAATTTGCTCCCGAATCGCCGGCGCAAGATTTCCCGGATCGCCAATGGTTCGAATCACAAGCGACGAGAAGGGAAACGGGGCCTGGTCGTTCGGCATAAACAGACAAGGATCGGGCGGCGTGTTCAGTTGGCTATGCCGGATATCGGCGGCTATGCCCAGAATTTCAAGCGGCGAGGCGCTGTTCCACCACACGCGCACTCGTTTACCCACCGGGTCTTCGGCGGGGAATAGGCTGCGCGCTGCCGTCTGATTCAGAATTGCTACCCTCGGCGCACCCGTCCGATCGCGCCCATCAAAGTCTCTGCCCTCGAGAATCGGGATACCCATCGCGCGGAAGTAGCCCGGCGTAATGATGGAAACATCGGTTACGGGCCGCCGATTCAGCGCAGGCTCAGGCCGGTCCGCGCGGTAATACCATGTGCCCGAATTTCCTCCCATCATCGGCAAAATGCCAATTGAACCGGCAGCCAAAATTCCCGGCAGCGCCCGTATTTTGTCGAGCATTTGATCGACCATCTCGGCGTGCCACTCTTCCTTGCGGACCGGTAACAGCAGCATCCGCACGGTGAGAACATGTTCCGGATGAAAGCCCGGATCGACCCGTGTCAGTCGAAGAAAACTGCGTGTCATCAAACCTGCTGCCGCCACCAGAATCGAGGCAAGTGCGACTTCGGCCACAACCAGTGACCGCCGCAACGTCGCACACGATGTGACGGAGCGGCTTGCCGCGCGGAGATTCTCGACCACCCCCGTCCTTAGCGCCTGGAGCGCAGGTGCTATGCCAAAGAGCAGTCCGGCAAGTAGCGTCACACCGATAGAAAACGCGCAAACTGTTTCGTCCATTCGAATCTCATGTGTGCGAGGAATCGAGAGACTCGAGGGCAGGCTGGCTGCCATGACACGGACAGAAATAAGCGCTAAACCGATTCCGAGCAAACCGCCTACCGCCGAGAGAAGCAAGCTTTCGACAATCAGTTGCCTCACAATCCGCGCCGGACCGGCCCCGAGTGCCAGCCGGACGCTGATCTCGCGCGTGCGATGCGCCGAACGCATCAGAAGCAGATTTGCGATATTCGAGCACGCAATCAGCAGCAAAAGCCCCACCGCTGCAAATAGAACCAGCAGCACAGGCCGAACAGCGCCAACCGCATAATCAAGCAATGGAATGACGGTAGCGCTCCAACCGGCGTCCAGGACCGGATTATCTTTCGCGGTGTGCTCAGCGATCACTGCAATCTCGGACTTTGCGGCGTTGGCAGAGATTCCGCCGCGAAGCCGCGCGATAACCGAGTAATTCCGGCCTTCCTGGAGGTTGATCGCGAGTGGAACGTACAAGCGAGCTTGCACACCCGGAATCCCGAAGCCCGGAGGCATGACGCCGATGATCCGGTGATGGCTAACATCGATCGAGATGCGTTTGCCAATCACATCGCGCCGTCCACCGAAACGGCTCTGCCATGTTTCATAGCTGAGCACAACCTCGCGGGGGGCATCGCGGTCATATTCGCCTGGGCGAAATGTTCTGCCTAGCAGCGGCTGCGTCCCCAGCACCTGAAAGAAATCGGCGGTTACGTGAAGGCCTGGAACTTGTTCGCTTTCGCCGCCACTCAGCACATTCATCGGAAACTGCACGAATGCAGCCATCGATTGAAAAGAATGGCTGTCACGCTTCCATTCCACGAAATTGTTCAGCGCCACTACATTCGGTTTTGTCATTTGCGGCTGCATTTCCCAGATCGTCACAAGCTGGCCAGGATCCGGAAAGCCGAGTGGACGCAGCAGGATGGAATAAACCGCCGCGAAGATAGCCGTAGCGCCGCCGATGCTAAGCGCCAGAACAGCAACAGCAACGACCGTAAACACAGGGGTTTTGAGAAATGTGCGTGCGGCAAATCGCGCGTCTTGCGCCGCCTGCTCGAGCCAGCTGAGGCCCCACATGTCCCGCGTCACTTCTTTAATCAGGTCCACATTGCCGAATTCGCGAAGACTCGCCTCCCGCGCGTCGCCGGCCTTGTCGTTTCGTTCCAATCGCAGCCGCTCATCCATTGCAAGGTGCGATTCAATCTCCTCTCGAAGCTCATTCTCGAGACCACGCCGGCCGAAAAGGCGTCGGAGGAAAAATTTCGCCGAACTTAGTCGCATTCTTCACCTCGATTCCGGATTCATGACGCCCGAGACAGCCTGGAGAAATAGCTGCCATTTCGATTGCTCTCGCGAAAGTTGTTTTTTTCCAGCGGGCGTCAAGCGGTAATACTTCGCTCGCTGATTGTTGCCGGAAATTTTCCATTCCGAGGAAAGCCAGCCCTGCCTTTCAAGCCTGTGCAGAGCCGGATAGAGCGAGCCGGTTTCGACTTGCAACAGTTCGCCCGAGTTTGCGCGAATGGCTTGCGCGATGCCGTGGCCGTGTTGAGATCCCCATTGCAGCGTGTTGAGAATAAGCATGTCGAGCGTCCCCTGAAGGACCTCGATTCGGTTCTGATAGCGCTCTTTGCCGGCCATAATAGTAAGTAGACCCTCTACTACTATCACAAGGCCTGTAGAATGTCTACTTCCGTTTCCCGTGGTCGACAATTAGGGTTGCATTTTAAGCTTTATCCGCTGCGGTTTTTCTTCACCGCCCGCGAATCAATTCACTTTCCGCCGGGAAAGTCCGCAAATCTGTTGCGCGGCGCTTTCGGCATCACATTCCGCCGCATCGCGTGTATGCCGCACTGCTCGGACGCGCGGCATTGCGAACTGCGAGCGTCGTGCCCGTATGCGCGCCTCTTCGAGCCATCGGCATTGAGCAACGGGCCGAGCGGCTTGGCCGACTGGCCGCGTCCCTTCGTGTTTCGAGCCAGTCACTTGGATAGCCGGACGGTGACATGCGGCGAGAGCTTCTGGCTCGATATAAACCTCTTCGATCTGGCAACTTCTACTGTCGCGTCCCTGGTGTTGACCTTCGCGCAATTGGCTCGTGAAGGCTTGGGACCGGGACGAGGACGTGCTGAATTGGGGCAAGTTATGCAGCTCGGCGAGGACAGCGAGCCTGTCTCGTGTGTCTATGACGGTAGTTCGTCCACTCCGTTACGAGCCGCGCCGCCGATAACGCTTAGCTTGGCGCCTCTGGCGCGACGAGTGGAGCGCCTGCAGGTGCACTTTATGACCCCGACCGAATTGAAGGCTGCGGATCAACTAGTGGAGCGACCTGAATTCGGCGTGCTCGCCGCCCGGATTCGCGATCGTGTGAGCACGTTGCGAAGCCTATATGGGGATGGCCCATTGCCTATCGACTTTCGTGGGTTTGCGTGGCGCGCCGCGGCAATCCGAATGACTCGATGTGAGATCGAGCAGGTAAAAGTGAGGCGCCGCAGCAGCCGGACTGGCCAGATTCACGCCATCGGCGGCTTCACCGGCGTAGCCGAGTATGAAGGAGATCTGGCGGAGTTCGTTCCGTATCTGCGAACGGCAAAGTGGACAGGCGTGGGGAGGCAGACAGTGTGGGGAAAGGGCCAGATAGAGTTACTGATTGGCTAGCGGAGGCTTTCCGGAGGGATGCGATCAATCAGCTCACGGATGGCTATCACGAGCTTGTCAGTATTCTCTTTCAGGCCCTTTAAAGTCGCGTGCGTAGCTGTTATGTCGTTAGTGAGCGCTTCTAGATTCCGCCAGATCCGATCGTGGTCCTCCCAGCTTTTGCGCCGCTGTTCGCGCCAGTCGTAGTTACCGTTGGGCTGATCGGACATCAAGTATATTGTGTCAGATTTACAAAAGGACCTTGCGAGCGACGCGGGCGAATCCAACGACCATTGTGGCGCATCGAAAAATCCTCGCGAGATAATAAGCCAAATTATGTTCGCCTCTCTTCGAGAGCACATCGAGACCATTAGGCGGGAAGACCCCGCCGCGAGGAGCGCTCTGGAGATCATATTGTGCTATCCGGGGCTGCATGCAATACTGGCTCACCGCGTTTCTCACTGGTTCTACGTTCGAGGCTGGTACGTACTGGCGAGGCTCATTTCCCAGTTTGCCCGGTTTGTGACCGGAATCGAGATCCATCCGGGCGCTCGGATCGGACGGCGTGTCTTCATCGATCACGGAATGGGGGTGGTGATTGGCGAAACCGCAGAACTAGGCGACGATGTACTTCTCTACCAAGCTGTTACGCTCGGCGGCACGGGACTCGAATGTGGGAAACGGCATCCTACTATCGGGAACGGCGTCGTTCTGGGAGCGGGTGCGAAGGTTCTTGGCAATATTATGCTTGGCGATAATGTAAAGGTGGGTGCCGGATCCGTGGTTGTGCACTCCGTCCCGGCCGACTCGACAGTTGTTGGGATTCCTGGAAAAATTGTAAGAACGCGCACCAAGATGGGTCCGTTGGATCATGACCGGGTTGCCGCTTCCGCCGAGCAAGACGAAGAGGATTTCGAAGAACTAAACGACCGAATCCATGAGCTGGAGGCCCTCATCCGGCTCCTCCTGGAGGAGCGAGTCGCCCAGGGCCGGGGTTGAGCAAGGGTCAAGTGGAACGAAATCGGTAGCGCAGGCTATTCTCTGCCAAGCGCTTGAGTTCGTTGTTGCTAAAGCCAAACTGAACCGCTGCGATCTCGTATTCGCGGACGAGGCTGGTGTGGAATAGAGCTGGATCGTCCGTGCCGAGTACCACCGGCAGGCCCGCATCCCATAGCCTGCGAAGCGGATGACCTTCCAGGTTCTCCACGGCGCCTGTACAAACGTTGCTCGAGGGACAAATCTCGAGCGGCACATCCAACCTTCGAAGCTCGGCTAGCAGACGCGGATCGTCGACCGACCGGATGCCATGCCCGATACGTTCCGCGCCGATTTCGAGCGCCGCCCAAACGCTCTGTGGACCAGTAACCTCGCCGGCGTGACAAGTTAAATGAAGACCCGCTGATTTCGCCTCCCGGTACAAATCACGAAACCAGGAGGCCGGACCTCTCTCTTCGTCGCCACCAATCCCTATTGCCACAACACCACGATCCTGGTATTGCTGCGCAAGTGAAAATACGGGTGCAGCGGCTGCTGCTCCAAATTGACGTACAGCGTCGAAAATCCATTTGATTTCTACAGCAGGCTGGCTACTTACGGCATCCAGAACCGATTCGAAGACGGCATGGAAATCCTGCTGTTTCCACAAAATCATGCCGACCGACAGCGTTATCTCGGCACTTGTTACGTTTTGCGCCGCTAGCTGGTCCAGTAGTTTGTGAGTAATAAAGCCGTACGTCTCGGGCGTGGTGAGTCTGCGGTTGATCCATACATACGATTGCAAGAATCCAGCGAAATCGGAATATTCGTAATGACGTTTGATTTGGTCGAGGCTCAGGCTAGGATCAAGCTCCTCGATAGTCTCGGGTTCTACCGATCCCTCCAGATGGAGGTGTAGCTCGGCTTTTGGCAAAGCCTGAACGAATGCGCGAAGGGCTTGCCGGGGAATTGTTTCAGTGAACATGCATGCTAGGAAGAAGCGGGGATACGGTGACAGGTTTCAACCAGCCGCCCCTGCCATAATAAATCTGCGATGACGGATAAAGAGTTAGAAGCTATAGCGGGGGGGTTCCACGGAGACCCGTTTCGCATTTTAGGGCCGCATCCATCGGAAGAAGAAAAGGCCGGGAAGAAATGGGAGATTCGAGCGTTTCTTCCGCGGGCGACTCAAGTAGCAGTTGTGAATTCGTCGGGCACTGTGCCTATGAAGCGTGTTCACCCCCACGGTCTCTTCGTGGCAGCCCTTCCGGACCGCCCCAATCACTATCGTTTGCGAGTCACCGAACATGAAGGGACCGTCGTTGAGGTTGAGGATCCCTACCGCTTCCCGCCGCTGCTGACCGATTTCGATCTGCATCTTTTCGGTGAAGGAACGCATTATGAAGCGTACCGGACCCTTGGCGCGCATCCCGAAACAGTCGATGGTGTCGTAGGAACACGCTTCGCTGTATGGGCGCCAAATGCGCTGGTTGTCAGTGTCGTGGGCGATTTCAACGGGTGGGATTCGCGCGTGCATGCCATGCGCGCCCGAACAGGGGGCATCTGGGAGATGTTCATTCCCGAGCTGGGCCCCGGCACGGCTTATAAATATGCGGTGAAAAGCCGTTTTCACGGCTATTTCCAGATGAAGGCCGACCCCTATGGATTCGCTACCGAGGCGCCGCCGAAATCCGCCTCGGTGGTTGCCGACATCCACGATTACGAATGGAACGACCAGGAATGGATTCAGCACAGAGCCGACACCAATCTTCTGGTAAAACCGCTCTCCATCTATGAACTGCACATGGGATCGTGGCGGAAGCACCAGGACGGGACTTCGCTCAGCTACAGGGAGCTTGCCGACGAACTCGTTCCGTATGTGAAAGAGCTTGGTTATACGCATATTGAGCTGATGCCGCCCATGGAACACCCGTACTCGGGTTCGTGGGGCTATCAGGTGATTGGCTATTTCGCTCCTACCGCCCGCTTTGGCTCGCCTCAGGATTTCATGCATTTGATAGATACATGCCATCAAGCGGGCATTGGCGTGATTGCCGATTGGGTTCCGGGCCACTTTCCCAAAGATGCACACGGGCTTGCCTACTTCGACGGGACGGCGCTCTACGAGCACGCCGATCCGCGGCTAGGCGAGCACAAGGATTGGGGCACGCTGATTTTCAATTACGGCCGCAACGAGGTTCGGAATTTCTTAATTTCGAATGCGCTCTTTTGGGTGAAACATTATCACCTTGATGGCCTGCGAGTGGATGCGGTCGCGTCGATGTTGTATCTGGATTATTCGCGCGAGGCAGGCGAATGGTTGCCGAACGTCTACGGCGGAAACGAGAACCTGGAAGCGATCGACCTGCTGAAGAAAGCGAACGAATTAGTGCACCAGGTGCC
Organism: Bryobacteraceae bacterium; assembly: GCA_049585195.1. Classification (GTDB taxonomy): domain Bacteria; phylum Acidobacteriota; class Terriglobia; order Bryobacterales; family Bryobacteraceae; genus KBS-96. The sequence goes on along the minus strand of JBAUZG010000174.1, from coordinate 14,593 downwards.
GGGCGTAATCACCGCGGCGGAAGAATCGACCGCGTTTCCCGGCGTTTCGAAACCTACCTACTTGAACGGCCTCGGATTCACCTTCAAGTGGAATATGGGCTGGATGCACGACATGCTCAACTATTTTTCGCTCGATCCCATATACCGCAAATATCATCAGAACGACATCACTTTCAGCATGGTGTATGCCTTCACCGAGAATTTCATTCTGCCCATCTCGCACGACGAAGTCGTGCATGGAAAGCGCGCTCTGCTCGATAAAATGCCCGGAGACGAATGGCAGCGCTTTGCAAACGCCCGGGCATTTTTGGGCTATATGTGGGGACACCCCGGCAAGAAGCTGCTGTTTATGGGTTCGGAGTGGGGTCAAACTTCCGAATGGTATTCCGAAGGGCAGGCTGAGTGGTGGCTTCTCCAGTTTGACATACACAAGAAATTGCAGCGCTACTCGAAAGCTTTGAACGAGCTTTACAGAAGCGAGCCGGCGCTCTATGAAATCGATTTTCATTGGGAAGGTTTCGAGTGGATCGACTTTCACGATTTCGAACATTCGATAATCGCCTTCATCCGGCGCCCCAAGAATCGCAACGACTATCTCATTTTCGTTTGCAACTTCACGCCAACCCCGTATCCGGCATACCGGTTGGGCTTGCCGGAACTCATCGGTTATCGTGAAATTTTCAATTCCGATGCCGCTATTTTCGGCGGCAGCAACATGGGAAACGGCGGATACGTCAGGGCGGAAGGAGTTCCGTCACATGGGCGGCAAGCCTCGGCCGCTCTCATCATCCCGCCCCTCGCAGTTTTTGTACTTAAACCGGACCGCCATTAATAACAGGCAGAAACTACGAACCTTACTTCGCGTATCTGCCTCCGGAAACCTGAAGTTGTTGCGCTGGTCTATTTTTACTATCTTTCCGCGCTTACACTCGTGTTGCGTGATAGGCCACGCGCGGACATCCGGATTTTCGGCGTCGCCATGCTTCTCACGGGAATCGTTGTGGCGCTTGCATGGTTGGAGCGGACCGTCGACCAGCAAGGTTTCAGCATCGCGCGCGATTGGACTGCGTTAGGGCTGGTTTTAGTCGCCTATCGAACGCTAGATTTGTTTTCGCCGGGGCATTATCAAGGAACCCTCGAGCTCTCTTTGCAACGCGCCGATCATTTTCTGCTTGAAGGATGGCATTTGCGCCAGGCGATCGAAAGTTGCGGCGCCGTTCTCCCAGCTTATCTCGAGACCGCTTATTTCCTCACATCAGGGACTGGCTGCTATGCCCTGACAATTCTTTATTTATATCGAAAGCGCGACCGTTGTGACTGCTTCCTGCTGATTTATGTCCTGGGAACTTTGCTTTCCTATGCTCTCGTCCCTTTTCTCCGCCTCGAGCCTCCACGCATCGCGTTCCCCGGCTCGGACATGCCACAGATTTCGACCGCGATGCGAAAACTAAATCTTGTTGTTCTTTCGGGCGCGGGAATCCATTCCGGTGTTTTCCCGAGCGCTCACGTGTCGTCTACATTTTCGGCGGCCTGGGGAATGTTCATTGCTTTGCCCGAGCGCAAGATGTACGGATGGATTTTTTTGATCTATGCGACATCGGTGGCATTGGCCACCGTTTACGGCCGTTATCACTACGCGGCTGACACGGTGGCGGGATTCGCCGTGAGCGTAATTGCCGTTTTTCTTTCGAGACTTATTTTCCGCGGTTCAAAGGGCCGCTAAGACTCCGCTGGCGAGGTCAGTTCGACGGAGCGTCCGCTCGCCACGTCCACCTTGTACCCGCGAGCCTCGTTTGAATCAGTATCGTAAATTAAAAACGTCGAATCCGAATCTTCACGCCCCCTTCCGAACTTGACTCCCAGAATCGACCCGGGATTTAATGCCAGCGTCGCGCCGTACCGCGTAATTTCAAATTCATGATTGTGTCCGAAGCAAACCACGTCATAGCCGCCTGCTTGCGCAATGGGGCGGGCGATGTAGTCGAAATGATTCACGGCGAAATGCTTACCCGCCAATCGTATATCGCAGAACTCGCCGTAGAGGTGTACATTTGGAAAGCGCCGCGTCTTGGCCGTGATGCGAAACAGATCGGCGTCATTGTTGCCGAACACAATGTGAATCGGGCCAGAGAAGGCGCCCGCGAGTTCGTCGATCACAAATGGCGAGCAAAGATCTCCGCAGCAGATCGTCTCGTGGCATTCCTTTATGGAAGCGAGGGCCACATCAAGTTTCCAGAGGTTATCGTGGATGTCGGACAAAATCGCGATCTTCATGTCAATCCAATCTCTAGCTGAGCACACTGGTACGCTGAGACGTAACACGGTGATCGAAAAGCAAAGGAGACACAGCATACATGTCTGGGCACGCCACCATCGATGAGCAAGGCCGGCCGGGAGACTCTTGCGCTCTGGTGATATTTGGAGCGTCCGGGGACTTGACCAAGCGCAAACTGTTGCCTTCTCTTTACAACCTGGCTCGCAAGAAGCTTTTACCCAGCAACTTCGCCCTGGTCGGATTCGCGATTGATCAGATTAGCGAAGATGCGTTCCGGGAGCAGGTTCGAAAGGATCTTCACGAGTTCGCGGCGGCGCCGGACCAATGCGACTTTTGCGACTGGCTCATAGAACGGCTGTACTACATTTCCGGCGATTTCCGCGATCCACAGGTCTACGCGCGCATAAAAACCCTGCTTGGCACGATCGACCAGAAGCATGGAACGGACGGTAATTATTTTTACTACCTTGCCACGGCTCCTCAGTTCTTTGGAGAGGCAATAAAGCAACTGGGCGCCGCGGAACTGACGAAAGAGTCCGATGGGCACTGGCGCCGCGTGGTGATCGAAAAACCGTTTGGAAGCGATCTCGAGTCGGCGAAGGCGTTGAATCGGGAAATAAAGAATGTTCTCGCTGAAGACCAGATCTACCGCATCGATCATTATCTCGGGAAGGAAACGGTGCAGAACATTTTGGTGTTCCGGTTTTCGAACGGCATCTTCGAGCCAATCTGGAACCGGCGTTACATCGATCATATTCAGATCACTGTGGCTGAGAGTTTGGGAGTGGAGCAGCGAGGCGGATACTACGACCGGGCCGGCTGCCTTCGAGATATGGTCCCTAACCATATCTTGCAATTAGTGTCGCTCACCTCCATGGAACCGCCTATCTCGTTCCAAGCAGATGCAGTTCGCGACGAGCAGGCCAAGATTCTTCATGCCATCCAGCAGATGACACCGGAAGACGTGCTCATCCGGGCCGTGCGCGGGCAGTATGGCGACGGCCACGAAGATGGAAACCCGGTCGAGGAATACCGCGCCGAGTCCAACGTGAATCGCGAGAGCAATACCGAGACGTTTGTAGCGTTGAAACTTTCCATCGACAACTGGCGATGGGCCGATGTGCCTTTCTACATCCGTACCGGCAAGCGGCTAAATAAGCGGGCCACCAGGATCGCGATTCAATTCCGCCGCGCTCCATTCGTCCTCTTCCGCGAAACTCCCGTCGAACAACTGGCGCCCAATCTTTTGGTGATGCACATCCAGCCGGAAGAAGGCATTTCGCTGCGGTTTGGGGCAAAGATTCCGGGACCTATCGTAAAACTGGGATCGGTGGATATGGACTTCCAGTACACCGACTATTTCGGAAGCGAGGCGAGCACCGGCTACGAGCGGCTGCTCTACGATTGCATGATCGGCGATGCCACACTGTTCCAGCGAGCCGATATGGTCGAGGCCGGCTGGAGCGTCGTCGAACCGATTCTCGATGTATGGAAAGCTCTCCCGCCCCGAAATTTTCCCAATTACCCGTCCGGATCATGGGGACCTAAAGAGGCAGACGAGCTCATCAAACGCGATGGGCGGAGCTGGTACCAAAGCTAATTAGCCGAACTTCGTCACCGGACCGCTTACTCGCGTGCGCGGCTCGGCCAAACAGTTGAATCCACAAGCCCCCGTTTCCGAGCCACGACCGCCAGGGAGTGGTTGTGACGAAGTTACGTTAGCAGAACGTTAGCAGTGCATCGCCTGGCCTAAAAATGCAGCTTTAAGGCAAATTGGAGGATACGGTTCGATGCCGCGGAGTTAATCTGGCCAAACTGTGTGCTGCTCAAGTTACCTGTTGGCGCATTGAAGTTCGTGTGATTGATGACGTTGAAGCCTTCGGCGCGCACTTCCAAACGCCACCTCTCACCGATTGCAAAGATGCGGCTCAGAGCAGCATCGAATTCAAATGTCCCCGGACCAAAGACGGAGTCGCGCCCCACATTGCCGAAAGTTCCGACGGCGTTTTGAACAAACGCCGCGCCATTCAGATACTGCGGCAGACTGGGACCCCAGTTGGAATTATAAGCGTCCAATAACACTTGGTTCGGCCGATCGAGGCCGACACCCGTCTTCGAATTATCGACTCCTGAAGTAATGTTGATCGGCAATCCGGTATGGGCTGAAATGATGGGAGCGAATTGCCAGTTGGCCACGATAGGCGACCAGAAGGAATTGCCAAACTTCGGAGTAATTCCAACGAACGAGGCGTTGAAGTTATGCCGCATATCGAAATTACAGTTACCGCGATCCAGCCGCAGGTTCGACGGATCTTCAAAGTTCGGTCCTGTAATCTCTCCCGTGAAATCGCCCTCGCTGATGCAGTGGGAGTACGTGTAATTCAGCAGCAGCGTATAACTATGGCTGAACCGGTGTTGTAACGAGGTGAGCAGTGCGTTGTAGCTCGCGTTTGTTCCGTCGTAAGCGATTGGCAAAGAACCGATCGGAGCTCCCTCCTTAGGATTGATCAGGCTAAGCACGCGGCGGTTCTGTGTACTCGCCGAGTCTCCCGGGATGTAAACCGCCGGGTTGGTCTCCTGACCGATATATATGTGAGTGCTCTTATTGCCCATGTAATTCACGGACGCCAGCCAGCTACTGCCGAATTGATGTTGATAGCTGGCGTTCCAGGTGCTGAGGTATGTCGGCTTTAGGTTCAGCGGCATGGTCACATACAGCGCCGCCGACGGCGGGAAAAAAGCCTGGCTGCTGGGGAACGGATTGCCGCCCGGAAAGCTGATCCAGGGATTGGTCAGAGTTCCGTAACCGTTTACCGTAGTGGGTAAGACGCCTTTGGAATTCAACGTGAAGTTTTCGTCAATCTCGTTCACAAACGGCGGGTTCGACTGTACACGCTCATCGAAGAACATCTCCGCGGTGTCGTAGAGGATCGCTCCGCCCAGACGGAATGTGTCGTGCCCGCTCGTACCCGGCGCAAACACCAACCCCAGCCGTGGCGCAAAGAGAGGCAGTTTGCTATGAACGAACGCTTTCGGGATGCCCGGGTCGCCAAAGTAAAGCATTCCCGCCGGGGCGTTTGGGTAAATGTTGCTGTGAACGTCATTCAGGAAATTGGAAAAGTTGAACGAGCTGCCGCGGGCAAAGTAGTCTTGCGGGAATAGCATCGGCTCCCAGCGAACGCCCGCGGTCACTGTGAAATGGTCGTTCACTCGAAACGTGTCCTGCGCGTAAACTCCGGGGTTCGTTTGCCGGTTGGCGGTTTGTTGCGCTTTGCTCTGACTGTAAGTAGATAGATCGCCGAGCATGAAGTCCGCCAGGTTATTGCCGCTAAGACTTTGCGTAAAACCGTAGTCTCCATTTAGCTCATAGTTATTGTCCGAGTTCATTTGGGTACGGATGATGTCGGCGCCGAACATGATTTGATGGCGTCCGCGAATAAGCGTCATGTCATCGGTGTACGACCAGGTGTTTGTGTTGAAGTATGCCAGGTTGCAGGTCCCGCAATACGTGCTGAAGTAGCCCGTTACCGCCAGTTCCAGGAAATTAGGATTCTGTGAAAACACTTGAGATCCGATATCTTTCGGACTGATACCTTCGGAGGCTGGGCCACGGTCGTCGCGCCGCCGTGCGAACGTGAAATGTGCTGAATTGAGCGTTTGCGGGCTGAGCGTGTAGGTATCGCCAAGCGTGATGGTCTGCGCCCGTTCGTCGTTACCGGGATTAGTAGTTACCAGCGCGTTTGTGGAATCGAAGGTCGCGGGCAGCGTGTAATCGTCGATAAAGTACCGTGCGAAGAAAGTGTGCTTCGAGCTGATCAGCCAATCCACCCGGCCAATCGTCTCATATTCGTTGTTATTGGCGGGAATGCCGTAGATCACCTCTCCGCACTGATTCGTCGCCGCGGGAAGATAATTCAAGAGCTTGATCGCCGCCGGATCGAACATTGAGACGGGAATCTGGTCGCCGGCGAACGGTACGCCCGTGAACGGATTCTTGAGCTGAACGTTCTTATGGTTCGATGTGCAAGCCGAGGAGGCGATTTGCGAGAAATTGCCGTCAATTACGGCCTGCGTCGGCACATAAGAAATAGTTTGAGGCGGATTGCTGCGCGTAGGGGTGCCCTGAAAACCGCCGAAGAAAAACAACTTGTCTTTAACGATTGGGCCACCCAGCGTACCGCCCCACTGATTACGCTTCAGGCTGTCCCGGGCTGTAGCAAAGTAGCCTCGCGCGTTGAAATCGCCGTTTCGCAAATAGTCGAACAGATCTCCGTGAAAGCCGTTTGTTCCCGACTTCGTCACCACATTCACGACGCCGCCGGGATGTTGCCCGTATTGCGCCGGCAGACTGCTGGTCTCGACACTAAACTCCTGTAGAGCGTCCGGGAACGGGAACGGCAGATTCACATTCGTGAAAGTGTCCACATTGTAGCCGCCGTCGAGAAGATAATTCGTCCCATTGCCCTGTCCGCCGGCTACGGAAATGGTTGTCGAGCTGTAGAAATTCTTACTGCCTGTCATATCGCCAGCAGGAGTGGTGACAGAAGCGCCCGAAAGCAGAATTAATTGAGTAGCCTGGCGGCCGTTCAGCGGCAGGTCGTTAATTCGACGCTCGTCGATCACCTGGGAAACCGTGCTCTCTCTGGTTTCGACCATTCCCGCGCTCGCCTGTACTTCTACGGTTTGAGACACATTGCCAAGCTGCATGACGACGTTTGCTTGTACGTTGCTGCCGACTTGTAGCTCAATTCCATTCTGAACGTAGTTTCTAAAACCTTGCGCCGTCACTTCCAGACGGTATGGGCCAACCGGAAGCTCGGGAAAAGTGTAATGGCCCGCGGAATCGCTGATGGCTGTTCTCGCGACGCCCTTTTCTACTTCCGTTATGACGACGTTAGCGTTGACGATAGCGCTGCCGGTAGGGTCGGTGACCTGACCGCTCACGCTGGCCACGGCGACGGCCTGCCCGAAGGCAAAAGAGCCGCCCAACAGAGATCCCAAGAGACACACCAGTATCCTTACGAGGTTCAAACGTGCACTGTCCATAACTGCCCCTAATAGCAACGTTCAGCGGAATCTAGTGTATCGAATTCTGACAATGAGGAAGCGGGTGCAAGCGCTTCCAGAATCTAGATAGCCGTTGGATGCGAGGGTTGGTACAGGCCGAGTTCGCCGCCGCTGGGCAAGCGAATAGTCGTCTTAATTCCCCACGGCGCTTCCTCGACCGGTGCGCATACAACGTTGCTGGCTTCAAGCGAGCGGATGAACGAATGCAGATCGTCGCACATCAAATAAAGCACGGCCCCTAGAAGCTGATGCTCCGCGTGAAGCTGCACAAAGTTGCCGCTGCCGGGATGGACCGCGAGTTCCGACGGCGGTAGAGCAAAGATCAGCCAGCCCTCACCCACTTCGACGGAACGGAATTTCAATACGTCGCGGAAGAACGCTCGATCTGCTTCCGGTGCTTTGCTATAGAGCAGAAAGTGAGCTCCCGTGATCATCATGGAACTCTATCACAGCACGACGGAGTGCATTTATGGGAGTGCGAATGCTACGAGCGAGTCGCCGAGCTTCACGGGAAGCTTGCCATGCCCGCCGGCGGCGATCACCACAAATTGCTTTCCATTCGGACGCATACGGTAGGTCATTGGCGTCGCCTCGCCAGGCGCCGGAAGTTGCCCTTTCCACAATTCGGCCCCTGTCCCGAGGTCGAACGCTCGAAGATAGCCATCCCACGCCGCCCCTACAAACACTAGCCCGCCAGCCGTGATAATCGCTCCGCCGAAGCCAGCCAATCCGTAGCGAGCTGGTGGATTTATCGGGAGCGTCCCCTCCGTCGTTCCAAGCGGCGTTTCCCATCGAATCTGTCCGCTGCTCAGGTCGACTGCGGTCAGTACGCTCCATGGCGGTGCAACGCAAGGAAGATGCGACGGAGAAAATATTGGCTCGCGGCTCATCCCGTAAGGCGTGCCGTGTTGCGGAGAGACCTCGGCCCGCAACTGACCATTTTTCGAAGCTCGCTCGATTGGCAGATACCGATCCCGAGGAATCAGATGCACTTCAAACGGGATGCGCAGCGTGTTGGTTACCAGTATCCCCGCATCCGGGGAGAGGGCGTAGCCGCTCCAGTTCATGCCCCCAATGTTGCCCGGATAGATCAGCGAGCCTGCGATCGTGGGCGGTGTGAAGGTCCCCATGGAAGTCAGTTTCTCCATGCGATCGCGGCAAGCCTGGCGATCCGCTGCCGTCGGGCCCCAAGCGTCGCGCGACGTGACCCTCTGAGGTGTCAAGGGGGGCGGAGCTATGGGAAATGGCTGCGTGGGCGAGGTCTGTTCTCCCGGTACTTCGCTTTGCGGAACGGGGCGCTCCTCAACCGCGAAGACCGGGCTTCCCGTGTCCCGATTGAGCACGAAAAGATTACCGGTCTTATTGCCCTGAACCACTACCGCGATCTTCTGGCCGTTCCGGACGAGAGTAGTGAGCAGTGGTGGTGAGGCCGTGTCGTAATCCCACAGGTCGTGGTGGACGAGTTGAAATCCCCAACTGACTTTGCCCGTTCGCGCGTGCAGCGCGACCACCGAGTTCGCCCACTTGTCATCCCCCTTGCGCATCCCGCCATAGTAGTCGGGACTCGCGCTTCCGGTGGGCACAAAAACGAGGTGGCGCTGAGGATCGGTTACGATGACCGACCAGGCATTTGCCGCCCCCGTTTTTGACGCACTTTCCCCTTGCCACGTTTTAGCCGCGGGATCGCGAGCATTCTCCGGAATGGGATTCCAACTCCATCGCAACGCACCGGTCCGGGCATCGAACGCACGAACCACTCCATTTGGACTTTCTACCCGATCGTTATCTGCCACACTGGAGCCCACGACCACTAAATCGTCTATGACCGCCGGGGGAGACGTCTCCTCGTATTCACCCTTGCGGATGATGTTCTTAATCCCCTGCCGCAGGTCAATCGCGCCTGCCGTCCCGAAGCCGACGCAAGGCTTACCGGTCGCGGCATCCAGACAGATCAAGCGTGCGTCGATAGTGGCGATAAAGATCCGTCTCTTATGAACGCTACCGGCCTCGCTATCTGCCCAACTGGCGACTCCGCGATTCGTGAGTCCTTCCGAGTACTCGGTGTTCAAATCAATTTTCGGATCGTAGGCCCAACGCTCGGTGCCTGTCTCCGGGTCAAGAGCAATCACACGGTTAAAGGCAGTACTGAAATACAGCGTGTGGTCTACCAGAATTGGCGTAGTCTCGAACGCGCTTTTGCGCGGATATTTGGAGCCGTCCGAAACGTCGCCCGTATGATAAATCCAGGCGACCTTCAGTTTGTGGACATTTTCCTTGTTGATTTGCGTGAGAGGCGAAAAACGTGAACCACCAGCATCTCCGCCATAGTAACGCCAGTCCGCAACCTGTGCTCCGTTCGCGCCGTTCGCATTCTCCGAAGTGGATGTTGACTGGCCATAGCAGCTCGCCGCGAGCACACACACGGCGGCCGCCCACGCCTCAATGGCGAACCGAACCCGCCGGGGGCGGAACATAGACAGCGATTTTCGCATAGTCACGATTGCCAGAAATGTTCTATGACCCACCGAACTCTTGGCCGAACCGGATATCGCGTCTCGGAAGTAAGTCTGGGAGCTTGGCAGATCGGCGCAGACTGGGGAAGTGTCTCTGAAGACGATGCCATTAGATTGCTTCACGAAGCCATCGATGCGGGCATCAATTTTTTCGACACCGCCGATGTGTATGGGGACGGGCGCAGCGAGCGCCTCATCTCGCAAGTGGTTCGCGACCGCAAGGAGACCATCGTCGTCGCGACGAAGGCGGGAAGGCGGCTGCAACCGCATAACGCCGACGGGTACAACCGGGAAAACATAACCGCGTTCGTCGAACGAAGTCTCAAAAATCTCGAGCGCGAGGCGCTCGATCTCGTTCAACTGCATTGCCCGCCAACCGAGGTTTATTATCGCCCGGAAGTATTCGGCGTGCTCGACGACTTGAAGCGTTCGGGAAAGATTTCGCATTACGGTGTCAGCGTGGAAAAGGTAGAAGAGGCATTGAAGGCGATCGAATACGAAGGCGTTGAGTCGGTTCAAATCATCTTCAACATATTCCGGCAGCGTCCGCGGGAGTTGTTCTTTCCCGAAGCAATGAAGAAGAATGTTGGCGTTATCGTTCGCTTGCCGCTTTCAAGCGGGCTTCTGTCCGGAAGGATAAACCGGCATACGCAATTTGCGCCCACCGATCACCGCAGATTCAATCGTCAGGGAGAGCAGTTCGACAAGGGCGAAACGTTCTCTGGAGTGGATTTCAGTGTTGCTCTCGACGCCGTGGAATGCTTGCGCGAAGTGGTCCCGGAAGGAACCAGCATGGCAGCCTTCGCATTGCGCTGGATTCTCGATCACGAAGCAGTGAGCTGCGTGATTCCAGGCGCGCGCACGAGCGAGCAGGTTCGGATGAACGCATCGGCGTCGCAATTAGCACCGTTGCCGGAAGGCGCCCATCGTGCCATCGAAACCATATATCGCAATTCAATCAAACCTCTGGTCCACCAGCGCTGGTGAGAAATGAATGTGCGGGACTAAAGTCCCGCGCGGGCTGAAGCCCACCCTCCAGATGCGGTGTCAGTAACCGCCTTGATCGAACGGAGCTCGCAGCAATTTCATCCGGATGTCCAGCGAACGGCCATTGCGAAATATGGTTACGTTCACTGTGTCGCCAACGCGCTTCCGGGAAAGAATCCTGATAATAGCGTCTTCGCGGTCAACGGGCTGGCCATCCACGCTCACAATTAAATCGCCGCCCACTCCAAGCTGTTCATTGCCGACAATCACCAGGCCCTGTGCGCCGCGCAATCCCGCGGCCTCGGCAGAACTGTTCGGCTGTACCTGTTGGATGAGCAAGCCTCCTCTGGCGGGCAGGTTCAAAGCTTGCGCCAAATCGCCCGCCACTGGCACCGTCGTTGCGCCAAAGTGGGGCCGCTCGGTCACACGCCCCGCCCTGTAATCGTCGAGCAACGCTTTCGCGCGATCGATCGGAAGAGCAAACCCGATGCCAATATTCTTCTCGCCCAAAATCGCGGTGTTGATTCCAATCACGGCCGCTTGCGAATCGAGCAGCGGTCCGCCGCTGTTTCCGCCATTAATGGCGGCGTCGGTCTGGATCATACCCTCGAGGCGTTCGCCTTGATTCGCCTGTATGCTTCTCCCGATGGAGCTTACGACGCCGGTGGTCAATGTGCCCTCGAGACCGAAAGGATTGCCGATCGCGAGCACCTTTTGTCCAACTTTCAATCGATCGGAATCGCCGAGTTGCAAAAACGGCAGAGGCTTGCGTGGATTAATCTTTATGATTGCCAGATCGTCGGAACGGTCAATATCCAAGCGCGTCGCATTGTATTGTGTTTGATCGTCTAAGGTGACGCGAATCTGGCGGCCTCCGGAAATTACGTGGTAGTTCGTCAGGATATAGCCATCCTGATTGATCAGAAAGCCGGAACCAAGGTTTTGCGCCGCGTACGGCTCGAAGAAAATGTTGCGCTGTACGGTCGTACTGGTGATATAGACTGTAGCGACGTGAGCGCGCTTATAAATATCGATATTGTTTAGCTCATCGGCGCTCAGCCCGGAGCCTTTCACGCGCTCGGGGCTCGACCAAACGGCGGCCCGCCGGAACAATGGCGACATGACCGAGCGCAGGCTCCAATCGGCTCGAGACGTGATCCAGAGGAAGCCCATTCCGATCAGGAATGCAAACAGGAATATACGCGAGCTTTTCATGTCTTGGCGGCCAGGATCTTAAGTTCCTCGAAAATGTCTTTTACGTGCGCCGCCGTTTCCGCTTTCGGGTGATCGGTGTTCACGACGTAGTGGGCGTATTTCGGTTTTTCGATGGCGGCCATCTGCTGCTTGAGTCTTTCAGCAATTTCTTCTCTGGTGAGATGATCGCGCTTCATGCCGCGGTCAATTTGAGTCTTCTCGGAGCAGATCGTCACGACCAGGCGATCGAAAGTTTTATATCTGTCAGTCTCTATCAGGATAGCGGCTTCCGTGACGACGATGGCGCGAGGATCCTCACGCCTATAGGCGGAGATGAGTTGTGCTTCGAGCCGGTACACCGCTGGGTGAACTATTTCTGTCAACTTCTTGAGAAGATCGGGCCGTGCGAATACTAGCTCGCCCAACTTCTTTCGATCGATCTCGCCGTCCTGCCCAAGTATCTCGCGCCCGAATAGCGCCACTGCCGGAGCGTGCCCTTCGCCTGCAGGCAGCAGTACCTCGTGGCCGAGCTTGTCCGCGTAAATCAATTTACAGCCGAGCCTTTCGAATTCGGCAGCTACGAAGCTCTTTCCGGTTGCGTACCCACCGGTCAGTCCGACACGAAGCATGGGTCTTGTGAGGAGCTACTCGAGATGTTGCTCGGCGAGGGCAACAGTATTGGACATGAGCATGGCAATCGTTAGTGGGCCTACTCCACCAGGCACGGGCGTATAGGCTCCCGCGCATTCCGTCGCTTTCGGGTCCACATCGCCTACAAGCACGCTTCCCGTCCGCGTAAAGGCGGCCATCCGCTTTTCGTCATCTTTGAACAAGCGCTCTACTTCTGAAGCATCGGTGAGCCGGTTTGTCCCCACGTCCACTACCACCGCGCCCGGCCGGATGAAGTTTGCTGTGATCAAAGCTGGTCGTCCCATCGCCGCTACCAGGATCTCCGCGCGCCGGCACTCGCCCGCTAAGTCTTGCGTTTTCGAATGACAAATCGTAATTGTGGCATTGGCGTGCAGCAGAAACAACGCCATCGGCTTGCCGACAATCTCGCTGCGCCCCACAATAACCGCTTTCTTCCCGGCGATCGGTATTTCGTATCGCTCGAGCAGCTGCATAATACCCGCAGGCGTGCAAGCCCTGGGTCCGGGCCGATTGGCGACCAGGCTGCCCATATTGAACGGGTGAAATCCGTCTGCGTCTTTGCCGGGTTCTACCGCCAGAAGAATTTGCTCCGAATCGATTTGCTTGGGCAGCGGCATCTGAACGAGGATGCCATCCACTTCGGGGTTTTCGTTCAGGTCGCGGACCAACGAAAGTAGCTCTTCAGTCGTAGTCGCTGCCGGCGGCGTGTAGTGAAAACTGCGGATTCCAAGCTCCTCGCAGGCCTTTAACTTGCTGCGGACGTAGATATGCGACGCAGGATTGTCGCCAACCAATACCGCGGCGAGTCCCGGAGGGCGCTGTTTGGCGGTCAGCGCGGCAATCCGGGGCCGAAGTTCCGCTCGAATTTGTTCCCCAATCCGGCGGCCGTCCAAAATGAGGGCGCTCATAAATCGAGGATACTGTGGCACCGTGTCTTCGCCAGGATGCTAGCCTCTGACTTGGCGCCGCAAACGCGAAATATTCCAGGGTTTTCCGCCACAGCCATCGCCTTTTGCATCTTGCTCTATGCGCAGCCGCAGTCTGAATTCATCTTCACCGAAGCGCCGTTCTCCTCGGCTCACGCTTCGACTATTGTCGAGCTGCCGAACGGCGATCTTCTCGCCGCGTGGTTCGGCGGTACTGCCGAGGGCAAACCCGATGTTGCGATCTGGGCTTCGAAAAAGAGCGAAGGCGTTTGGTCGAAGCCCCAAGTATTGGCGCGCGAGCCCAATATCGCGACGTACAATCCTGTTTTTTTCTATTCTCGCGATGGCCGCCTGTGGCTGTATTACAAGTTCGGTCCCCATCCAACCAGTTGGACAGCGGGCCGCCGCTCGAGCGATGACGACGGCAAAACATGGTCGCCTGTCGAACATCTTCCTGCCGGCATCTATGGCCCCATTCGGGCGAAACCGCTTGTGTTAAACGACGGAACGATTGTCAGCGGAAGTTCGGTCGAGTCCTATCATTCGTGGGCCTGCTGGATTGAGCGGAGCACCGATAACGGGCGGACATGGAAGAGGATCGGCCCCATCACCGTTCCGAGGCCCACGCCAGTTTTACCCATGGCAAGTCTCACGCACGCCGCCAAACGCGATTCATTTGCATCGAGCGACGCATACGGCATCATTCAGCCTTCGGTCGTCTTGCTGCCTGGCGGGAAATTGCTATTCTACGCCCGATCGACGGGTCAGATTGCCAGGATCTGCATCTCCGATTCGGACGACGCAGGCATCACTTGGACGCCAGCCCGGCCAATCGATGTGCCCAATCCCAACTCTGGTATTGACGCGGTTTCTCTCGCCGACGGCCGCGTAATTCTGGTTTATAACAACACGACGACGGGCCGAACACCGCTGAATTTAGCGGTGAGCAGAGACGGCGAGCATTTTCGAATGTTCAGAAC
>JBAUZG010000173.1:0-34166 GCA_049585195.1 Bryobacteraceae bacterium | reverse complement strand
TGTCGCTCGACGACACAAAGGAGATCATCAAGCGTTTGATAGAGCGGTTTCCGAAAATCGTGGGTCCGAAAAACAAGGATATCTGTTACGCAACCGAAAACCGGCAGCTCGCGGTGAAGGCGGTAGCACCGCTGTGTCAGGCCTTGCTGGTGGTGGGTTCCCAGAACAGTTCAAACTCACGGCGGCTGGTTGAGGTCTGCGAGAAATCCGGCATCCCAGCTTATCTTCTTGACGATAAGAGCGAAGTTCGCTCCGAAATGCTCACCGGTGTTACAACCGTGGCGGTTACAGCCGGGGCTTCGGCGCCTGAACACCTGGTGGAAGAGTTGATCGAATATCTGCGAGATGCCGGCTACTCGGAACTCGAGGAGGCGGAAATCAAAGAGGAAGATGTCCGCTTTACACTGCCGGCGGATCTGGAGAGCTTCGTGCCCAAATTACACATAGCCGCGCAGCGCACCTGAACCATTTCGAAACCGATGACGCCCAGCTTATCCGTTGCCGATAGCTTACTCGCGAATGCTGCCAACGCCATTAAAGGCGCATCCCAATCGCTGCTGGAACGGCAGTACGCCGAAGGCTTCTGGTGCGCCGACCTTACAGCCGATACAACGCTCGAATCCGACTACATCATGCTGGAGGCGTGGCTTCATCCGGCTGTGAATGGAGTGTGGAATCCGCCAGAGACCGACCGCATTCGTAAAGCTGTTCGGAGTATTCTTGCGCGCCAGCTTCCGGATGGCGGACTTAACATCTATCCGCATGGCCCAGCCGACGTCAGCGCTTCGATCAAGGCCTATTTCGCTTTAAAGCTGGCCGGGCTGCCCGCCGACGACGTGCGTATGGCACGGCTACGGGAGAAGATTCTCGATCTGGGCGGTCTGCAAGCGGCAAACAGCTACGTTCGCATCAACCTCAGTCTTTTCGGCCTGTTTCCTCGGGAGGCCTGCGCGTCCATTCCGCCGGAGCTGATCTTGCTGCCGGGCAAATTCATTTACCAGATGTCTTCCTGGACGCGAGCGATTGTAATTGCGCTGGCGATTGTCCACTCGGCGGATCCGCGCAAGCCCGTGCCTGTCGGGTTTACGCTTGACGAATTGTATGTATCGGGAAAGCCGCTCGGGTTAGCCCGCGACGAAAAACTGTTCACCGTTCGCAACTGCTTTCTCGCGGTAGACAAGCTGCTCAAGTTTTGGGAGAAACATGGCTCGCGAAGTTTGCGACGTTATGCCGTGAAAAAATGCGCCGACTGGATGCTGGAACGTTTGGAAGGCTCCGATGGGCTCGGGGCTATCTATCCGGCGATGCAGTACTCGGTGATGGCGCTTGATGTGCTGGGCTTCCCGCCCGACGACCCGCGGCGTAAGGCAGCTCTAAGCGAGTTTTTCCGCCTCATGGTGGATGATGAGCGCGGTTTCTTCTTCCAGCCTTGCTTCTCTCCGGTATGGGATACAGCCATCGCCGCATTTGCCTTGAAAGAAGCAGGGATTTCAGCCGAAGGCGCCTTCGAGCGTTGCGCCGATTGGTTGGTTTCTAAGGAAATCAGGCGACGTGGCGATTGGAGCGTGAAGCGGCCAACCGTGGAGCCATCGGGGTGGTGCTTCGAGTTCGCGAACGAATTTTATCCCGATATCGACGATACCGCGATGGTGCTGCTGGCGATGAACCGGATGCAGGCGTCGGACACGGCGAAACAGCAAGCATGCGAAAAACGCGCAATGAACTGGCTGATTGCGATGCAAGGCCGGGATGGCGGCTGGGCTGCGTTTGACGTAGACAATAACTGGCAGTTTCTTAGCAAGGTTCCTTTCGCCGACCACAACGCGATGCTCGATCCATCGTGTCCGGACATCACCGGACGCGTGCTCGAAGCGCTGTGTAGCTACGGTCTGAGCAGCGATCACCCGGCGCTCCGGCGGGGCATTCAATACCTTTTCGACTCCCAGGAGGCGGATGGAAGCTGGTACGGGCGATGGGGCGTCGATTATCTGTACGGCACATTTCTCGCTCTTCGAGGGCTGGAGGCGGCCGGCGTCAGCGATCGCGAAGCGCCTATTCAACGAGCCTTGGAATGGATTCGCGCGTACCAGAACGCGGATGGCGGATGGGGTGAAAGCTGCGCCAGTTATGACAATAATACGTTCACGCCGGGGCCGAGTACGGCCTCACAAACGGCATGGGCGATCCTTGGATTGTTGGCCGGAGGAGACACGCGTAGCATCAGCCTTCATAAGGGAGTCGAGTATCTGATCGATACGCAACGTGACGACGGCACTTGGAACGAGACTTACGCAACCGGAACGGGTTTCCCGCGCGTGTTTTATCTGGCATACACCGATTACCGTAATACGTTTCCGATTCTCGCTCTGGCTACTTTCGCGAAGGCAAAAATGCGGTCGCGCGACGATTACTAGATCTGTGGTACCTCAGACATACCAACTGAAAGAGCAGGGGGTAGACTTTAGCCAGTGCGGGAGTTCGGTCCCGCTCTCGGCTTGAAACCTATTCTCGTGACTGGCGCCAGCGGTTTTCTCGGCTGGCACGTGGCGCGGTTGTTGGTGGAGCGAGGCTACAAAGTGCGCGCGCTGTGCCGGCCCTCGAGCCAGATCCGCGAGCTCGAAGCCGAGCGCGTGGTTGGCGATCTGCGCGATCCCCCCTCGCTCGAACGGGCTGTGTCGGGCTGCAGTTTGGTATTCCACGTAGCTGCCGATTACCGCCTCTGGTCGAAGCATCCTGACGAGCTCTACCGATCGAACGTGGAAGGAACGCGCCATATTCTTGAGGCCGCGAAACGCGCGCAGGTGGAAAGAATTGTCTATACCAGTACGGTAGGTTGTATCGGTATTCCAAAGGACGCGCCCGGTGACGAAGCTATGCCGGTTGATGCCCGCGAGATGATTGGCCATTACAAGCTATCGAAGTGGCGCGCTGAACAGGTAGCGCTAGAGAAGTCGCGCGACGGCGTACCCGTGGTCATCGTGAACCCGACGGCCCCGGTTGGAGATCACGACTGGAAGCCCACACCGACCGGCAAGATCATCCTTGACTTTCTGCGACGCCGGATGCCGGCATTTATCGATACCGGTCTCAATGTGGTGGACGTGCGCGATGCGGCCGAGGGTCATCTGCTCGCGGCGGAACGCGGCCGGATTGGCGAGCGATATATCCTCGGATGCGAAAACTTGACGCTCGAACAAATTCTCAGCCGCTTGGCCGCGATCGCGGGCACGAAAGCGCCCACAATGCGAATTCCCTACGCGGTTGCGTACGCCGCGGGAGTCCTCACAACGGCTTGGGCCAATCTTTCCGGCAAAGAACCGGCCGCACCGCTTGAAGGCGTAAGAATGGCGCAGAAGCGGATGTTCGTCACGCACGCCAAGGCCGGACGGGAACTGGGATATCAACCACATTCCCCCGAAGAAGCATTGCGGCGCGCGGTCGCCTGGTTCCGCGAAAACGCATATTGTTAGCCATGGCTATACTTTTCACCGCCTCGGAAGCATTTGAGCTTGAGCCGCTAGCGAGCCGCCTGACCGGCCTCAGGCCGGTCAAGTGGCCTCTCGACTACGCCCAGGAGGGAGTCTGGGAGGGCAAACGGTATCTGCTTGCCGCAAATGGCGCAGGACCCAAACTCGCATCACAGTGTGTCGAGGTTGCCCTGCGAGCGACATCAATGGCCGAGCTTTCCGCGTCGAAGCTCGAGGCGGTGGTAAGCACCGGCCTCTGCGGCGCTTTGCAACCCGATCTCCAAATCGGAGATATCATTGAAGCGAGCGGACTTTTGGATCCGGACAGGCACGAGAGCATGCCGTGCTCGAGAGTGCAAACAGATCGGGAAAGCAGGTATGGAGCGGTGCTTTCAATCGATCGGGTTGCGGGAACCATCGAAGAAAAGCGTGTTTTGAGCGAAACAGGAGCTCTGGCGGTCGAGATGGAAGCGGCCGGTGTGGCGAGGCGGGCAGCGGCGGCTCAACTGCCGTTTTGTTGCCTGAAAGTTGTAAGCGATCGTGCAGATGAAGAATTTGTAATGGACTTCAATCAGATGCGGTCTAACGATGGTCGTTTCTCACGTGGGAAAATTGTAGTTTACGCACTGACGCACCCTCGGACCGTTTCGCGCCTGCTCTCGCTGAGGCGCCGGTCGCACGAAGTCGCGAGTGCATTGGGAGTCTTTCTTGCCAGTTGCCGATTCCAGTTTAGCGACGGAGTTGCGGAAGCAGAAGCCGCGGGACAGCAATAACGTTCCGCGTACGATGCTTGCAGCCGTGTACCGGGGGGACAGCCGGGTTGCGGCGGAAGAAGTTGCTACGCCCTTGATTGCCGACGATGAAGTTCTAATTCAAGTGGAAGCTTGCGGCATCTGCCATACGGATCTGAAAAAGATCCAGCACGATCTTCTCCCGCCACCCCGCATTTACGGTCACGAAACGGCCGGGGTCGTGGTACGGACTGGCGATAAGGTTCGGCAGTATAGTCCGGGCGACCGCGTAATCGTGTTTCACCACGTGCCTTGCCGCGATTGCTTTTATTGCGCGCGAAGGCTTTACGCGCAATGCGCCGTGTATAAGCGAGTGGGCGTCACCGCCGGATTTGAGCCGGCTGGAGGGGGTTTCGCCCAATATGTGCGCGTCATGAACTGGATTGTCGAGCGCGGAATGGAGCGTATTCCAGCCGGTGTCAGTTTCGATCAGGCTTGCTGGGTGGAGCCCGTGAACACCTGTCTGAAAGGCGTGGTGATGCTAGGGCTTCGGGACGACGACGTGGTAGCAGTGCTTGGCCAGGGCCCTATCGGGCTCATCTTCACCATGCTAGTGAAGCGCACAGGGGCAAGGGTGGTTGCTTCGGACACGATTTCTCACCGGCTTACGCTCTCGGCCGAACTTGGCGCTCTCGCCGCCGATGGCCGGACAGAAGAATTTGAGCGGCTGGTGCGGCGCGAGACGGATGAACGCGGCGCGGATGCGGTGATCGTCGCGACCAACGTCCCAGGCCTGGTCGATCAGGCCTTGAAGATCTCTCGGCCGGGCGCGAAGATCCTTCTGTTCGCCCAGACGTCGGCCGCCGAACGGATCGAGATCTCGGGCGCTGATATTTGCGTCGGTGAGCGTATTTTGTTGGGTTCCTATAGCGCAGATGTGGATCTTCAAGCCGAATCGGCACGTCTTGTATTTGGAGGCGATTTGCCGCTCGAGAATCTGGTCTCGCATCGCGTGTCTTTGATGGAAATAAACGACGGAATCACGACCGCGCTGTACCCGAGCGAGCGGTCCTTGAAGGTGGTGGTACACCCTCAGGAGGCCTTGTAGCCATGGACTCGATGAAGGCTGCTGTTCTTTACGGGAAAGAAGACATTCGTCTGGAGGAAGTACCGCTTCCGGCGCCTGGACCGGGCGAGATCCTGGTTCGTGTCCGGACGGCCCTGACCTGCGGAACCGACGTAAAAGTATTCCGGCGCGGATATCACGCGCGCATGATCGTCCCTCCCGCTCTCTTTGGTCACGAGTTGGCCGGCGATGTAGCGGAGGTGGGGCCTGGCGTAAAAAAATTCCGGCCGGGCCAGCGCGTAGTAGCGGCTAATTCCGCGCCATGCGGTGCTTGTTTCTTTTGCCGGCGACAACAGGCAAATCTGTGCGAGGATTTGCTTTTTAATAACGGCGCTTACGCGGAGTTTATCCGTATTCCGGCACGAATCGTCGAAAAAAACACCTACGAGATACCCAAGCACCTCCGCTATCAGGATGCCGCGCTCATCGAGCCGCTGGCATGCGTGCTGAAGGGCCTGGATGAGTCGCATGTCCTGCCGGGAGATACGGTGGCCGTCGTGGGATTGGGGCCGATCGGACTCATGTTTGCGCGGATGGCCAAAGCGGTGTGCGGAGCGCGCGTGGTGGCCGTGGCGCGCAGGCAGTTGCAAATTGAGACTGCGATTCGCCTCGGAGCCGATCACGGAGTGATTTTCGATCTGGACCACCCAGGCCGCACTATACATCAGATCAAGCATTTGACCGATGGCCGCGGAGCCGATGTGGTCATTGAGGCAATCGGCCAGCCAGTGGCATGGGAGCTCGCGACTCAGATGGTTCGCAAGGGCGGCATCGTCAACTTTTTCGGGGGCTGCGCGAGTGGCACGCGCGTGGGCCTGGACACGCAGTTGCTACATTATTCCGAGATCACGTGCAAGGCAAGCTTTCACCACACTCCTGACCATATCCGGCGCTCCCTCGAAATAGTAGCAAGCGGGCGTGTTACCGCGAACCATCTCGTTAATCGCGAAGAACCGCTCGAAAATCTTCTCAAGGTGATGTACGATTTGATGAGCCGTAACGGCCATATCAAAACGGCAATCATTCCGTAAGCGTCTCTTCAATCCATGCCGGTCGCGCATCTCGAACCCAAAGATTACGTGCGGGAGATTCCGCTCGAGTCTGTTTCCTACAATGAGCGGGAGGCTCTTGAATACACGCGGTGGCTAGCGACGAACCACTATGAAAATTTTCATGTTGCCAGCTTTCTGTTGCCTAGGGATTTGCATCAGGATTTCTACAATGTTTATTCGTTCTGCCGGTGGGCGGACGATTTAGGCGACGAGATTGGGGATCGTGGGGAGAGTCTGAAACTACTCGCCTGGTGGCGCTCGGAGCTCGAAGCTATGTATCATGGCGACGCGTCCCACCCCGTGTTTGTCGCATTGCGCTCGACGGTGAAGCGATTTGAAATTCCGATGGTTCCGTTTGACCGTTTGATACAGGCCTTCGAACAGGATCAGCGTACCGGCCGGTATGAGACGTGGGATGATGTTTTCGGTTACTGCGTCAACTCCGCTAATCCCGTCGGTCATCTGGTTCTCTACTTGTGCGGCTATCGGGATGTCGAGCGCCAGCGATTATCGGATAGCACCTGCACGGCGTTGCAGCTTGCAAATTTCTGGCAGGACGTTACGGTCGACCTCCAAAAAGACCGCGTGTATTTGCCGCTCGAGCTACTGCGAAAGAACGAGTATACGGTCGACGAACTATTTGCGCGCAAATTCGATGCCCGGTTCGAACGGGTGATGCGCGAAGCCGTCGATTTTACCGAAGATTTGTTCCGCCGCGGCCTCCCTCTGATCAAGGCTGTCAATCGCCGCGTGGCGCTTGACCTCGAGTTGTTCAGTCGCGGGGGGATGCGGATTCTCGAAAAGATTCGCTTCCAGGGCTACGACGTTCTGAAAGCCCGGCCCGCTATTTCCAAATGGGAGCGCGTTGGGATTTTGATAGGTTGCCTGCCGCGGCTCCTGCGGAGCTGATGTCGGCGACGGTGGAAGAATCCTACCGGCACTGCCGGGGGGTGGCGCGCTCTCGCGCCAAGAATTTTTATTATTCATTTCTTTTGCTTGACAAGGTCCAACGCGACGCTATGTGCGCCGTGTACGCCTTCAACCGTTATTGTGACGATTTGAGTGACGATCCCGCGGCGGCGGGCGATACTGCGACAGAGCGCATCAGGGAGTGGCGGATGGACCTTCATCGTGCCCTACACGGAGACTTCGAGCGAAACGTCATTTGGCCCGCCTTTCATGACACGGTTCAGCGCTACAACATTCCTCACCGCTATTTCTATGAAATGATCGACGGTATCTCGTCCGATCTCGAGCCTCGACAGATCGAGAGCTTCGACGAGCTACGACGCTACTGCTACCAGGTAGCCTCCGTAGTTGGTCTTACGATTATTCACATCTTCGGTTTTCAATCGGTCAAAGCGCTGGTGCTCGCGGAGAAATGCGGTATCGCGTTTCAACTCACAAACATTCTGCGGGACGTACGCGAGGACGCGGGGCTAGGCCGGGTATATCTGCCGCGAGAGGATCTGGACCGCTTTCAAGTGAGCGTCGAGGAGCTTCGCGCAGGCTCAGAGAGCGCCAATTTCCGGCGGTTAATGCAATTTGAGGCCGCTCGTGCCTGGGAGTACTACCGGGATTCCGGGCCGCTCGCGCAGCTCATCGATCAGCGGAGCCGCCCGTCGCTATGGGCGCTACGCGAGATCTATCAAGGCCTGCTGCGGCGCATTGAAGCGGCCAACTATTCCGTGCTCAGCCGCCGCATCAACGTGCCCACCTACACCAAAGTGGCCTTGCTTCTCAAGGCTTTTATCTTGAAACCCTCCGGCATTTGAGCCTTTGGCGGAATATCTGGCGAACTCCCATGACGCTTCGGAAATAATGAAAGTGAGCGATGACAACACGAAAATTAGGAAACAGCGATCTCGAGATTACGAGTATCGGCATAGGTTCGTGGGCGATCGGCGGCGCCGGATGGCAATTCGCCTGGGGCGCGCAAGACGATAAAGATTCGGTTGCCGCGATTCGCGCCGCGCTCGAAACGGGAATCAACTGGATCGATACGGCAGCCGTTTATGGGTTCGGACATTCCGAAGAAATGGTTGCCAGTGCAATTCAAGGGCTCCGCAATCGTCCCTATGTTTTCACTAAATGTGGCCGTCTTGGCCGCGAGGACGGCTCTATCTTCGCCTCCTTAAAAGCCAGCTCAGTCCGGAAAGAATGCGAAGCGAGTCTCCGGCGCCTGAAGCTCGACGCGATCGATCTGTATCAAATTCATTGGCCTGAACCTGACACTGAAATAGAGGAGGCTTGGACGGAATTGGCGAAGCTGCGGGAGGAGGGAAAGGTCCGTTGGCTGGGCGTTTCGAATTTTAATGTTGCGCAGTTGAAGCGTGTTCAAAAGATTGCTCCGGTCACGTCCCTGCAGCCGCCTTATTCTCTCGTAAAACGCGGCGTGGAAGACGAGATCCTGCCGTATGCCAAATCTCAAAATATCGGGGTGATTGTTTATTCACCAATGGGAGCAGGACTGTTGACAGGCAAGATGACCCGCGAGCGGGCGGCGAGTTTTCCTGCGGACGACTGGCGGCGGCGCAATCCGGAATTCCAGGAGCCAAAGCTTTCACGCAATCTCGAATTGGTCGAACTCCTCAAGAAAATCGGCGACCAACACGGACGTACACCTGGGGAAGTAGCCATCGCGTGGACACTCAACAATCCTGCCGTGACCGCAGCCATCGTTGGTATCCGGCATCCGAACCAGGTTCTGGGCGTCGCAGGCGCACTCGAGTTTCGCCTCTCACCAGACGAGATAAAGGAAATCGCGATGTTTTCCTCGTCGCAAGCAGCCATTGCCTGAGGCCGCTCGATTGAACTTCGGATGACGTCTTCTCAAGCAGTGTTCCTGACGGCGGCCGCCACAGTTGGCGGCGCATTGAACTCGGTGGCCGGCGGCGGCACGTTTGTTGCATTCCCTGCCCTTCTGCTAGCGGGTGTACCGGCTGTCGCCGCTAACGCCACCTGCACGTTCGCGCTGTGGCCGGGTGGGGCGGCCAGCGCATACGCATACAGGCGCGATATTGAGGCGCCTCCAAAACTGCTTTGGATATTGGGCATCACAAGCTTGACCGGCGGCGCAATTGGCGCTTACCTGCTTTTGCACACTTCCAATCAAGCCTTCGAAAAGCTGATTCCTCCGCTGCTGTTATTTGCGAGCCTCGTTTTCACCTTCAGCGGCTGGATTAACATCCAGGTTCGGAAGATATTCGACCGCCCTAAATCGCTTCATCCGGCGACGGTCGTTGCGAGCGCGCTTATTCAATTTGTTATTTCCGTCTATGGCGGTTATTTTGGAGCCGGGATAGGCATTCTCATGATTGCGGCCTGGTCCGCTCTCGGGTTCGGAAATATTCACGGGGTGAACGGGCTGCGGTCGGTGTTGGGCACAACCATCAACGGTGTCGCTCTGCTGTTGTTTCTTATTGCACATTCAGTCGCGTTCGGTCCGGGCGTGCTGATGGCAATAAGTGCCATCGCAACCGGATACTTCGGCGCGACTTATGCACGCCGGCTACCGGTGCTCCTCGTACGCAGACTGGTACTCGCAACCGCGTGGGGCATGACTCTCTATTTCTTTTGGAAGTATTATCACTCAGCGGCCTGAGCGCGGCGAGCTACGCGAGCTTCGCGAGGAGCGGCCCAACAATTGCCAAAAACAGAACATAAGCGGCGGACAATGGTCCGAGTTGCGGCTCGAGCGAAATGCCAAGGCCCGCGATCACGATCGAAAATTCTCCTCGCGGCACGAGCGCGACTCCCGCGCGAATACGGCCGCGACGCCCTGTGCCTGTCCGGCGTGAAGCCCAATATCCGGCAGCCAGTTTCGTCAGAGCCGTAACTACGCCTAGGCAAACGGCGGCAGGAACCTGCTTCGGCAGCGTCGATGGGTCGATCTGCAATCCAAAGAAGAAGAAAAATATCGCTGCGAACAGATCCCGCAGCGGCGCAAGCAGCCGGTGCGATTGCTCGGCAATGGGCCCGGAGACTGCGATACCAACGAGAAATGCGCCAATTGCGGCGGAGACCTGAAAACTCTGGGCGATACCCGCGACCAGCAAAACCGTTCCGAACGTCGTAAGCAGAATAATCTCGTCTGATTCATGCGCGACGAGGCGGCTGAGGGCCAGGCCATATCGGACTGCGATGAACAGAATCACCGCCACGAGTCCGATCGCAAGCCCAACCCCGCGAAGCATCACCCATTTGCCGCTGCCCATAATAAGAACCGAGACGAGCGGAAGATAGATTGCCATGGCCATATCTTCGAGCACGAGGATCGAGAGTACGGGGCGCGTCTCCGGATCATTTAAGCGCCCAAGTTCGGCCAGGACTCGGGCAATCACACCCGAAGAGGAAATATATGTGACTCCGCCAAGGAGCAGACTGGGAAGCAGCTTCCATCCGAGTAGGAGACCAGCCGCCAAGCCGGGAGGAAAGTTGAGAAGCAGATCGCTCAGCCCAGCGGGCAATGCAGTTTGCAGGTTACTTTTCAGCTCGGCTCCGGTATATTCGAGTCCCAGCATGAATAGAAGCAACAGAACACCAACTTCGGCGCCAACTTCGATAAATCCTTCGCTGAGGTGAAGCGGAGCAATGCCTCCTTTGCCGAACGAGAGACCGGCAATCAGGTACAGCGGGATAGACGAGAACCCGAATTTGTTTGCAACTCGAGCCAGAATTGCCAAACCTACAATCGCCAGTCCGAGTTCGATAAACAGGCGCGAGACTTGCTGAGCAGGCTCGTTCATCAGTTATGGCGAGAATAGCAGCATGAAGGCCCGGGAATTACCTCAGGTAGGTTCATACTTTGAATCAAGGATGCGATATCCAGTCGCGCACGGTCTGGGGAATTCGCCCGCGTAGGGCCGCTGTCTGTTAGAACGCTTTTTTCTTGTATGTGTTTCGATTGGGATTGTTTCGAAACAGTAACGACAGCCTAATGCCCGGTACGCGGCGCAGACTTTTTGGAATTATCCGGCCGTTCAACCAGCAAATCGAGAATTGAGTTTTTAATTATGCGAAGCTGGGGTTCCAATGATCTATAACCGCTCTACGGTGGCCGGCCTTTCGTGCTGAATAGATTGCGGCAGCTGATTTTTATGTTCCAGCCACCACTGATCCGCAACGCCCAAAAAGTTCTTGCAGAAGTGTACCCTATCGAACCGCTTAGCATTGCTCCGGATTACTAATGGGTCAAAGCTCGGGCCCGCCTCGAACTGCTCCACCGCCTCGCAAACCGCGTCAGCCGATTGTTCCGGGAAAAAGAGACCGGTTTCACCAGAAATGACGGTCTCTTTAGCGCCGCCGCGGCCGAGGCAGATCACGGGTGTGCCACAGGCTTGCGCCTCAACAACGATAATTCCGAAGTCTTCTTCCGCCGCAAACACAAACGCTTTAGCCTTTTGCATCCGTTCACGAAGTACGTCAAACGGTTGATAACCGAGCAAGCTAACGTTCGGCGTCGCTTTTAACTTGCACTTAGCCATTTCCGGCCCATCTCCGATCACGATTAATTTCTTATCCGGCATCTTTGAGAATGCCTCTACAATCAGATCAACCCGTTTGTAAGGGACAAGACGTGATGCCGCGAGATAGTAGTCTCCCTTTTGACTATCCAAACAAAACGCCTCAGTATTTACCGGCGGATAAACAACGGCCGACGTCCTGCGGTAGACCTTTTGAATCCGCGTCGCGATGAACCGAGAGTTTGCCACAAAGTGATCCACGCTGTTCGCTGTACGGAGGTCCCAAATCCGCATATAGTGCAGCATTACTCTAGCGAACGCGGCCTTCATACCCCGTTCTAAACCAGACTGCCTCAGGTACTGGTGCTGCATATCCCATGCATATCGAATTGGCGTATGGCAATAACAAATATGAAGTTGATTAGGGCCGGTTAGAACGCCCTTCGCGACGCCGTGAGAGCTAGAAATAATGACGTCGTAACCCGAAAGATCAAACTCTTCTATCGCCATCGGCATCAGCCAAATCAATTTTCTTGCGTGTTTCCTGGCAAACGGTAACCTTTGAATCCACGATGTTTTCGGAAGTTTGCCTCGGAGGAAGCCCGCCTCGTCAGAAGGCAGGAAGTTGACGACGCAAAAAATATCCGAGGATGGGAATAGATTGATGAGCTGCTCTAACACCTGTTCCGAACCGGCATACGAAGTAAGCCACTCGTGTACGATGGCAACGCGCGCGCCTTGCAAC
Source organism: Bryobacteraceae bacterium (assembly GCA_049585195.1). GTDB lineage: Bacteria > Acidobacteriota > Terriglobia > Bryobacterales > Bryobacteraceae > KBS-96. Next base: position 21,580 of record JBAUZG010000173.1, on the reverse strand, counting down.
GGAGCATAAGTTCCGCCATTGTTATTTGCGATCACACTGGCTTCCAGAAGGGCGGCGCTCATACTTTCTCCTCCCAATGACCTGCTTCCTCTCTTGAACGAGCAAGGGGAGGGAGCTTTAATCATTGCTTGATGTGATTCGTTGAAACAACGCAAGCGAGTACCAGAACGAAAGACCTGCAACCTCAGACAAAACTTCGGCAGTGTGATAAGCGTTGACGATCGCCGAAAGGCGTTGCTATCGTACTTGAAACAGGTCAGCTGCACGGTCAGGAGCCACGATGTGTGGTTTGTGGCGGTAGCTCGTTAAGTATCTACAAGAAACCAGTGTGAGGTCGTTTTCTTGCTTCAGAGCCGGGATATGAATACGTCTCTAACAGATTCGGTAAATCGACACGGCTCTGTGCAACTTATAGCACCGGAAAGCTTTTGTTCTCCGCGCTATATCTCCGAAGACACTAACTCTGGAAAGAGATGGTATGCGGTGTCAGTACGGCGACGCGCAGAGCGGATGACAGCTTTGTGCCTAGAAAATAAAGGATACGAGTATCTTTTACCAAGCCGCCGGGTCAAGCGCAGGCTGTCGGATCGTGTCAAGCTGATCGAGCAGCCGCTATTCTCGGGATATGTCTTCTGCAAGTTAGACGTGAAAGAGCGCTTACCGTTGCTGACGACACCAGGCGTGATTTCTCTCGTAGGTTTTGGAAAAGAACCGATCCCTGTCGCCGATTCTGAGATTGACGCAATTTTCCAAATTGTTCGTGCAGAGGCGCGGGCCGAAGAATGGCCGTTTGTCGAACAAGGTCAACGTGTCGAGATCACTTCCGGCGCGTTGAGGGGTTTGGAAGGCGTTGTGGTACGGTGCTCAACCACATTCCGAGTCGTTGTATCGGTAACGCTGTTACGGCGTTCCGTCGCTGTCCAGGTGGAACGCAGTGCGATCCGCTTGGTGCAGGCGCCGCTGCGATGATATCGGCGTCTCCGTATTCGACTGCAGTGCCACGTCCGCATTCGAGCAGCTATCTTCCGCAACTCGCAAAGCCATAATTGTCTTTCCGCGATAAGTTAACGAGATTCTCCAAGCTGGAAAACAACCCGAATGCATGTAGAAAAATTACTACCAGTAACAAGAAGGGAATCAGTGTCGATTAAAGATATCGCGGATATACTTTTTCGTCAGAGAACTCTTTTCTTTGGCGGAATTGTCTTGATAGCCGCGATCGTCGGCGGTCTCGCCTGGTGGGCGGGTCCGAAGTATCAATCGGAGATGCTCATTCTACTGAAAAACGACCGGCCCGACCCGATTGTGGCGCCAAACCAGTCACTCACCATCGCCGGACCGAGTGAAGTGACGGAGGCGCAAATCGCGACAGAGGTGGAGCTACTGTCGAGCCGAGAGCTTTTGCTGAAAGTAATTGACCGTTGTGGCTTAGCAAAGGGCGTTACGTCCCAGCAGGATTCGGGCGCCGCGGTGGAAGCAGCGGCTCGCAAACTCGAAAAGCGCCTGAAGATCGTTCCCGGAATCAAGTCGAACCTCATCAAGGTTTCTTATTGGACGAATTCGCCAGAGGGCGCCGTGAAAGTACTTCGCGCGCTGATGGATGTCTATTTGGACAAGCACCTGGAGATTCATCGACTAGCTGGGGGGTACACCTTCTTCCGCGACCAGGCGGACCGTTATGCAAGAGAGTTGCGCGAGGCGCAGGCGCGAATGGCGCAATACGAGATGCGAACGAAAGTTGTCGTACTCGACGAGCAGAAGAGTCTCAGTTTGAAGAAGCTGACGGATCTTGAGACGGAGCTCGAGGACGCCGAAGCGACGGCGCGCGAGGCGCAGCAAAAGAGTCAAAAAATCCAGTCACAGCTAGCCGCACTGTCGGACCGTATCACGACACAATCGCGAGTGATGCCCAATCAATACTCGGTGGAACGGTTGAATACGATGCTGGTGGACCTGAGGAACAAACGAACGGAAATGCTGGTCAAGTTTCGTCCGGATGACCGCCTCGTGACGGAGATCGATGAACAGATCCATCAAACGGAAGCGGCACTGGAGAAGGCGATTCATACACAAGCCAAGGAGGAAGCGACGGATGTCAATCCGATCCGGCAGAGTCTCGAAACCGAGCTGCTTCAGAATGAGAGCCGGCTAGCCGGGCTGACGGCCAAGGCGGAAGCGCTGAGAACTCAGGTTGATGCGTACAAGAGAGATTTGGACAAGCTGGGAGCGAATACAGCCGAGCACGACGAACTCGCGCGCAATATTAAAGAGGCGGAGACACGGTATTTGCTTTATTCCCGGCAATTTCAGGACGCGCAGATCGCCGCGGAAATGGATCAGCAGCGCATGGCGAACCTAGCTATAGCAGAGCAGCCGCGGTTTCCACTTACGGCTCAAAGTAAGATAACTCTTCCTACCCTGCTGACCCTGGTGTTGGCCGTCTTGGCGTGGGTAGGTTTATTGTTTGTACGTGGCATACGCCGCAAACATGTATTCACGCCCTGGGAACTCGAGGGATTGGTTTCTGTGCCCGTTCTGGGCGCCGTTCCGGAAGGGGCCTCCGAGCACACCGTACTTATCGAAGCAACATTAGATCCGCTCCAGAGGCGCTTACTCAGAGGAATCGAAAAATGAAGAAACTGCTTCGCGATTTCGAATCTGTCGCCTGCGAGGAATCGGTAGACGTAAACATCGAGGCACCGCTGATATTCCCCGGCGTTCCCGTCACGCTGGTCCATAGCTTCATCGCGATTCGCGCCGGACTTTCGGGGAACGGCCTGTTTGCGTTCACCTCGGCCAAACCGGGTGAAGGTGTGACCTATGTGGTTCGTGCCCTGGGTGCGCAGCTCGCCGCGTACACAGGCGGCGAAATACTCATCGTGAATGCGGCTACGCTCGCAACGCTTTCCTGCTCAATGATCGACGATTGCGAATCGTTCTTGATCCGATGCGGACCGGGCCTGTGGATGGATACGGGTTTAGAGCGTAGGGCCGTCGCAAAACCCGCCGGCCGTATCGAGGCAGAGGTGGCACGGGCATTGCGCCGCAGGTTCTCCTTTGTTCTGATCGACTGTGCGGCTCTGTCGCAATCGTCGGAAGCGATCGCCTTGGGCCGGGAGATCGATGCGACCGTTCTGGTGGCTGCGGCCGGGCGTTCCCGAAAACAGGACATTCAGCAAGCCGCGCGACTCTTGACAGCGGCAGATGTGCGGTTTACGGGCTGCATTCTGAATAACCGAACATATCCGATACCTCGGATGCTTTACAAACTCTTCTAGGAATTCAGGTCTCATGAAACGTTGGCTAACAGGATTTTTGGCAGCTCTTTCGCTCTTCATTACATTCACGTGCGCGGCACACGCCCAGAATACGTTCGCCGAACGTGATCCGGCCTACCGGCTGCAGGCAGGCGATACCGTGGATGTGCAGTTTCGATACACGCCCGAGTACAACGGCACGTTAACCGTGCAGCCTGACGGCGTGGTGAACCTTCAAGTGGTCGGCAGAGTAAAGGTTGGCGGCCTGACCTTACGCGAAGCGGAAAAGGCAATTGCGGAGCAGGGCTCGAAGCGGCTGAATCAGCCGGAGGTGAGCGTGCTTCTAAAGGACTTTGTCCGGCCGTATTTCGTCGTGGCTGGAGAAGTTGCGCATCCCGGCCGTTTCGAGATGCACGGCAGCGTTACGGCGCTCGAGGCGATAGCTGTCAGTGGCGGCTTCAAGGAATCGTCGAAGCATTCGCAGGTCATTCTCGTTCGGAAGTTTAATTCCGAATACGCCCAGGTCAGCGTTCTGAATATGAAGGCGATCATGACTCCGCAGCGAATCCGCGAGAATCCGGAACTGCAGCCCGGCGATATGCTCGTCGTTCCCCAGAATGTCAGCAGCAAGCTCGAGCGATACATCCGGTGGACCAGTATCGGCCTCTACGGAGCGGCACTAATTGCGCAGTGAATCAGCAATGGCTTTGGGTTGAGCGATGGTGACGCCTGGACAGTTGTTCTCGATTACGACAGAGCCGGCAGGATCGGCGACGATGTTTTCAATCGATCCGCGCTGAACGATTTCTGGACTCTGGTACGCGCCGACCACACGTTTTGCTTCAGGCTGAGTTGTCTCGGAAACGATCAAGTGTGTGGCTTTTAGAAATTGCCCGTTTTCGAACCAGATTGCCCGCCGCAGCGGATCTCTCATTGACGTGCTGATGGCGAAAAGATCGTGGGCGATAACCCGGGCGCAGCGGTTAAATACGAAACCGTAGCTCGGTATGTCTGAGGCAGTTGAACTGGAGATGTCGACGAGGGCCGTCCGGTAGAAATTAAATCCACCTCCGCTATGGGGTTGCTCGACGCGAATGTTACGGAGTGTGGCGCTGCCGGCCGGAGCGGTTCCGCTGACGCCGGCGCCTTGGGAACCGACAACGGTGATGTTTAGAAAATCGCAATTGGCTTGTGAATTGAATTCGATTCCGTATAAGCTTCCGGGCGAGCGCGCCAAAGTGCCTGCACCGAGGATACGGCCGTTTTCAAATCGGACATCTGCGGGTATGCGGGTCCGGAAGGTCTTATCCTGATCGCAAAGAATGCCACTCGAAGCGGTGTTTTCAATGGTGAAACCGGAAATCACGACTCGCGATTGGCCTACGACAGCGATGCCGCGAGCCATCGAATTCCGGATCAGGATGTTGCGTGCGCGCCCTCCCGTCTTGTTTGGGTAAGCCGCATAATTCAGGAAAGCGAGGCCGTCGTCTCCTGTATTCTCTGTTGTGAGCCGGTCAACGTCGGCGTCCTGGCAGTTCGCGAAATGCAAGCCGTCGGCGAGCGATCCGATCACTTGAGCATTGATGACCTTCGGCCGCATGCAGTTAAAGAAAAGAATGCCAGCAGCAGGGCTGTGCTTGACAACGGTATCGGTCAAAAGCGTGTCGGTTGTATCGCTAAATTTCAACTGCTCTTGAGGGCTGTGGCGGAACGAGGGTTCACGGACATAATCTGCGCGAAGCCCTTCGATCCGTGCGCCTGTTCCGCGTAAAAACAGAAGCCCGGATTTTTCGCTGCTCGTAAATGCAAGCTTGGCGCCAGATTCAAATCGCAATTCCCCGTTGAAATCGGCAGCGATGAGGGGCCCCGTCGAATTGTTAATCAGGTACGTTCCGGGCGGGACCACAATCTGGGACGACGACCCGGCAACGAACGCGGATCGGAAGGCAGCGGTGGTGGCCGCCGCGTTCGTGCCGTCGGAAAGAGCGCCGAGCGCCGTCACACGAACCGTGCCGGTGCTGTTAGCCGCCGCCGGACCTCTGACGGCTTGCTGATAGAGCGACGAACCAAACGTGGCGAGTACCAAGAGCCGCCGGAAGGATTGCATATCGTTTGAACCGGACGCCCGGTGAATAAGTTCATGCTACGGCAACTAAGGAATGGATCAAAGAAGATCGGACGCAGTCCGATTGCACATAATGCGGCCGCTCTGTATGGAGTGCAGATCTGCCGTAAGGTCTTCCCGCTGGTGAGCGTCCCTTATCTGGCTCGAACGCTGCATGCCGAGGGCTGGGGAACCGTCGCATTTGTTTTATCGCTTGGCGAGATCGGTGCTCTCTTAATCGAGTTCGGGTTTAACCTTTCCGCAACTCGTGAGATGTCGCAGAACAGGCACTCCAAAGAAGCATGCGCATCCATTATGTCGGGCGTACTGGGCGCGCAGGCCGTTCTCAGTGTAATAAGCATCCTGTTTGCGATGATTGTGTCGCTGCACGTTGTTATTCTCCGCTCGCATCCGGAGATGATCGCTGCAGGGATCCTCTATTCTTTGGCTCAGGGATGCACACCTCTTTGGTTCTTTCAGGGACTCGAAAGACTCCGGCTCGCGGCAGGGCTCGAAATAGCTGCGAAGAGCGCAGCGCTCGCCGGCATCTTTGTGTTTGTGCATCGCCCTGAAGATGGCTTCAAAGTAATCGCATTACAGGCCTTAGCAGCAGCCGTTTCTACCTCCATCGGAATTGCGCTGGCTATACGGGAGTTTTCCTGGCGGTATCCACGCCCAACAGAAGTAATCGAAGCCCTGAGAAAAGGTTGGCCGATGTTCGTGTTCCGGAGCGCAGAAAGCCTGTATGGAGTGGGAAACTCCTTCGTGCTAGGGCTGTTCGCAGGACCGGAAGCCGTCGGGTATTTTGCAGTCGCCGAAAAAATCAGCAAGGCCATTTTCGGGCTGCTGAACCCGATTCGGGAAGCCTTATATCCTCGCCTGAGCTATCTTGCGGCCTCGGCGAGAGAGCAGGCGGCGAAGCTGGCCCGAACAGGCATCGCGCTTATGACTGCGGCCGGAGCTTTCTTAAGTTGCATCTTGTTCTTATCTGCGCCGCAGCTGATCCGGCTACTCGCAGGGCCAGGATTCGGCAGGGCCGTTCCGGTTCTTCGAATACTGGCAGCACTGCCGCTCATTCTTTCCGTCACTTATTCCGTCGGATTGCAGTGGCTGCTGCCGCTCGGACGGGACGGCATTGTCAATCGAATTATCCTCTGCGGCGGGGTGTTGAACATTACTCTGGCTTTCCTGCTGGCACCGCATTTTGCGGAAGTAGGCATGGCCGGCTCGGTCCTTAGCGCCGAATTACTCGTGTGCTTCAGTATGGTCTGGACAGTTTGCCGCACTACTGACTTGTGGGCCCGATCGGAGGCAAGGCAATCGTGTGAAGTAGCGGCCTCCGCGATAAGCGACTAACAACAATGACCAGAAAAGAAGCTGTATGGTGGCTCAGCCCCGGTTGGATTTTTTGCGGATTAAGCCTACTTGTGACGATTGCCGCTGCGATCGTTCCGGATTCCCTCTATCGTTATCTGTGGCGCACGCCGAAATACTTTGGGCTGGAGGCTATGGTGATGATTGCCGGCAGCATCGTATTGTTTGGTTTAGGCTACCTGACTCCCAATGCCCGGCCCTCCGGATGGGTGCACGCGAACACGGCAGTCGAGCCGCCGCTTCACCTGAAAACTCTGTTGCTGCTGTATCGGATCAGCTTCTATCTATGCATTATCGGTTACTCGGTTTGGGCTGCCGTCGCGTTGAAACGCGGACTGAACGTAGGTGTGCTGGTCGCTTTGATTTCAGGACAGCACGGTATTTCGGAGACTTTGCGGCTCAAATATCTCGAGAACATCCCGGGGCTGACAAGCTTCACACAGTTTGGCATCGCCTCTGCTGTCCTGGGGGCTTTGATTATCCGGGCAGGCAACTGGCGACGGATTCGATTCTCAATCGTGGCCTTATTCTTCTGCGCCGTCGTGCGCACGATGCTAAATAGCGAGCGTCTTGCGGTGATCGAGACCGTAGTCCCGTTCGCTACAATTCTGGTGCAGTTTCTGATCGCTCCGAAATGTAATACTCGCCGGCTCCGGCGAAGCTTGAACGCGTTTCCGGTCGTTGCTGCCGGCGGTCTGTATTTTGTCTTCTCCTTTTTTGAATATTTTCGTTCCTGGGTCACATATTATGCGGGCGGCGCGTATTCATTCTGGGCATTCGAAGGTTGCCGGCTAGCTGGTTACTACGTCACGGCGCTTAACAACGGCGCGTTCTTCCTGCACCGGCTGGACACCCCATTAAATGTGCCGTATTTCGTGCTGAGTTTCCTTTGGCGGTTCCCTGTTTTGAATCAGGTAACAGATACGATCCTGGGTACGCCAGTGAACGTCGACGATTACTTTAAGATGCTGTACCGGGGCGCAAACGCAGAGTTCAATAACGGAGACGGCCTGCTGGTTCCCTATATTGATTTTGGCGTGGCCGGCGGCCTGCTCTACTGGTTCTCCATAGGGCTACTTTCAGCCGTCCTCTATCGCTCGTTCAAAAGTGCAAGGGCTTGGGGCCTTTGCCTCTACCCGGTCCTGTTCCTGGGGCTTTCGGACGTATCCCGTTGCCTCTACTGGTCGAGCGGCCGGGCGGTACCAGGCATGGTGTTTCTGTTAGTCAGTGGACTGTTTCTTCACATGCGACAAAAGCGGGCGCCTTCCACGCGGAGGGCGCATGAGGCGGCTGTGACCGCTAGTCAATCCCCGCGACGGGATATTTCCGCTTCCGTTCTCAACGAGATTTAGCCTGAAGATGCCAACGCGTACCGAACAGCCGCCGCGGGGCGGTTCTCCTCTCGCATTATCAATCGTTACGGTCACGCCGGAAAGTTCTCCGCGTCCTGCGAAGGCGACGCGCGGAGAATCTTCGAAGCATCTGAACGCGCTGACCGGATTGCGATTCCTTGGATCTTTCATCGTCGTGCTCTACCACTTCGGACGTACGGCCACAGCCACTAGTTTTCCGGGGCTTTTCCCGTTTCTGCACGGGGCCGCCTTCGTTCTGCAATTTTTCTTCATTCTGTCGGGCTTCGTATTGGGCCACACGTATCTCACTCGGAACCTGATTGCTCGTGAATTCTATGCCAAGCGATTGGCGAGAGTCTATCCACTCTATTTGCTTGCCTTAGTAGCTTGCGCACCGAGTTTCATTGTTCAGATTCCGCACGGCACGTTGATGCAAGGAATAGCAACGGCAGTTTCCGCGCCGCTTCTGTTGCAATCATTGAGTCCTATCACCGCAATGACTTGGAATTATCCAGCATGGTCGGTTTCTGTCGAGGTTCTCTTTTATGGATTGTTCCCCGTCGTTCGCAAATACTTTTTGGAAAGGTCTGTCCGGCAGAGCATTCTGCTGGTGTTCGGATTTTGGGTCACGGCGCTATTGCCGGCCTGTATTTATTCGATTGTCAATCCGGATCACCTGGCGATCATGGACACGCGCTCCCATGAACTATTCGAGACGCAAGAGTACGCAGGCTGGCTTGGACTGCTATTGCATAATCCTGTGTTCCATGTGGCCGAGTTCTTATCTGGAGTTGCGCTGAGCCGGATTTTCAAGTCGCTCCGGCCGCAGGCAGTGACCCGGGTGCGATGGCTGTTCTGGCCGACGGTCTGCATTCTTTTAGCGGCTGCATATGTAAGCGGAGTGATTCCGTATCCTATCGTGCACAACGGGTTGATGGTGCCGGCCCTTACTGCTCTTATTCTGTGCTGCTCCGTGGGTGACGGACTAGTCGTTCGGTTTCTTGGAAGCCGTGTCTTTGTGCTGCTCGGTGAAGCTAGCTACGCGATTTATCTACTTCAATATCCCGTGTATTTACTTTTTAAGTCGGTGTATCTCACGTTTACTGTGGGGCACCCTTTGGGTCTTCTGATTCTAAAAACTCCCGGCCTGCTTGCGAGCTATTTATTGCTTCTTGTAATGATCTCGCTCGCTATAACGCAATGGGTCGAACCCCCTCTGATATCCGCTGCTCGACTCCGGATAGCCCAGATATTCAAGGTCAAAGCGTAGCGCAGTTTCTTGTAATCTGCCGCTACCAAACTCAGCATTAAGTCCAGTTCTTATGAGTACAGCAGCAGTCCACCAATTATCGAACCGTATCCACCTCCGGCTCAGACGAACCTCGCCGGCATGGATGATCACGAGCCTCATCATTGCCGATGGCGTGGCGCTGTGCCTGGCTGTGGGCGTTGCGGTCTGTGTGAAAGCACTGACACGGGGTGGTCTTGATGTCGAAAGTTATTTCACTCTGCTTCCCTTTCTTGGCTTCTTCTGGATTGCGTTTGCAGCAGTGGGATTGTATTCCGGTTTGGCGCTCACACCACCCGAAGAGATCCGCCGTTGCACTCTTTGTTCCGCTGTTGTGTTCGTCTTTTTGAGCATCATGACTCTGTCGCTTCGAGGCGCGAGCTCATACGTAAAACCCGCGCTGTTTGCCGCTATTGGATTAAGCGCGATGCTGATTCCGGCAATGAGAGCAATGGTACGGAGTTGGCTGGGGCGTCGGGAGTGGTGGGGATATCCCGCTGTCATTTTCGGCACCCCTGCGCGCGCTGCAACGATCGCCGACTTAATGCTTCGCAATCCCTGGCTCGGCCTCAAGCCGCTCGCGATCGTTCACGACGGCCACGAACCATATATGCCGGCGACGGCGATTCCGGTAATATCGAGTCATCAAATCCCTGAGCTTGACGTCAAAGCCGGAGCTTATGCGGTCGTCACGCCGGACCTGCTTCGGAATAACTCGCCTGGATTGGCCCGGTTCACCACACGGTTTTCGCACATTCTGGCTATTCCTGAACTCTCGAGCGAGACTTCCAACTTGCTCGTTACGACGAAAGCGGTAGGAAACCTGCTTGGGCTGGAGATGCGGCAGAGACTACTACTTCCGCAGAATCGCATCGCCAAACGGATTCTCGACCTGATTCTCACACTCGCCACACTACCCGTTGTACTGCCGCTCGCGGCCGTCACAGTCTGCCTGATCTGGATCGATACCCGCGGACCCGTATTGTACTTTCAAAGACGAATTGGCCGCGGCGGTAAAGAGTTTCGTGCCTGGAAATTCCGCTCGATGGTAATGAACGCCGACGAGGTGCTCCAGGAGTATCTGGTAAAAGATCCTGCCCTTCGGCTCGAATGGAGCCTCGATCATAAGTTGAAGAACGATCCGAGGGTTACTCGCATAGGAACCTTTCTGCGAAGGAGCAGTCTCGACGAGTTGCCGCAATTGTGGAATGTCTTCAGGGGTGAGATGAGCCTGGTCGGGCCTCGCCCTATCGTGCGGGCCGAGATCAGCCGCTATGGTGAGAGTTTCGATTCGTATATGAGAGTGCCAGGCGGTATTACCGGTTTATGGCAGGTATCAGGCCGCAATGACACAACCTACGCGGAACGCGTTTCTCTCGACGAATACTACGTGCGGAATTGGTCGGTCTGGCTGGATCTGCACATTTTGTCGCGCACTTTAGCTGCGGTAGTGCTTCGCAATGGCGCCTACTGACGATTGCACGGTTGAACCTGCACGGCCATCAGAGTAAGAAAGTCACACCGGAACTCGGAAATGAAATGGGGGCCACAGGCACCTCGGGTGGGCGCCCGCAGTCGCCCAAAACTTCAGTTAAACAACGGCACTGAAAAAGGTGATCATGAACCAAACTAGACAATCATCTGTCCGGCATAGTCATAGCCGGGCACTACAAACAGAACAAGCTGAACGCCCTGCGTTAATCTGCGTGGATCTCGATGGAACCTTGATTCATACAGATATGGTTGCCGAAGCGCTAGTTGCAGCGCTTCGAAAGAATCCGCTGCTTCTGTTTGTGTTGCCTTTCTGGATTATGCGTGGCCGCGCCTACTTCAAGGAAAAAATCGCCCGCTGCTCCCAGGTGAATGCCGCACTTCTTCCGTATAATACTGAGCTTCTTGAATACCTGGAGAATCGCAAGAAGGAAGGAGCTTCTTTATGGCTGACTACCGCCGCGCACAAATCTCACGCCGAGGCTGTTTCGAGTCACTGTGGTCTGTTTGAGAACGTTCTTGCAAGTGACGGGTCAACGAACCTGAAAGGCAAATCAAAACTCCTCGCGATCAAAGATCGTTTGGGGGACGAACCTTTCCTCTATGCCGGAGATTCCCGGGCCGATCTTGCCGTGTGGCGCGCGTCTGCTGGCGCTATTACGGTCGGCGCTCCGCAGACGATAACTACTGCACTCGACAACGAAGGCGTGGCCGTCGTGGCCCGATTTTCAAACCGCCGTTCGATCTGGACGACATGGTTGAAGGCACTTCGCATCCATCAGTGGTCGAAGAATACTCTCATCTTCGTTCCAATGCTTCTGGCACATGAAGTACAGGTATCTCGAATTCTTACGGCGTTGTTCGCCTTCTTCTCTTTCTCCCTCTGCGCTTCTGCATTCTATTTGCTCAACGATCTTCTCGATCTCGAAGTAGATCGAGCACATCCCCGCAAACGGAACCGGCCACTTGCCTCGGGAGCCCTGTCCATTCGAGCCGGAGTTTGTGCTTTAGTCGCGCTCACGACGGCCGTTATCGCTTCGGCATGTCTACTACCTAGCGGTGCGCGGTGGTTGCTGGCCGTCTACGCCCTGCTCAATCTGTCCTATTCTGTGGGGCTCAAACAGGTGTTGTGCCTGGACGTGATCGTGCTCGCGTTTCTCTATACCCTGCGAATCCTGTTCGGCGGTCTTGCGACCTCTATCACTGTCTCGATCTGGACGCTGGCATTCTCGGTCTTCATATTTCTGGGGCTCGCGCTTTTGAAGCGTTTGACCGAGTTGAAGGTCGCCGGCGATTCGGGGGCCGGTCACATAGGACGCCGGCCTTACGTTGCGGCGGACACCTCAGTGCTACAAGGATTCACGAGCGCTGCGCTCTACATTTCCGTGGTCGTACTGGCGCTCTATCTCAACAGTCAGGATGTGCTTAAGTTGTACGCCCACTCTGAGCCATTGTGGTTCGTCTGCCTCGCACTCACATTCTGGGTCAGCAGAATGTTGATCCTGACGAATCGCGGAAGCATGACGGACGATCCCATTGTGTTTGCATTCAGAGATAGGAGCAGCCAGATTGTCGCCGTGCTCATTGTTCTTTGTATTGTTTTGGCCCTCTGATCCTTAAGAAATTCTATGTCAACGCAGCTTAGTCTACCGGACGCAAACCTTCACGCATCAGCCGATGTGCGACTGGGTACACTTGATGCTTCCGAACAGCAAGAGTCACAAATCATCGTGGAGCGTGCAGTCGAACGCGGCCTGACTCTACCCGCCTCACAACCGCTGTTCTTCATTCTGGGGTTACTATTCACAGCCGCGGCATCGCTTGTCACGCTCGGAGCCGGTCTTCCCCCGATCGCCAGCTATGGACAAGACAGTTTCATCATGTTTGACGGCGCCTGGCGCGTTCTGCACGGGCAGAGGCCGCACCTTGATTTCTTTAGCGCTTTCGGTCCACTTAGCTATCTTATTTCCGCTGCGGGGTTATGGGCATCGAAGTTTGCTGCCGTTGGCATCGTGTACTCGTCGGCAGCCGTAGGCCTTGCAGTCGGCATATGGACGCTCCTTTTAATTCGCACACGGCTCGAAGCCTGGTCCGCGCTGTTGTGTCTCTGTTTTGTAGTGTTGTTCTGGCTCGCGCCATTTCCGCTCGGAGAGCCCTTCGAATTATCGGGATATGCGATGCAATATAACCGTCTCGGTTATGCTCTCTTGTCGCTGATTCTGATCGAGCTCTATCTTCCAGCCGCGTCCGGTTCGCGTTTCTCCTGGCTCTATGGCGGACTGTCGACCGGCTTGGCCACCGGCCTATTGCTCACTCTAAAAGTGAATTACTTCTTCGTCGCGCTGCTGCTGATAGGCCCGGCCTACGCTGCGACGGGTAAAACACGGAAGCACATTCCAGCGATGCTGACTGGGTTCCTGATCGTCGCTGTCGCGCTGGTTGTTTATCTCCGCTGGGATGTTTCGAGCATGGCTCGCGACATTCTCAATACGGCACTCGCGCGACGCGTTCGGTTCGCTCAGAGCCACGATGCTCTTCGCACTGTGGCACGAAATGCGACTGAGATGTTTGGGCTTCTCGGCCTTGCCGCTCTGGCCTTTCTTTTTCCGAGCTCTGTCTTCGCTCGAAGCCGCCGCTCGCCCGCCACGAGAATTCTTCTGTTTATCGCCATTGTGTTGCTCTCGGATTTTGCTCTGTCCTCCTCGAACACACAGCGCGCCGGAATGCCTCTGGTCCAGATGGCGATGCTGATTATCGCCAGCAAACTGGTGAGACAGTGTTTACGCGGAGCGGAACGCTCGAAGGCGAGAGTTGCCCTTTCGGGCGCTATTGCCGTCGCGCTTTGGGTGGCGTTGCTGCCCACGCTCATGGCTACCGTGAATGCCTGGGGGTTGGCGATGGTCGCCAGATCGCGTCCACAGCTAAGCGCCGCCTCTGCCATGATCGACGCTCCACATCTCGCCGGTCTCAGATTCTACGATCGTATCGATCCCACGGGAGTCGATCACGAAGAAGCGAACGGCAAGACATACGCCTCGTTCGTCAATGAGGGTTTGCATTTAATTCGCGCGAATTCGGCCTCGAGCGAAACGATTGGCTGCCTCTGCTTCTCGAACCCGTTCTCCTACGCCCTGCTGCGAGATCCCGCTTCCGGCGGGTCGCCGTTCTTTGACTATGGAACAAATTTTACGGAGCGATTTCTCCCGCCTGCGACCAGGCTTGTGGGAAACGCCGATATCCTGATGTACCAGAAGGGCGGCTATCGAGGCGGACGGACCAACATCCTACTCGAGCATTGTTCCGCTCTGTTGGCCCGGCATTACGACAAAGTTGCCGAATCGGAGAACTGGATTCTGTTCAAACGGAGAGCCTGAGCCATGAATAGAATCGATCGTAAGCTTCCTTCGCCAGCTTCGGGCCGATTAGCAGCAAAATTATGGTTATCGGCTGACCGTCCCCTGGCGCATCGCCTGCTGGCATTCGCCATTCTTAACGGATTCATTCTCAATTTAGTTCTGCTTGTTCTTTCTCTCGTGTTCCTAAAGATGAGAATGCTGCCGCGCGGTGTGCTCAGCAACAGCCTTACGGTGACAGGGCTGTATTTCTTCCGTGGAATTCAGGGAACAGATTCGTGGGGGCCGATGTTAGAAGCGCTGCGCGCTCATGCGGCCCGTCAGCCAATCTACGACACGGTATTTTTCCTGCACCATACTAAATTTCAATATCCGCTTACTTCTCTCTTACCCTTGTATGCGCTTCAACGTCTCGGGCTCGATGAGCCGAGTGTCATACATCTGCTGAATTGGTTGTCATGGGCGGCTGTTTGGGCAACGATTGCATTCTGTGCCGCCATTGTTGTACGCGCTACTCGAAACCATTTGCCTTTTCCGAGCGGCCAAAGCACACATACAGGTTTGCTCGTGCTGACCGCCGTGCTATCCGGATTGCTGTTCTTTCCGCTCATGTGGGCCTATGACTTGGGCCAGATCCAGATCTTCCTTTCGCTCCTGTTCTCCGCCGCGTTTTACTGCTGGATTTCGGGACGGGAAGTTCCGGCCGGCGTACTGACGGGCCTGATGATCTTGATAAAACCTCAGTACGCGTTGTTTGCCGTTTGGTTTCTGCTTCGCCGAAGGGTAAGATCCTTACTTGCCTGCGCCGCAGTGGTGTGCGCCGGATTTCTGCTTGCGGTGCAGCTCTTCGGTTGGCACGACCACATTCGGTATCTGGATGTACTCGCGTTCATGGGGAAGCGCGGCGAGACGTTTTATTACAACCTGAGCGTTAACGGACTCATGAACCGGTTGCTGCTCAACGGCAACAGCCTCGAGTACACGATCCATTCGTTTCCGCCTTATCATCCGGTGGTCTATGCTGTTACGACGATTACTTCCTTCTTTCTAATCTGTTTCTCCCTATTCTTTCGATTAAATAGCCGAAGCCGCGGGGCAGGAGAAGACTTCGGCATTGCCGCTATTTCGATGACCCTTGCCTCGCCTATCGCCTGGGATCATCATTACGGCGTTGTGCTGCCGGTGTTCGCATTCCTGGCCGGTAGGTTGGACCGGCTCAAACATGTCGGACTCCTGGCCGCAAGTTATGTACTGCTTAGCAACGCCTGGAGTCCAGCTAATATTGTCGCCCGGATTCCTGGGCTCAACATCTTGCAATCTCTGCCTTTATTTGGCGTGGTGTTGCTTTTGCTAATGCTCTACCGAAATGCCGGCAACAACCGACCGAAACTGCCGGACAACGCGAACCTGAAATCCGGCGAGTTCAATTTAGCAATTCCTTCGAACGCCTGATCGAGCTAAACGATGAACTTCTACCCTACGTCGATGCCGAGCGTCGTGGCCGTCAACGGACGATTCCGTGTGCACAAAATTACCGGTGTACAGCGTTACGCGGAAGAACTTTCTCGTAGGCTCGCCCGCCGCGTCACCTTTGTGGAACCGAAGCGCAAATTGAAAGGAGCCCGGGGGCACATGTGGGAGCAGATTGCGCTGCCTGCCCGCGTAGGATCGGGCATTCTCTGGAGTCCCTGCAACACAGGACCGTGCTGGTTTTCCCGTCAAGTCGTCACGATTCATGATCTCTTCGCACTAGAACATCCGGAGTGGTTCAGCAAGAACTTCGCGCGATGTTACCGAGCGATTATCCCGACGCTTGTACGGAACGTTCGGCGCGTAATTGCGGTTTCGGAATATACAAAGAGCCAGATTATGCGATTAACCGGCGTTCCCGGTGAAAAGATCACGGTCATTCACAACGGTGTCGGCCGGCAATTCCAGCCGCAGAGCGAGAGCGCCATCGCGACCGCGCGCCAAACGCTTGGCCTGCCGCCCGGCCGCTATCTGCTGAGTGTCGCTTCGGTCGAGCCTCGAAAGAACGTCAAGCGCATTCTGGAGGCGTGGCAGAAGATCCTTCCTTTGATCGCGCCTGACTGGCACCTGGTTCTTGCGGGCCGGCTGTCGACCGATAACGCATTCGCTTCGCTCGATTCGGAGCCACGTCTCCCGCGCGTCATTTTCCCTGGCTACGTTGAAGAGCAATGCCTGCCGGGGCTGTATGCCGGCGCTGTCGCCTTTCTTTTTCCATCGCTCGCCGAAGGTTTTGGACTGCCTCCACTCGAGGCCATGGCCTGCGGCACGCCGGTCCTCACTTCCCGATGTTCCTCGCTCAGCGAAGTCACGGGCAAGGCGGCGCTGCTGGTGGACCCGCTGAATACCGACGAAATTGTGCGAGGTATACAAACTCTAGTTCGCGATGACCGTACGCGGGAATATCTCTGGCGTCAAGGTTTAGAGCAGGCTTCGCGATTCAGCTGGGATTCGTCAGCCGATGAGACATGGCGAACTCTCGAACAGGAACTGACGGTCTAATTTCGGCGGACAACCATTTTTTGACAGCGAGGGAGAGCGGAACATGGCAATGGGGTTCGTGGTAGAGCAACTGGACAAAATCGAAACAACTGCGAGCAGAAGTCTTGTCGAACCGGTGAGGCGCGAATATGCGGTTTTCAGCGGCAATGCCAACCCTGCTCTTACTGAAGAGATTTGCATGGTTCTCGGATGCGCTCCCGGCGCGGCCATGATCCGGCGCTTTGCCGATGGTGAGATCCATCTGCAGATCCAGGAAAACGTTCGAGGAGCGGATGTATTTGTAGTACAGCCGACCTGTGCGCCCGTCGATCATCACCTGATGGAACTGCTTCTCATGATTGACGCGTTCAAGCGTGCCAGCGCCGGGCGCATTACTGCCGTTCTCCCCTACTACGGGTATGCACGTCAGGACCGCAAGGATCGGCCGCGCATGCCGATTTCGGCGAAGCTGGTTGCCAGTCTGCTCGAGACGGCCGGTGCCGACCGCGTGCTGGCACTCGATCTTCACGCCGCACAAATCCAAGGATTCTTTGATATTCCGGTCGATCATTTGTTTGCTGGTCCGGTCATGGTGGAATACATTGCTTCGCGCTTTCATTGTGAGGAGCTCACGGTTGTCTCGCCCGATGCGGGTGGTGTCGAACGCGCGCGATCGTTTGCAAAACGCCTCAACTGCCGGTTAGCGATTATCGACAAACGGCGAAGTGAGGTGAATGTAGCTGAGGTGATGAACATTATCGGTGACGTACGGAACTCACACTGTCTGATGGTTGACGATATCGTTGATACGGCGGGTACGCTGGTCAACGGTGCGGAAGCGCTAATCAGTCATGGCGCAAAATCGGTCACCGCCTGTGCGACTCACGCCGTCCTTTCCGGCGCGGCCGTCGAGCGCATCAATGCCTCTTCCTTGGGGGAAATGATCGTAACCAATTCGATCCCGCAACCGGAACGGCCCAGAAATGGTGGCAAGATTCGGACACTTTCCGTAGCTCCTCTGCTTGCGCGCGCGATTCAGTGCATCCATAAGGGCGGATCCATCAGCACTCTTTTTTTGTGAATCGGCCGCGTCAAAGTATCCTGAAGCGAAACTTGCTGGAGGGAGCAGCGCCTTCTACGCTCTATGCCAGCTGGGAGTACAGACGACATTCAGTCTCCTGCCATCGCGAATCCTGGCTCACGTAGGCGTGCGTCCCCAATTCGCTGTGAAGGTCATCACGCTGGTCCAATAATGCGGGTCTTGATAATGGGCATGGAAATCCCCAAGCATTTTCTCCGTAATGTAACCCGACTTCATCAGTGCAGGTGCTAACTCCCGCATAGTCTCGGCCCAATACGTTGCCCAGTCCGACCTGCCGTTGAACTGCGCGGTGTGCCCCTCCCCGGCAACGTCCTCGAGCCCGAGCGAATCTAGCCAAGCCGGAACTTTGCGGCCGACAAAGTAATCGATACCAGCTTCAACCGACCACTTTAGCCATCCCTGCCAGAACATGTTCATCGAATCCGGCTCGGCGACAGTCGAGGGCAGCATGTCCGGTTCGATCGAAAGAAGCGCGCCTCCGGGCTTCAGCGCGGTGACCATGCGCTCCAGGGCCTGATTAGCAGATTTGAGATGGTGAAGCAGGGCACGCGCGACAACGAAGTCATAAGAGCCCTTTTCAATTACATCGTTAACGACATCGATTTGACGGATCTCAAGACACGGCACTTGCAGATCCGCGATATAGCTAAGATCGATATCGCTCGCAACCACATGACCCGTGGGCGCAACGCGCTCGGCCAGATTTTGCGCGATCGATCCGTTGCCCGAGCCGAGTTCCAGGCAGCGCCAACCTGGACGCACTCCCAGACGCGCAATATGAGCACGCTCGACGGGATCGAGCAAGGCTGACATTAGCGCCAGACGTTGCTGCTCACCCACCATTTCATGGGGCAAAGTGTATTGGTACATGGACTTCGCCTTTAACAAGAATCGCGAGAACACCGCGTTCCCGGATTATACGTCAGGCTGTGAAAGGCGCCGGACTATTGGGAAGCATCGTCAGAAGCTAAACCCTACGACATAGAGACTTTACGAGACTTCTCCATCAGACTCCGCTCGGCACGGGTTTCCTCGAGACGAAACGGTTTCCAGCGCTCAGAGTCACCTAGATGAGGGCCATATCGGAGTATGTCTTCGCCAGCCTCTCTCGAAACTCGAACAAGACAGAGTCATCCGTTGACAAAACGGTCTTTCCGGTGGCTGTGGATCGTCCTCGCCTGTGTTGTTGCCAGCGCTCCAGTCTTTTACGCGATTATCTTCAGTATCTACTGGCCGTTCACGAAGCAGGACGTGATCGATACATTGCAGGAACGCTCGCTGCGCACCGTCACGATTGGCCAGTTTCGCAGGACGTACTTCCCACCAGGTTGTATAGCCGAGCAAATCCGGTTTTTGCGTTTCAGGCACAAAGATCAACCGCCCTTGATTACGATTCGGAAGCTGACCATCTCGAACACGTATCCAATGTTGTTTACATTCCAACATAGAATCGGAACCGTTCGAGTTGACGGTCTGCATCTTACAGTGCCCGCCAAAGAACCTGCTGGCGAGCCGAGCCCTGTGATGCCGCTGACATATAGCAATTCGAAAGACTCGATGCCAATCGACAATCTCTATGCCGATGGGGCTATTCTCGAGTTCTACCGGAAATCCAACCCGACACCGCTACACATCAAGGTATACAAACTCGCAGTACACAATATAGGTCCGCACACTGCGCTCGCCTACAACGTGCGGCTTTACAATTCGGAACCGCCAGGCATAGTCGTTTCCCAGGGAGCGTTCGGTCCTTGGAATCCGAAGGACACGGGCAGTGTTCCCGTTCACGGTACTTTCCACTATGATGACGCGAATCTCGCGTTCTTTAAAGAATTGAGTGGCACCCTGTTTGGTCAGGGCAGATTCGGCGGCAATCTGGCACGCATCAATGTCAATGGCGCAGCAAACGTCAGAGACTTTACGGTCCGCGATACCGGCCACAAACGCGGGCTCGCGGTGAATTACCAGGTCGGCGTGAATGCGACGAACGGCGACATTGATTTAACTAATATCGCTGCGGCATTCGATCGAACGGACTTATCCGTCACGGGATCGATTACCGGCACGCGGGGAAACCCCGATAAGAATTTGTCGCTCGAGGTAGTAACCCGCCGCGCACGCATAGAAGATCTCATGAATCTGGTCATTTCCGACAACCAGCCGCCAATGACGGGTAACCTTGCAGCCCACCTCCATGCCCACATATCAGCCAATCGCGATTCCTTTCTGCGTGCAATGACGGTCACCGGCGGTTTTGGACTTGTACGTGGCAGGTTCACCGACAAGCGGACCGAGCAAGGCCTGACCCGGCTGAGTGAGAGCGCGGAGAATAAGAAGCCCGGCAAGGGCGAAAATCCCGTGACGGTGCTTTCCGACCTGAAGGGCCGATTCACAATCAGCGATGGTATGGCGCATCTGTCGCATGTTGAGTTCGAGGTGCCAGGAGCACACGCTTCACTCGATGGTGACTACAGCCTGATGGATTACGGGACGAAGATGCATGGCCTGCTGATTACAAAAGGTAATGTCTCAGCAACGGAAACCGGGGTCAAATCCTTCCTTCTGAAGGTAATGAACCCGTTGTTTAAGCGTTGGCACCAGCAGAAAGTCGTCCCTTTTAAGGTTACCGGCCGCTACGGGCACACTAATATTTCGCTCGATCTCGACAGGAAACGCCAGCTCGAGCGGTCGGGCATCGCGACAGGGAAATAACTTAAGCGCGTTTCGACCTGGTTCATCGCACTGGGCCGACTTATCTCTCTCTTCGCGATCAATATGGGGCTATTGGGCTTTGCTGAGTGACTGCTTTAGACTATTCTCAGCAGGGTTGGGACCTCAAGCCTTCCTCGCCAGATCAAGACGAAAAGCATAGCAGGGATCTTATAAAGACTTCCCTGGAACTATGGCTGGGTGAATATGAATGACAGTGCGATCGCGGTTCCAGAACGGATCGGCCGCCTTCCTGAATTAGCGTACGATTTGTGGTGGATATGGCATCCTCAGGCTCGTGAGGTGTTTAGGCGCCTTGACTACACCCTGTGGCGATTAACCGCGCATAATCCAGTCTTGATGCTGCGAATGATCGGTCTGACACAGCTGCAGGAAGCGGCGCAAGATGAAACATTCTTGTTTACATACGACGCGGCGATTCGAGACCTGGATAATGCTCGTCACGCCAAAAGCACTTGGTGGTCACAGCGTTTTCTCGATGGAACGAACCTCTCGATTTGCTATTTTTCAGCCGAATTCGCCTTACATCAATCGCTGCCGATCTACGCAGGCGGGCTCGGGGTGCTCGCCGGCGATCTCTGCAAAGAAGCAAGCGATTTAGGCGTGCCGCTCACTGGCATTGGATTCATGTATCCTCAGGGCTATTTCCACCAGCATGTAACGTCTGAAGGTTGGCAGACGGAGCTCTACGAGCACCTGAATTGGATTAATGCACCGATTCAACCCGCGGTGAAGCCCGATGGTCAACCCTGCGTTGTCACAGTGCAACTTGGAGAGCAGCGCGTATTGGTTCGAGTGTGGCGCGTCCTTCTTGGCCGTGTAACGCTTTTTCTGCTTGATACCGATGTTAAAGAAAATGCTCCGTGGGACCGCGAATTATCGGCCAGGCTCTACGGCGGAGACCTGGAGATGCGTCTCAAGCAGGAAATGATCCTGGGCATCGGAGGCCTGAGAGCAGTGGGCGCGATGGGCTTCGAGCCCACCTTGTGGCATTTGAACGAGGGGCACGCTGCATTTGTAG